>JAYUGL010000104.1:0-15907 GCA_043738385.1 Sterolibacteriaceae bacterium
CGCGCCGGCTGCGGGATGTAGGTGTCCACCGCCGTCATCAGCTCCAGGATCGAGTTCTCGCCGATGATCGGGTCGCCGTTGTCCAGCGCCACCTTGGCCGAGCCCTTGACGATCGGGATGTCGTCGCCCGGGAACTCGTAGGAACTCAGCAGCTCGCGGACTTCCATCTCCACCAGCTCCAGCAGCTCCTCGTCGTCCACCAGATCGACCTTGTTCATGTAGACCACCAGGGCCGGGACCCCCACCTGACGGGCCAGCAGGATATGCTCGCGGGTCTGCGGCATCGGGCCGTCGGCGGCCGACACCACCAGGATCGCGCCATCCATCTGGGCCGCCCCGGTGATCATGTTCTTCACATAGTCGGCGTGGCCGGGGCAGTCGACGTGGGCGTAGTGACGGTTCTGCGTCTCATATTCCACGTGCGCGGTGTTGATGGTGATCCCGCGGGCCTTTTCCTCAGGCGCGGCGTCGATGTCCGCATAGCTCATCGACTTGG
Organism: Sterolibacteriaceae bacterium; assembly: GCA_043738385.1. Lineage (GTDB taxonomy): Bacteria > Pseudomonadota > Gammaproteobacteria > Burkholderiales > Rhodocyclaceae > JANYCD01. Next base: position 497 of record JAYUGL010000104.1, read on the forward strand.
CCCCACCGGACTTCGCCAGGGTGAAGGTGATCGCCGCCGTCAGCGTCGTCTTGCCATGGTCAACGTGACCGATCGTGCCGATGTTGCAGTGCGGCTTGTTGCGTTGGAATTTTTCTTTGGCCATTTCAAGCTCCAGCCCTGTCCGGGCTCGTCCTCCAGCTAGGGTTGGATCAGGCGTACTTCTTGATCACTTCGTCGGCGACGGCTTGCGGCACCGGGTCGTAGTGATCGTAGGTCATCGAGAAGTTGGCGCGGCCCTGGGAGAAGGACCGCAGGGTGTTGATGTAGCCGAACATGTTGGCCAGCGGCACGAAGGCGGTGACCACCTGGGCGTTGCCCCGGGTTTCGGTGCCCTGGATCTGGCCGCGGCGGCTGTTCAGGTCGCCGATGACGTCGCCCATATATTCGTCAGGCGTCACCACCTCGACCTTCATGATCGGCTCGAGCAGCTTGGGCGCACCGCGCTCGCGCAGTTCGCGGAACGCCGCGCGGGCGGCGATTTCGAAGGCGAGGACCGAGGAGTCCACGTCGTGGAAGGCGCCGTCGTAGAGCGAAGCCTTGAAGTCGATCACCGGGAAGCCGGCCAGCAGGCCGTTTTCCTTGGCCTGCTCCAGACCCTTCTGCACGCCGGGAATGAATTCCTTCGGCACCGAGCCGCCGACCACCGAGCTTTCGAAGACGAAGCCGGAGCCCTGTTCGCCGGGCTCGAACTTGATCTTCACGCGGGCGAACTGGCCGGTGCCGCCAGTCTGCTTCTTGTGGGTGTAGTCGATGTCGGTGACCTTACCCAGGCTCTCGCGATAGGCCACCTGCGGCGCGCCGATGTTGGCTTCGACCTTGTAGGTGCGCCGCAGGATATCGACCTTGATATCGAGGTGCAGCTCGCCCATGCCGCGCATGATCACCTGGCCCGACTCCTGGTCGGTCTGGACGGTGAAGGACGGGTCCTCGGAGACCATCTTGGCCAGCGCCACGCCGAGCTTTTCCTGGTCGGCCTTGGACTTCGGCTCGATGGCGATCTCGATCACCGGCGCCGGGAAATCCATCTTCTCCAGGATCACCGGCGACTTCAGCGGATCGCAAAGGGTGTCGCCCGTGCGCGTATCCTTCAAGCCGGCCAGCGCGATGATATCGCCGGCGTAGGCTTCCTTGATGTCCTCGCGGTTATTGGAGTGCATCAGCAGCATGCGGCCGACGCGTTCCTTCTTGTCGCGGCTGGAGTTGAGCAGACCCATGCTGGTCTCGAGCTTGCCGGAATAGATGCGGCAAAAGGTCAGCGAGCCGACGAAGGGGTCGTCCATGATCTTGAACGCCAGGATCGACAGCGGCTCGTCATCGGACGCGCGCCGGGTGACCGGTTCCTCGGTCTTGAAGTCGATGCCGGGCGTCGGCGGGATGTCCACCGGCGAGGGCAGGTAATCGACCACGGCGTCGAGCAGCGGCTGGACGCCCTTGTTCTTGAACGCTGAGCCCGCCAGGATCGGATAGAAGGCGCCGGTCAGCACGGCCTTGCGCAGGCACTTCTTGATCACCTCGACCGACGGCTCCTCGCCCGAGAGATAGGCTTCCATCGCCTCGTCATCGAGCTCGACGGAGTTTTCGATCATGTAGTGGCGCGCCTCGTCGCAGGCCTCCTTCATGTCGGCGGGGATCTCTTCGTCGTGATAGTTGGCGCCGAGACCTTCGCTATCCCAGACCACCGCCTTCATGCGGACCAGGTCGACGATGCCCTTGAGGTTGGTTTCCGAGCCGATCGGCAGCTGGATCGGCACGGCCTTGACGCCCAGGCGCTCGCGGATGGTGCGCAGGCACATCTGGAAGTCGGCGCCGATCTTGTCCATCTTGTTGACGAACACGATGCGCGGGACGTTGTAGCGGTCGGCCTGGCGCCAGACGGTCTCGGTCTGCGGCTCGACGCCCTGGTTGCCGTCCAGCACCGCGACGGCGCCGTCGAGCACGCGCAGCGAGCGTTCGACCTCAATGGTGAAATCGACGTGCCCGGGGGTGTCGATGATGTTCAGGCGGTGGCCGTTCCAGATGGCGGTGGTCGCGGCCGAGGTAATCGTGATGCCGCGTTCCTGCTCCTGCTCCATCCAGTCCATGGTGGCGGCGCCATCGTGCACCTCGCCGATTTTGTGATTCACACCGGTATAGAACAGGATGCGTTCGGTGGTCGTGGTCTTTCCGGCGTCGATATGCGCCGAAATGCCGATATTGCGATAGCGTTCGATGGGAGTCTTGCGAGCCACTTGGATTACCTGCCTTATCTAAGCCAAACCGCCGTGGCGCTCATGCTGGATGAGACGCCAAGGCGGCTGAAATATGCAATGCCACGCCGCGCATGCGGCAGGCGCTCGTTACATCAGAAGCGGTAGTGCGAGAACGCTTTGTTGGCTTCGGCCATGCGATGAACTTCTTCACGCCGCTTCATCGCCGAACCGCGACCTTCAGCCGCCTCCATCAACTCGTTGGCCAAACGCTGACCCATCGACTTCTCGCTGCGTTTTCTTGCCGCTTCGCGTATCCAGCGCATGGACAAAGCCACCCGCCGTGACGGACGAACTTCAACCGGCACCTGGTAGTTGGCACCACCGACGCGACGGCTCTTGACCTCGACGACCGGCTTGACGTTATTCACCGCCAGAGAAAACACTTCCAACGGATCTTTCCCGCTCTTTTGCTGAATCTGGGCGAAGGCACCGTAGATGATGCGCTCAGCAACCGACTTCTTGCCCGCCGTCATCAGTACGTTGACGAACTTGGAAACATCGACGCTACCGAACTTGGGGTCGGGCAGGATGTCGCGCTTGGGTACTTCTCTGCGTCTTGGCATATTGGTCGTCCTCTGTTACTGACTCAGGCGGCCTTCGGCCGTTTGGTTCCATACTTGGAGCGGGACTGCTTGCGATCCTTGACGCCCTGCGTATCAAGACTTCCCCGCACGATGTGATAACGCACGCCAGGCAAGTCCTTTACACGGCCGCCGCGAATCAGTACCACCGAGTGCTCCTGCAGGTTGTGGCCTTCGCCACCGATGTAGGAAATGACTTCGAAGCCATTGGTCAGGCGCACTTTGGCGACCTTGCGCAACGCCGAGTTCGGCTTTTTCGGTGTGGTGGTGTAGACACGGGTGCAAACGCCACGCTTGGAAGGACAGTTGGCAAGCGCGGGAACCTTGCTCTTGCTCTGCGGCGCCTGGCGCGGCTTGCGTATCAGCTGACTGATGGTTGGCATGTAGGTATGTGTTCCGGAAACTGTTTGAGTCTGTTTAACCACCCCCCTGCCGGGGGCAAGGAGGCAGGATTATATTTACGTCGCGAGTCAGCGTCAAGCAGCCTGAGCGCCTTCGGCCGTATTTTCCTCGGCTGGCGGCAGGTCGAATGCTGCGTGCGCGGCCTCCTCACTGGTCGATTGCAACCGGCGCGAGCGGTGATAGGCCAGACCCGTACCCGCCGGGATGAGACGCCCGACGATGACGTTCTCCTTGAGCCCGCGCAATTCGTCGCGCTTGCCCATGATCGCCGCCTCGGTAAGTACCCGCGTGGTTTCCTGGAACGAAGCCGCCGAAATGAACGAGTCAGTCGACAACGACGCCTTGGTAATGCCCAGCAACATGTACTGGAACTCGGCCGGGCGTTTGTTTTCGGCGTTCAGCTTGTCGTTCTCGTCGAGCACGTCGGAACGTTCCACCTGCTCCTCGCGGATGAAGCGCGAATCGCCCGGCTCAACCACCACGACCCGGCGCAACATCTGCCGCACAATCACTTCGATGTGCTTGTCGTTGATCTTGACGCCTTGCAGGCGATAGACGTCCTGCACCTCGTCAATGATGTAGCGCGCCAGCTCTTCGACGCCTTTGAGACGCAGAATGTCGTGCGGTTCAGGGGGTCCATCAACGATCACCTCACCCTTGTTGACCACCTGGCCATCGTGGGCCATGACATGCTTGTCCTTGGTGATCAGGTATTCATGCGCGGTACCATCCGGCTCGGTGATCACCAGGCGCTGTTTGCCCTTCGTGTCTTTGCCGAACGAAACCGTGCCGGTCACTTCGGCCAGCACGCCGGCATCCTTGGGCGAACGGGCTTCGAACAGTTCGGCAACGCGCGGCAGACCGCCGGTAATGTCGCGCGTCTTGGCCGACTCCTGCGGGATGCGGGCAAGAATTTCGCCGACCGACACCGGCTGACCATCCTTCACCGTAATGATCGATCCCACCTGGAAAGTGATCGTTACCGCATGCTCGGTGCCGTGAATCTTGACTTCCTCACCCTGCTCGTCGATTAACTTCACCTGTGGACGCAAGCCCTTGGTTTGCGCCTTGACACCGCGTTTCGGATCGATCACCACCAGCGTAGACAACCCGGTGACTTCATCGATCTGCTTCGCGACGGTGACACCCTCGGTCACGTGCTCGAACCTCACCGTGCCGGCGTATTCGGTCACGATCGGCCGCGTATGCGGATCCCAGGTGGCCATCAGCACACCGGCCTTGATTGGCTGCCCATCATCCAACAGCAAGGTCGCGCCATACGGAATCTTGTGGCGTTCCCTTTCTCTACCATTGTCGTCGGTGATCATCACCTCGCCGGAGCGGGAAATAACCACTTTTTCGCCCTTCGGGCTGGTGACATAGCGCATGGTCGCGGTAAGTCGCACGGTACCGGCGCTCTTGGCTTCGACCTGGCTCTGGGCCGCGGCACGAGAGGCTGCGCCGCCGACGTGGAAAGTCCGCATCGTCAGCTGGGTGCCCGGTTCGCCGATCGACTGGGCAGCGATAACACCCACCGCTTCGCCGGCATTGACGATGCTGCCCCGGCCAAGGTCACGGCCATAACATTTGGCGCATAGCCCAAAACGGGTGTCGCAGAACAACGGGGTGCGCACCCGGACTTCGTCAACACCCAAGGCCTCAATTGCGTCGACGGCATCCTCGTCAAGCAGATAACCTGTCGGATACATCGTATCGAGGGTTTCCGGATTGACCACGTCGGTGACGACCACGCGACCGAGGATACGATCACGCAAGGGTTCGATCACTTCACCGCCCTCAACCAGGGCCTTCATGGCAAAGCCATTCTGTGTGCCGCAATCGTCTTCGGTGACCACCAGATCCTGGGTCACATCCACCAGACGGCGGGTAAGATAACCCGAGTTCGCCGTCTTCAGCGCCGTATCCGCGAGGCCCTTGCGAGCGCCGTGGGTGGAAATGAAGTATTGCAGAACGTTGAGGCCCTCGCGGAAGTTGGTGGTGATCGGTGTCTCGATGATGGAGCCATCGGGCTTGGCCATCAGGCCGCGCATACCGGCAAGCTGACGGATCTGTGCAGCGGAACCGCGAGCGCCGGAATCGGCCATCATGTAGATCGAGTTGAAGGACTCCTGGCTGACGACCTTGTTGTTGGTGTCGGTCACTTTTTCATGCGCCAGTTGATCCATCATGGCCTTGGCGACCTGATCTCCGGCGCGGCCCCAGATGTCCACCACTTTGTTATAGCGTTCGCCAACAGTAACGAGACCTGAAGTGTACTGTTTCTCGATTTCCTTAACCTCAGCTTCGGAGGCTTCGATGATGGCGTGCTTTTGGGTCGGCACCAGCATGTCGCCCACCGCAATTGAAATCCCGGCACGCGTGGCAAGGCGAAATCCGGACTGCATCAACTGGTCAGCAAAGACGACCGTATCCTTAAGCCCGCAGCGACGGAAACTCTCGTCGATCAGCTTGGAGATTTCCTTCTTCTTGAGCGGCTTGTCGATCAACTTGAAGGGGAGCCCCTTCGGCAGTATCTCGGACAGAATGGCGCGCCCGGCGGTCGTTGAGTAACGGGTAATCTTTTCACGCCAATGGTCGTCACCGATCTGATCGTACTCCTTGATTCGGACCTGAATACGCGCGTGCAGGTCGACCTGATGCGTCGCGACGCCGCGGGCAATTTCCGCGACATCCGCAAATATCATCCCGGTACCCTTGGCCGCGATGCTTTCGCGTGTCGCGTAGTACAAGCCGAGCACCACGTCTTGTGAAGGCACGATGATGGGCTGGCCATTGGCCGGCGACAGCACGTTGTTGGAGGCCAGCATCAGCGTGCGCGCCTCCATCTGCGCTTCCAGCGACAATGGGACGTGAACAGCCATTTGGTCACCGTCGAAGTCGGCGTTGAACGCGACGCAAACGAGGGGATGCAACTGGATCGCCTTGCCTTCGATCAGTACTGGCTCGAACGCCTGGATGCCAAGGCGGTGCAAAGTCGGCGCACGATTCAGCAACACCGGGTGTTCGCGGATCACCTCTTCGAGGATGTCCCATACCACCACGGTTTCGGCTTCGACTTCCTTCTTCGCCGCTTTGATCGTGCTGGCAATGCCCATCTTTTCCAGACGTTCGAAGATGAACGGTTTGAACAGTTCCAGCGCCATCTTCTTCGGCAAGCCACACTGATGCAACTTGAGCTGCGGCCCCACCACAATGACCGAACGACCGGAGTAATCCACCCGCTTGCCGAGCAGATTCTGACGGAAACGACCACTCTTGCCCTTGATCATATCTGCCAACGACTTGAGCGGACGCTTGTTGGCGCCGGTCATGGCTTTGCCGCGGCGACCATTATCAAGCAATGAATCTACAGACTCTTGCAGCATCCGCTTCTCATTGCGAACAATGATGTCCGGCGCCTTCAGTTCCAGCAAACGCTTGAGACGGTTGTTACGGTTGATGACACGACGGTAAAGATCGTTCAGGTCCGAAGTCGCGAAACGACCACCGTCCAGCGGTACCAGAGGGCGCAGATCTGGCGGCAGTACCGGCAGTACTTCAAGAATCATCCACTCCGGTTTGATGCCCGAAGTCTGGAAGCCTTCCATGATCTTCAAGCGCTTGGCGTACTTCTTGATCTTGGCCTCGGAGCCCGTTGTTTCCAGATCTTTGCGCAGCGTCTCGACTTCGTGACTGAGGTCGAGGGTCCTCAGCAATTCGCGCACGCCTTCCGCGCCCATGATGGCCGTGAAGTCGTCGCCGTACTCTTCCACCTTCGCCAGATAGTCGTCTTCGGTCAACAACTGGGCGCGGGTCAACGGGGTCATGCCCGGATCGCAAACTACAAAAGCTTCGAAATACAGAACCCGCTCAATGTCGCGCAAGGTCATGTCCAGCACCATGCCGAGACGGCTCGGCAGGCTCTTGAGGAACCAGATATGGGCAACCGGACTGGCCAGTTCAATATGGCCCATGCGCTCGCGGCGCACCTTGGCCTGGGTAACCTCAACGCCGCACTTCTCGCAGATCACACCACGATGCTTGAGACGTTTGTACTTTCCACAAAGACACTCGTAGTCCTTGACCGGGCCGAAAATCTTGGCGCAGAAAAGGCCGTCGCGCTCCGGCTTGAAAGTACGGTAGTTGATGGTCTCCGGCTTCTTGACTTCGCCATATGACCAGGAACGAATCTTCTCGGGCGAGGCAAGCCCGATGGTGATTGCGTCGAATTCTTCTTCCTGCGTTACCTGCTTGAACAGATCCAGTAATGCTTTCATTGCGTCACTCCTGCAAGGGGTGAGACTTCAAACCAAAATTCTTGGGCTGCTACAGTGGAATCGATGCGCGGAATCAATAGCGCTCCAGATCGATGTCAATCGCCAACGAGCGGATTTCCTTGACCAGCACGTTGAACGACTCCGGCATGCCGGCGTCGATCTTGTGCTCGCCTTTGACAATGCTTTCGTAGATCTTGGTGCGGCCATTGACGTCATCCGATTTGACGGTGAGCATCTCCTGCAACGTGTAAGAAGCGCCATACGCTTCCAGCGCCCACACTTCCATTTCGCCGAAGCGCTGGCCACCGAACTGCGCCTTGCCGCCCAGCGGTTGCTGGGTCACCAAGCTGTACGGTCCAGTTGAGCGGGCATGCATCTTGTCGTCCACCAAATGATGCAGTTTGAGGACATGCATGTAGCCGATGGTCACTGGTCGGTCAAAGGCTTCGCCGGTACGGCCGTCATAAAGCGTCGCCTGCGTTTTGGCGGGCATCAGTTCGCGTTTCGTCGCCACATCATCCGGATAGGCGAGATCCAGCATGGCCTTGATCTCTTCTTCCTTGGCGCCGTCGAACACCGGGGTGGCAAAGGGAACGCCGCCGGCGAGGTTGCTGGCCAGATTCTTGATTTCGGCATCAGAGAGGCTGTCTAGGTCTGCGTCGCGGCCGCTGGTGTTATAGATCTTGTTCAGCAGCTTGCGAATTTCGGCATTGGCGGTTTCCTTGCGCGCCATATCGCCGATGCGCTGGCCCAGCCCCTTGGAGGCCCAGCCCAGATGGGTCTCGAGAATCTGACCGATATTCATCCGCGACGGCACCCCCAATGGATTCAGCACGATATCGAGCGGTGTGCCGTCGGCCATGTGCGGCATGTCTTCAATCGGGACAATCTTGGAGATCACGCCCTTGTTGCCGTGACGTCCAGCCATTTTGTCGCCCGGCTGCAGGCGCCGTTTCACGGCCAGGTAGACCTTGACCATTTTCTGCACGCCTGGCGGCAGTTCATCGCCCTGGGTAAGTTTTTTCTTCTTGGCTTCGAATGCGACATCGAAGTCCTTGCGTGTCTGCTCCAGACTGTCACGCAAATTTTCGAGCTGCTGCTGGACAAGCTCGTCCACCATGCTGATATCGAACCAGTGGTAGTGCTCTACCGTTTCCAGATAGGCCTTGGTGATCTTCGTGCCTTTGGCCAATTTTTTCGGGCCCTTGCTGGCAACCTTGTTCACCAGCAACTTTTCAATCCGGGCATAGGTATCGCGTTCGACGATGCGCATCTGATCAGCCAGATCCTGCTTGTAGCTCTTCAGCATGTCGTCGACGATGGCTTGGGCGCGTTGGTCGCGCTCAATGCCTTCGCGGGTGAACACCTGCACATCAATCACGGTGCCGGTCATGCCTGACGACACACGCAAGGAGGTGTCCTTCACATCCGATGCCTTTTCTCCAAAAATGGCGCGCAGCAGTTTTTCTTCCGGCGTCAGCTGGGTCTCTCCCTTGGGCGTGACCTTCCCTACCAACACGTCCCCGGCTTCAACTTCGGCGCCGATGTAAACAATCCCCGATTCGTCGAGGCGGCCCAATTGCAGCTCACCCAGGGTGGCAATGTCGCGCGTGATGTCTTCGGCGCCGAGTTTGGTGTCGCGGGCGACAACCGTGAGCTCTTCGATGTGAATCGACGTAAAGCGATCTTCCGCAACGACACGTTCGGAGATCAGGATCGAATCCTCAAAGTTATAGCCGTTCCAGGGCATGAAGCCCACCAGCATGTTCTGCCCCAGCGCCAGCTCGCCCAGATCGGTAGAGGCACCATCCGCCACGACGTCGCCCTTGCCGATGACATCGCCCACGGTGACGATCGGACGCTGATTGATGTTGGTATTCTGGTTGGAGCGGGTGTATTTGGTCAGGTTGTAGATATCGACTCCAACCTCACCGGGGACCGTCTCGGCATCGTTGACGCGAATCACGATACGGTTGGCGTCGATGTAATCGACCACGCCGCCACGCAACGCCTGCACCGCCGTGCCCGAGTCCACCGCAACGGTGCGCTCGATGCCGGTGCCGACCAGCGCCTTTTCAGGCCGCAGACAAGGGACCGCCTGGCGTTGCATGTTGGCGCCCATCAGCGCACGGTTGGCATCGTCATGCTCCAGGAAAGGAATCAACGACGCCGCGACAGAAACAATCTGGCCTGGCGCCACGTCCATGTACTGCACTTCTTCCGGCGCCTTCAGTTCAAACTCGCCCTTGAAACGGCAAGAGACCAGTTCATCCGTCAGCTTGCCCTTTTTGTCCAATTCGGCATTCGCCTGGGCAATGATGTACTTGCCTTCCTCGATGGCCGAGAGATATTCGATTTCGTCACCGACATGACTCGCGCCGACCTTGCGATAAGGCGTTTCCATGAAACCATACTCGTTGGTACGCGCATACAGGGCGAGCGAGTTGATCAGGCCGATGTTCGGGCCTTCCGGCGTTTCGATCGGACAGACACGGCCGTAGTGCGTGGGATGTACGTCACGCACTTCAAAGCCGGCCCGCTCACGCGTCAAACCGCCCGGGCCCAAGGCCGAAACGCGACGCTTGTGAGTGATCTCGGACAGCGGATTGGTCTGATCCATGAACTGCGAGAGTTGGCTCGAACCGAAGAACTCCTTGATCGCCGCCGAAATGGGCTTGGCATTGATCAGGTCATGCGGCATCAGGTTGTCGCTTTCAGCCTGATTCAAACGCTCCTTGACGGCGCGTTCGACGCGAACAAGTCCGGCGCGAAACTGATTTTCCGCCAGTTCGCCAACCGAGCGCACACGACGATTGCCGAGGTGATCGATATCGTCGATTTCGCCACGGCCGTTGCGCAATTCCACCAGGATGCGGATCACGTCAACGATGTCTTGATTGGAAAGGGTTCCCAACCCTTCGATCTCGTCGCGGCCGACACGGCGGTTGAACTTCATCCGCCCCACGGCCGACAGGTCATAGCGGTCTTCGGAGTAGAACAGGCCATTGAACAAGGCTTCCACAGCATCTTCCGTAGGCGGTTCGCCGGGACGCATCATCCGGTAGACAGCGACGCGCGCGGCCCACTGGTCCGCCGTTTCGTCGGCGCGCAGCGTGGACGAAATATAGGGTCCCCGGTCAAGATCGTTGATGTACAAGGTCTTGAGCGTTTCTACGCCAGCCTCTTGCAGCTTCAGTAGCAGGCTGTCGGTAATCTCCTCGTTGGCGTTGGCCAGAATTTCGCCGGTTTCTGGATCAACGATGTTGTGCGCAACGGCGCGACCGACGACAAAGTCTTCAGGAACGGTAATTTTCTTGGTGTTGGCTTCAGCCAGATCGCGAATATGCTTCGCCGTGATGCGCTTGTCCTTCGGTACCAAAACCTTGCCGGCCTTATCGGTAAAGTCAAAGCGGGCGATCTCGCCGCGCAGACGTTCGGGAACCAGTTCAAACTGGATACCCTTCTTGGCCAACTGAAAAGTATCAAACTCGAAGAACGTCGCCAAGATCTGCTCGATGGTCAAGCCGATTGCTTTGAGCAAAATTGTCACCGGCATCTTGCGACGACGGTCGACGCGGAAGTAGAGAATGTCCTTGGGATCGAATTCGAAGTCGAGCCAGGAACCACGATAGGGAATGATGCGCGCCGAGAACAACAGCTTGCCCGAGCTGTGGGTCTTGCCGCGATCGTGTTCGAAAAACACACCAGGCGAACGGTGAAGCTGGGAGACGATGACGCGCTCCGTGCCGTTGATGACGAAGGAACCGGTAGTGGTCATGAGCGGAATCTCGCCCATGTAGACTTCCTGCTCCTTCACTTCCTTGATTTTCTCGGTGCTGCTCTCACGGTCAAGAATGATCAGGCGAACCTTGGCGCGCAGCGGACTGGCGAAAGTCAGCCCGCGCTGCTGACATTCCTTGACGTCAAAGGCGGGCTCCCCCAGGCGGTACTCGACAAACTCGAGGCGCGCATTGCCGGAATGGGCGATGATTGGAAAAATCGAAGTAAATGCCGCCGCCAGCCCCTGGTTCTTGCGCACACCCGGCGGAATATCCACCTGCAAAAACTGCGTATAGGATTCAAGCTGCGTTGCCAGCAGGAATGGCACGTTCAGCACGTTGGCGCGTTTGGCAAAGCTCTTGCGGATGCGTTTCTTCTCGGTATAGGAGTACGTCATGGTCGCTCCAGTTCAAAATCTGACCCGATGGTCATAAGACAAAGCTGAATTCAGCCTTCTCTTGTGACCGCCGATAATGCAAAGCAGAACAGGGCCGACAGCGAATTCGCCGTCAGCCCTGGCATGCAAACGAAGTTACTTGATCTCAGCCTTGGCGCCTGCATCCTCAATTTGCTTCTTGAGGGCTTCAGCGTCGGCTTTCGAAATTCCTTCTTTGATGGTGCTCGGGGCGCCGTCGACCAGATCCTTGGCCTCCTTCAGACCCAGACCGGTTGCAGCGCGAACAACCTTGATCACCTCGACCTTCTTGTCGCCGATGGTGGCCAGGGTCACGGTGAACTCGGTTTGCTCTTCAGCCGCGGGGGCGGCTGCGCCACCGGCGGCGGGCGCAGCAACAGCGACTGACGCCGCAGCGGATACGCCGAACTTCACTTCCAGATCCTTGATCAGTTGCGACAGATCGAGAACGGAAAGACTTGCAATTGCTTCGATAACTTCTTCTTTGCTAACAGCCATGATGATTACTCCTGAATGTCGTAAAAGGTTGATTGCGGAGAGCGTTGATGATCAAGCAGTCTCTTTGGCGTCGCGCACGGCGGCGAGGGTACGGACAAACTTGCCCGGAACCTCGTTGAGCGTGCGAACAAACTGGGCAATGGGTGCCTGCATCGTGCCGAGAAGTTTGGCCAACAACTCCTCGCGGCTGGGCAGTGTCGCAAGCGCTTTGACACCGTTCACGTCCATGACGTGATTCGGCATGGCGCCAGCCTTCACTACCAGCTTGTCATTCCCCTTGGCGAACTCGTTCAACACTTTGGCGGCCGCAACCGGATCCACGGAAATTCCGTAGATCAGCGGCCCCACCAGCTTGTCGGAGAGCCCTTCGAACGGCGTACCGGCGACGGCACGACGAGCCAGGGTATTCTTCAGCACACGCAGATACACCCCCGCCTTACGCGCATTGGCGCGCAGAGCGGTCACTTCACCCACCTCAAGACCACGGTACTCAGCAACGATGATCGTCTGGGCGGCCGCAACTTGCGCAGCCACTTCGGCGACTACCGCCTTCTTGTCATTAAGATTGAGACCCAAGGTCAACTCCCAATAAAAAACGTCCTTCACGCGTTGCCGCGCTTCGAACCGGTACGGCGACCTTCATTCAGGAGTCCATATCCTGTGCTCGGGAACGCCATCTGCGTAGGTCCTCGGTCAAACATCAACCGGGCATTAAGCCCTTGCGGGCACCTACGGTCTTTGATAACCCGCCGCGCCCCGCACAGGCAACGCAACGGCCCAAAGTCCTTTTCCCGCAAAGCGGGATTACAAATAATTAAGCCTGCGCCGACGGGCTTGACTGTTCGACGCGTACGCCGGGGCCCATGGTCGAAGATACCGAAATTTTCTTCAAATAATGGCCCTTGGCGGCTGCCGGTCTGGCTTTGCTTAAAGCCTCAAGCAACGCACCAAGATTCTTTTGCAATGCCTCTACGGTGAATGAAGCACGTCCGATGGTGCAATGGACGATGCCCGCTTTGTCGGTGCGGTACTGCACCTGGCCAGCCTTGGCGTTTTTCACGGCAGTGGTCACATCCATGGTCACCGTACCAACTTTCGGATTCGGCATGAGCCCGCGCGGACCAAGAATCTGCCCCAAGGCACCGACCACCTTCATCGCATCCGGCGTCGCGATGACGACGTCGAAATTCAGATTGCCATCCTTGACCTGCTGAGCGAGATCGTCGAATCCGACAATATCGGCGCCCGCATCCTTGGCTGCCTGCGCCTTGTCGCCCTGGGCAAACACGGCAACCCGCACTGTCTTGCCGGTTCCTTCGGGAAGCACGACAGAACCGCGAACAACCTGATCGGACTTCTTGGAGTCGACACCCAGCACAACAGCGACATCGATCGATTCATTGAACTTGGCCGTGGCATTGTCCTTGACCAGGGTCAGGGCGTCGGGCAAGGCATAGGCTTTGTCGCGATCAACCTTGCTGCGTACGGCCTTGGTGCGTTTCGAAAGCTTTGCCATGTCAGAGGCCCTCCACGGTGATGCCCATGCTGCGCGCGCTGCCAGCAATAGTACGGGTGGCGGCGTCAAGGTCGGCAGCGGTCAGATCCTTCATTTTCTGCTTGGCGATGTCTTCAGCCTGCGCCTTGGTGATCTTGCCTACCTTGTCGGTATGCGGCTTGGGGCTACCCTTCTGGATGCCCGCAGCCTTTTTGATCAGGACGGTGGCCGGCGGCGTCTTCATCACGAAGGTGAAGCTCTTGTCCGCGAACGCGGTGATCACCACGGGAATCGGCAATCCCGGCTCCAACCCCTGAGTCTGGGCGTTGAAGGCCTTGCAGAATTCCATGATGTTGAGACCGCGCTGGCCGAGCGCGGGACCGATCGGGGGCGAGGGATTCGCCTTGCCCGCCGGCACTTGCAACTTGATGTAGCCGACTATCTTCTTCGCCATAACTGGCTCCTTGTTTCAGTGAGTCGTAACGCGCTTTCAGTCACCCTACTTGCGCTCCTCTTGCCGGAATTAAGGGGTTCCGGCATCCCCAGAAAAATTTTTAAGCCTTTTCCACCTGCGAGAACTCCAGTTCCACCGGCGTCGAGCGTCCGAAAATCGTGACCGCGACGCGCAAACGACTTTTCTCGTAATTGACCTCTTCGACCGTGCCGTTGAAATCGGTAAATGGGCCTTCCTTCACGCGGACCATTTCGCCGTTCTCGAACAACACCTTGGGGCGCGGTTTTTCAACGCCTTCCTGCACCTGCTGCATGATCTTCGCGACTTCCTTTTCGGAAATCGGCGTCGGTTTGTTGGCGGTGCCGCCAACAAAACCGGTGACCTTGGGCGTGCTCTTGACCAAGTGCCATGAGTCATCATCCATGTCCATTTCGACCATCACATAACCGGGGAAAAATTTCCGTTCGGAAATGCTCTTCTGGCCACCCTTCATTTCGATCACCTCCTCGACCGGCACCAACACCTGGCCAAACTTGTCTTGCATCTCGGCGCGGGTGATGCGCTCAATCAGCGCCCGCTGCACGGACTTTTCGAATCCGGAATAGGCATGTACCACGTACCAGCGTTTTGTCATATTTTTTTCCAGCCCAGCACCAGGTCAAAAATCACCCACTCAACGCTCTTGTCCGTAAACCACAACATGATCGCCATGACCAGCACAAAGGCAAACACCACGCCGGTCGTCTGCAAGGTTTCCTTGCGTGACGGCCAGACCACTTTCCTGGCTTCAACGATGGCTTCTTTACCAAAGACAAAGAAGCGTTGGCCGGGTTCCGTAAACCACGCTGTCGCAGCACCGGCGCCCAAACCTGCGAGTACCGAAAGAACGCGCAGGATCATTGGCTGCTCGGCGAGCAGGTAAAACCCCGTCACCCCCGCAGCAATCAGTAACAGCGCCAGCGCAAATTTGATCTTGTCAGCCATCATCTAAAATCGTTCATGTTATTGGCAGGGGCGGAGGGCATCGAACCCCCAACCTCCGGTTTTGGAGACCGGCGCTCTGCCAATTGAGCTACACCCCTGCGGCAGAGACTGCAAAAGGCGGCGTTCCGAAAAACGCCGCCAGTTTTTGTTTGCGCCTCTTACGCGATGATTTTAGCGACGACGCCGGCGCCGACGGTTCTGCCGCCCTCACGGATGGCGAAGCGCAGTCCCTCTTCCATGGCGATCGGCGCAATC
>JAYUGL010000105.1:0-1982 GCA_043738385.1 Sterolibacteriaceae bacterium
GTGCATTCGGGGATGAACTTGGGGCTGCCGTCCTTGGCGTTATGGTCCATCACCACGATGATCTTCTTGACCCCCGCGACCAGGTCCATCGCCCCGCCCATGCCCTTGATCATCTTGCCCGGGATCATCCAGTTGGCGATGTCGCCCTTCTCGCTGATCTCCATCGCGCCCAGCACGGTGAGGTCGATATGCCCGCCGCGGATCATCGCGAAGCTGTCGCTCGACGAGAAATAGGACGAGCTGTCGAGTTCGCTGATGGTCTGCTTGCCGGCGTTGATGAGGTCGGCGTCAATCGTCGCCTCGGTCGGGAACGGGCCAATGCCGAGCAGACCGTTTTCCGACTGCAGCCAGACTTCCATGCCGGCCGGCACGTGGTTCGCCACCAGCGTCGGCAAGCCGATGCCGAGGTTGACGTAAAAACCGTCCTGCAATTCTTTCGCCGCCTGCGCGGCCATTTCATCACGTGTCCATGCCATGCTCGTATCTCCAGTATCGATAAGTGCGTCGTTGCATACGCCGCAGCTTATTTCGCCACGGTGAGAGTGCGCTGCTCAATCCGTTTTTCCGGCGACGGATTGCAGACGATGCGCTGCACGAAAATGCCGGGCGTGTGAATGTGATCCGGATCAAGCGTGCCGTTTTCGACAATCTCTTCGACTTCGGCGATCGTCACCTTACCGGCCATCGCGCACATTGGATTGAAATTGCGCGCGGTGTAACGGTAGATCAGGTTGCCTGATTTATCGGCTTTCCACGCCTTGACCAGCCCGACGTCCGCGCGCAGCGAGCGTTCCATCACATATTGTTGGCCATCAAACTCGCGCACTTCCTTGCCTTCGGCGACGATGGTGCCGACGCCGGTTTTGGTGAAAAAAGCCGGAATGCCGGAGCCGCCCGCGCGCAATTTTTCAGCCAGCGTGCCCTGCGGCGTGAATTCAAGTTCGAGTTCACCGGCCAGATACTGGCGCTCGAATTCCTTGTTCTCGCCCACATAGGAGGCGATCATTTTTTTGACCTGGCGCGTTTGCAGCAGGATGCCGAGACCGAAACCATCGACCCCGGCGTTGTTGGAAATCGCTGTGAGGTTTTTGGCACCGCTGTCGCGCACCCCGGCGATCAGTGCTTCGGGAATGCCGCACAGGCCAAAGCCGCCGACTGCCAGCGTCTGGCCATCGGCGATCACCCCGGCCAATGCAGCGCCTGCGCTGGAATAAATCTTGTTCATTGCCGTTGCTCCTTATCGATGGGCAATTGTTCGGTGTTGCGATGGGCGAGGTTGCGCGGGCCGGACGCCAAACAGCTCATCAGACCACGCGCCGGCCGCACACTAGCCTG
Source organism: Sterolibacteriaceae bacterium (assembly GCA_043738385.1). Classification (GTDB taxonomy): domain Bacteria; phylum Pseudomonadota; class Gammaproteobacteria; order Burkholderiales; family Rhodocyclaceae; genus JANYCD01. Next base: position 1,336 of record JAYUGL010000105.1, read on the forward strand.
CCATCACGCCTGCTTGAGTTCCGGCAGATCGCGAAAATACGCCAGCGCGTCGGGGTTGGCGAGGGACTCCATATTGCGCACCGGGCGGCCGTGAATTACATCGCGCACTGTCAGCTCGACCGACTTGCCATTGCGCGTGCGCGGCAGATCCGGCACGGCGATCACTTTGGCCGGCACGTGATGCGGCGTGGCGTTGACGCGGATCTGGTTGCGGATGCGCGAGATGAGCTCGGCGTCGAGCGCCAGGCCCTCACGCAGGCGCACGAACAGGATCACGCGCACATCGTTGAGCTTGCCCGGCGGCCAGCTTTGTCCGACTGCCAGCGCCTCCACCACTTCTTCCATCTTTTCGACCTGACGGTAAATTTCCGCCGTACCGATGCGCACACCGCCCGGGTTGAGCGCCGCGTCCGAGCGGCCGTGGATCACCATGCCGCCGCTGGCTGTGCCTTCGACAAAATCGCCATGCCGCCACACGTTCTGGTAGGTATCGAAATAGGCTGCATGAAACTTGCGCCCGCCTTCGTCATTCCAGAACCCCACCGGCAGCGACGGAAACGGCTTGACGCACACCATTTCGCCTTTTTTGCCGGGCGGCAGCGCGCGGCCTTTTTCATCGAAGATGCGCACGTCCACACCGAGTGCGT
>JAYUGL010000106.1:0-15758 GCA_043738385.1 Sterolibacteriaceae bacterium
GGAGGTCGTGCTTGCCCGCAACGGCGTGCCCGTGGCCCAACTCGTAAAGTATCAGCGCCCCACGGTAAAACCGCCCGGCGCCTGGTGCGGGACGGTCAAACTCAAGAAAGGGTGGGACAGCGCCGAGACGGATGCCGAAGTCGCGCGCTTGCTGGAGGGCGATACGCCCATGGCGAAAACCCCAAAGCGCCGCCGCTGAAATGCTGTTGCTGGATACTAATATTGTTTACCGCTGGTTGCTGGCGCTCAATCTGCCGACTGGCCTCGTCGCCCGCGTCGAGCGAGATGGGGCTTATGTCAGTCTGCTCTCGCCGTGGGAAATGCTGATCAAGCATCAGATCGGAAAACTGGCCTTGCCCACCCTCGATGTGGTTGCAGAAATTGAGGCACAGGGCTTTACCCTGTTGCCCATAAAGTCGGCCCACCTCAAGGAACTGGGCGGCCTGCCCATGTTGCACCGTGACCCCTTTGACCGCTTGCTGGTTGCACAAGCCAAAGCGGAAGACTTGATCGTCGCCACTTCCGACCGGCTTTTTTCTGCGTATCTGCCAACGGCCCTGATCATCCAGGCTGCGGCATCTCCCAATGAAAAATAAAACCCACTCGTTTCCATGACTCGCAAAATCCTCGTCACCTCCGCCCTGCCCTATGCCAACGGCGCCATCCATCTGGGTCATCTGGTTGAGTACATTCAGACCGACATCTGGGTGCGTTTCCAGAAAATGCAGGGCCATGAATGCTGGTACGTCTGCGCCGATGACACCCATGGCACGCCGGTCATGTTGCGCGCAGAAAAGGAGGGCATCACTCCGGAAGCCTTGATCGCCCGTGTGCACGATGAACACATTCGTGACTTCAAGGGCTTCCATGTGGAATTCGACAACTACTACTCGACCCACTCCGATGAAACGCGCAGCTACTCGGAGGAAATCTATCGCCGACTCAAGGATGCGGGGCTGATCGAGGTGCGTTCCATCGAGCAGTATTACGATCCGCTGAAACAGATGTTCCTGCCCGACCGCTTCATCAAGGGCGAGTGCCCCAAGTGCGGAACCAGGGACCAGTACGGTGATTCCTGTGAATCCTGCGGCGCCGCCTACGCGCCCACCGACCTGAAGAATCCCTACTCCGCCGTTTCCGGCGCCAAGCCCGAATTACGTAGTTCAGAGCACTACTTTTTCAAGCTCTCCGACCCGCGCTGCCAACAATTTTTGCGCCGGTGGACGACGCAGGGCACATTGCAGCCGGAAGCCGCCAACAAAATGCAGGAGTGGCTGGGCGGTGCGGAGGAAAACCGCCTTACCGACTGGGACATCTCGCGCGATGCGCCCTACTTCGGCTTCGAGATTCCCGGTGCGCCGGGTAAGTTCTTTTACGTCTGGCTCGACGCGCCGGTCGGCTACATGGGTTCGTTCAAAAACCTGTGCAATCGCACCGGTATCGATTTCGATGAGTTCTGGAACAAGGACTCCACGGCCGAGCTGTATCACTTCATCGGCAAGGATATCCTCTACTTCCACGCCCTGTTCTGGCCGGCGATGCTGGAATACGCCGGTTACCGCACGCCGACCAAAGTGTTCGCGCACGGATTTCTTACTGTTGATGGACAGAAGATGTCCAAATCGCGCGGCACCTTCATCACGGCTGAAAGCTATCTCGCGCAAGGCTTGAATCCGGAATGGCTGCGCTACTACTACGCCGCCAAGTTGAACGGAACGATGGAGGACATCGACCTTAATCTCGACGATTTTGTTGCACGAGTTAATAGCGATCTGATAGGGAAATACGTCAACATCGCCAGCCGCTGCGCAGGATTCATCAGCAAGCGATTCGAGGGAAGACTGAGCAAGGAACTTCCACCTTCACAATTGCTCGCAAGACTTCAAGCTGTGGAAACGTGGAAGAAAATTGGGCTTTTGTACGCTGACCGCGACTACAGCAAGGCCATCAGAGAGATCATGGCGCTGGCTGACGAAGTTAACAAGTATGTCGACTCAAAGAAACCTTGGGATCTTGCCAAGGTTACTGCTTCAGACCTTGAGTTACATCAAGTTTGCAGCTTGGCTATTAATCTTTTTTGGTTGCTCACCGTGTACTTGAAACCCGTGCTTCCGGTAGTTGCGGCAAAAGTGCAAGCTTTTTTGGGTTTGACCAATGAGCAGATGAAATGGGAACAATATGCCGCCTTGCTTAATGGCCACCAGATACAGCCTTATCAGCATCTGATGCAGCGTATCGATCCGAAACAAATCGCTGCCTTGGTCGATGCCAACAAGGAATCTCTGGCACCCACCGATAACACCCCTCCTGTAGAGAAAGCAAAAGTAATGGAAGCCGCACCTGCCGACAATTCCCTTATCTCCATCGACGATTTCACCAAAGTCGATCTGCGTATCGCCCGCATTGTCGAAGCCGCCCACGTCGAAGGTGCCGACAAATTGATCCGGCTTTCACTCGACATCGGCGAAGAAAAGCCGCGTCAGGTTTTCGCCGGCATCAAGTCGGCCTACGATCCAGCCACGCTGGTCGGCCGTCTCACCGTGATGGTCGCCAATCTCGCGCCGCGCAAGATGAAATTCGGCATGTCGGAAGGCATGGTGCTCGCAGCCTCGGATACTGACGGCAAGAGTCCGGGACTATTCCTGCTTTCTCCCGACAGCGGTGCCCAGCCGGGCATGCGCGTCAAATAGGCCGGCTGTAGCGCGTATGGGTGCCTGACATGGAAGCGCGCCATCTGGTCATCATTGGCCGGGTGCAGGGCGTCGGCTATCGTTTCAGCATGGCGCAGGAGGCCGCGCGCCTCGGCGTTAGCGGCTGGGTGCGCAACCGTCACGATGGCGGTGTCGAGGCCGTGGTGGTGGGCACACCCGCAGTTGTGGCCGCCATCATCGCCTGGGCACGCGGCGGCCCAAGTGCGGCGCGTGTCGATCAGATCATGGTTGAACTGGTTGCAGAGAGTCCTTATGATGGCTTCGAGCAACGGCCAACGGTTTAAAGAAACGTTCTGCGCTGTCACCGCGCCGCACACCTAACCGACCACGAAATATTTCACCATTCTTTCATCCAGATTTCAAAGCGCTAAATATGTTGTATAAATCCAACAAATAAGCCGAAAAGCGCGCTTATCCATTTTTCTTATGATGCTGCACTGCGGTGTGGCTGGCATAATCGCTCCACGTTATCTTTACGCGCTTTATGGCAACTGAGTGTTTGTCGTCATTGAGGGATTCACGGTTTTTCAATCAAGGAGTAAAAAATGCAAAAGAAACTGATCGCTCTGGCCATTGCTGGCCTCGGTCTTACCGCCAGCGCTGCTTTCGCGCAGTCCAATGTCACCATCTACGGCCTGATGGATGCTTCCGTTGACGTCACCAAGAATGGTGATTCCACCGCAGGTATCGACGGCATTCGCACCACCAAGATCTCGTCCAATTCCTCCCGCATTGGTTTCAAAGGTAGTGAAGATCTGGGCGATGGCCTGAAGGCCGTGTTCCAGATCGAGTCCGCCATCAATGTCGACAATAACAATGGTGGGGCTGGAGGCGCAGGCGCCTGGAACAGCCGCAACACCTACGTCGGCTTGGCCGGCGGCTGGGGTTCGGTGAAGCTTGGCAATATGGATACCCCTTACAAGACCTCCACTCGTGGTTTTGATTTGTTCGCTGACCACCTGGCCGACAACCGTAACCTGATGGGCAGAGGCGTGGTCGCGTTTGATGAACGTGCGAGCAGTACCGTGCGGTTTGATAGCGCCGACTACAACGGCTTCAGCTTTGCCGCCGCCCATGTGGCTGGCGCCGAAAACGCCGTCACCAGCGGTCCCGTCCTCAACCAGAAAAAAGGCAATGCCTGGTCTCTGAGCGGCACCTACACCAACGGCCCGTGGACCGGGACCCTGGCGCATGAGCGCCATAACTTTGGCAGCGGCGGTACCGGCACGCTCGGTGCTATCAGCGTTGCCGGCGTCGACGAGCAGGAAAAGGCCAGCAAGCTGGGTGTGGGCTACAAGGCGGATGCCTTCCGTGTTGGTTTCGCGTATGAGCATACCAATGACGACTTCACTTCCCATCAGGGCCACAACGCCTGGACGCTGGGCGGCGGTTACACCTTCGGCAACAACGAAGCCAAGCTGGCCTACACCAAGGCCGGCACGATCAGCGGAACTTCCGACACGGGCGCCAAGCAATGGGCCATTGGCATAGATCATATTCTGAGCAAGCGCACCTTGGTTTACGCCGAATATGTCAAGTTGAGCAATGACAATAACGCTAACTACGGTCTGACCGGAGCGGGCAACTTTACCACCGGTGCTGTCAGCCCCACCTTTGGCGGGGGTGCTGATCCTTCCGCTTTGCAGTTGGGCATAAAGCACGCGTTCTAATTCCGGCGCAAGCCAGGGTTGGAAACCAAGCAGTAAAAGAACGGCCGCCTTCGGGCGGTCGTTTTGTTTTATGCGTCAGAAAAAGAGTTGTTCCAGCCGGGCGAGATATTCACCGGCATCCGCATCGTTCTCAGCCGGCGCCCACGGTGCGCGCTCGGCGGCCGCCAGCGGTAAATACGGCCCCGCCTTGGCCTCGAAAATCACTGTTCCTGACTCCAGCGCCACGAAGGTGTGCCACTCGCCGTGGGAAATATCGACGCCGCAGCATTCGCCTCCCGCATTGAGTACGGCCGTTTTCACAATAACGCCGGCATCGTCGAAAACCACCAGCCCCAATTTGCCACGGAGCATCACCATGGTTTCATCCTTGGTCGGATCGAGGTGGCGGTGCGGGGCGATGTAAGTGTCCGGCTCTACAGCGTTGAGCAGACGATGGGCCGGGTAATCGTCGCGTTGATGAAAGTTGCGGTTCTTGCGCAGTCGCGCGCCAGCCTTCGCTTCGCCGCTGACTTCATCCAGCAAAGCGCGATCAATTAAACGGATCATGAGTAGACCACCTTGACGTTATCCGGCGTCAGCCATTCGTTGAGTAACGCCAGCAGGCTATCGTCGAGCCGCACGCGCCAGGTATCGGGCAGGGTCAGTTCGGCTTCGGCCGTGCCGTTGCGATAGCTGAGCCGCACCGGGCAGGGGCCGTTGCGGTAAGGGGCGAGCAAACCGCGCAGTTTCTCGGCGTTGGAGCCGCCATTCATCGACAGCCGCAGCGACTTGGCGAAGCGGCCGCGCGCCTCACCCAAGGTGAGCAGCTTGTCGGCAACCACGCGCAAGCCGCCGGAAAAATCGTCGCGTTGCACCTTGCCTTCGACCAGCAGCAACTCGTCTTCCTTGATCTTGGCGCGCTCGGCGTCCCACAGTTCGTTGAAGATCGAGACTTCAACCTGTGCGCTGGTGTCGTCGAGCACCACGATGGCCATTTTGCCGCGACGGGTCATCTGGGTGCGGGTGGACAGCACCATGCCGGCCATCAGCAGCAGGTCGCGCTGCGGTTCGAGTTGCGCGAGATTGCGCTTGACGAAGGTGCCGACCTCGGCGCGATAGGCATTGAACGGATGGCCGGAAAGAAAGAAGCCCAGCGCCTGTTTTTCCTGCAACAGTTGCTCGCGTTCGCTCCAGCGCGGCACCGGGTTGTAGCGCGTCTCCGCCGCATCACCGCTGCTCCCGGCATCGAACAGCCCGCTTTGCAGCGCATGGCGCTCGGCCTGCTCGGCGGCTTCGAGCGCGATGCCGATCGACGCGAGCAGCTTGTTGCGGTGGTCGTCGATGGAATCGAAGGCCCCGGCGCGGATCAGCGCCTCGATGACGCGGCGGTTCACCACGCGCTTGTCGATGCGGCGACAAAAGTCGAACATATCCTTGAAAGTGCCACCTTCGACACGCGCTTTGAGTATTGAAGACAACGCCGACTCGCCCGTGCCCTTGAGCGCGCCGAGACCATAGCGGATGGTGGTGGCATCAACCGGTTCGAAACGTACTCCGCCCTGATTGATGTCCGGTGCCTGAAAAGTGAGGCGATTGGCGAGGCAATCCTGATAGAAGAGCTGCACCTTGTCGGTGTCGGCCATTTCCGAGGACAAGGTGGCGGCCATGAAGGCGGCGGGGTGGTAGTGCTTGAGCCACGCGGTTTGAAATGCCACCAGCGCGTAGGCGGCCGAGTGCGATTTGTTGAAACCGTATTCGGCAAATTTTTCCATCAGGTCGAACAAGTGCGTGGCGAGCTTTGCGTCCACGCCACGACCCTGCGCACCATCGGTGAAGATTTCGCGCTGCTTGGCCATCTCCTCCGGTTTCTTCTTGCCCATCGCACGGCGCAGCAGATCGGCGCCACCCAGCGTATAGCCGGCGAGGATCTGCGCAACCAGCATCACCTGCTCCTGATAAACGATGACGCCGTAGGTCGGCTTCAGCACCGGCTCAAGGTCGGGGTGAAAGTACTCGGCCTTGGCCCGCCCATGCTTGCGGTTGATGAAGTCATCCACCATGCCCGAGCCTAGCGGACCCGGCCGGTTGAGCGCCATCAGGGCGATGATATCTTCGAAGGTGTCGCCCTTGAGACGGCGTTCGAGATCTTTTGCCGAGCGCGATTCCGACTGGAACACGGCCGTGGTATTGCCGGCGGCAAACAGCGCATAGGTCGCCTTGTCGTCGAGCGGAATGTCTTCGAGGCGGAAATTCTCCATGCCGGGATTGAGCCTGCGCACCGACTTCACCGCTTCCTCAAGGATGGTCAGGGTGCGCAGGCCGAGAAAGTCGAACTTCACCAGGCCGGCCTTTTCCACGTCGTCCTTGTCGAACTGGCTCACCACGGCGCCACCATCGGCCGAATACAGCGGGCAAAAGTCGGTGAGCTTGCCCGGCGCAATCAACACGCCGCCGGCATGCATGCCGACATTGCGCACCACGCCTTCGAGCCGGGTCGCCAGTTCCCACAACTGGCGCAGTTCTTCCTCGTTTTCGATGCGGTCCTTCATCGCCGGCTCTTTATCCAGCGCGTCCGCGAGATTGATGCCCAGCTCGTTGGGAATCAGCTTGGCGAACTGGTCAACGAAGTTAAACGGCAGATCAAGCACGCGACCGACGTCACGAATCACCGCCTTGGCCGCCATGGTGCCGAAGGTGGCGATCTGCGAAACCGCATGGGCGCCATATTTATTTTTGACGTAGTCGATGACGCGGTCGCGGCCTTCCTGACAAAAGTCGATATCAAAGTCGGGCATCGACACTCGCTCGGGATTGAGGAAACGCTCGAACAGCAGGGCATAGGCCAGTGGGTCGAGATCGGTGATGCCCAGGGCATACGCCACCAGCGAGCCCGCACCAGAGCCGCGTCCCGGCCCCACCGGGACGCCATTGCTCTTGGCCCAGTTGATGAAGTCGGCCACGATCAGAAAGTAACCGGGGTAGCCCATCTGCTTGATGGTGTTGATTTCGAATGCGAGGCGCGCGACATACTCCGGCCGCTTCGCCTCGCGCGCTACGCCATCCGGGAACAACTGTTCGAGGCGGCGTTCAAGGCCGGCCGCCGCTTCCGCCGCCATGAAATCATCGAGCGTCATGCCCTCCGGCGTAGGGAATTGCGGCAGCTGATTCTTGCCCAGTTCTACAGAAAGATTGCAGCGCCGCGCAATCTCGACCGCGTTCTCCAGCGCTTCGGGCAGGTCGGCGAATAATTCCGCCATCTCGGCCTGGGTCTTGAAGTACTGTTGTTCGGTGAATCGCTTGGGACGTCGGGTGTCGGCCAGTACATATCCCTCGGCAATGCAGACGCGCGCCTCGTGCGCCTTGAAGTCGTCGCGATCAAGGAACTGCACGGGATGCGTCGCCACCACCGGAAGCTGTAGACGACCCGCCAGGTCCAGGGTCATCGCGGCCAGCGCTTCCTGTTGCGGTTGGCCATACCGCTGGACTTCCAGGTAGTAGTTGTCGGGCAACAACCGCGCCCAGTGACGGGCGCGCTGTTCGGCCAGATCGCTTTTGCCGGCGAGCAGCCATTGACCAACATCACCGGCCCCGGCGCCGGACAGCATGATCAAACCACTGTTGTCGCCATGTTCAAAAGCGCCCATGGCGATCTCGGCACGGCCCTGATGCCGGCTGCCGAGATAAGCGCCGGTGAGCAGTTCGCACAGGCGCAGATAACCGTTGCGGTTCTTCGCCAGCAGCAGTACACGCGCATGAGAATCTCGTGCCGGATCGCGCACATCTTCGTCGCGAATCCAGACATCGCTGCCGATCACGGGTTTGAGGCCTTTGTCGCGCGCGGCCGTATAGAACTTGACCATGCCGAACAGGTTGCCGAGATCGGTGAGCGCCAGCGCCGGCATTTGGTCGCTTGCGGCCCGTGCAATGGCGGCATCGATGCGGACGATGCCGTCGGTGATCGAGTACTCGCTATGGAGACGGAGATGGATGAACTGCATTTCAGGCATGCAGCAATTTTACCCGTGTCGAGACGCGACAGAGATTCGCGGCGTTAAAGCTCCGGCCGCCGCCGCTCTGAATTCCGAAGTGGGGTTGCTCTAGTGCCTACAGTTGGATCTGTGGGTTTAAACCGAGTCGATCCACCGGGTCAGCGGCTGCCACTGATCCCAATCCTGACTGGCGCGATAGGTCGGCAGGTCGAATATGGTCATGCCGTGCGCGGCTGCCTGCACATAATTTTGCGTGTCGCGCAGATGCGCCAGCACCGGCAGACCAAGCCCGTCAAGGAATCGTTCGAGTTCGCGCGCCGCACGAGTGCGCCCGTCCACCCGCATTCCAACGACCGCAACAAAGCCGGGGTGCTTGCGAACTTTCTTCTCCTCCAGCAAAACATCGAGAAATTTACGGGTGGCAAGGATGTCGAAAATCGAAGGTTGCAACGGAACGATGACGTGTTGCACAAGCTTCAGGACTTGTGTCATGCGTTTGCCGTGCAGCCCGGCCGGCGAGTCCAGCACCACATGGGTCGTGCCGGCCGGCGGGCGCGCGGGTTTGTCCGGCGCGATTTCCCAGGTGCCGATCGCGGGCAACGTCGGTGGACGCATGCGCAACCATTCGCGCGAGGATTGCTGGCGGTCGATGTCGCCCAGCATGACCTTGTAGTTGCGGTGGGCAAAAAGGCCGGCGAGACTGGTGGCCAGCGTGCTCTTGCCGACGCCCCCTTTGGGATTGGCGATCAGAAAACTTTTCATTCTGGCAACCTCATCAAAGTCGCGTCAATCACGGACGAACAGCGGCAATTATGCCCATCGCGAGCAATGTTTGCCTAACCGAAAAACTCCAGCAAAAGAAGGTTGAAAAGCTGCGCCTGTTCAATATTGAGCAGATGCGACGCCTGCGGCACTATCTCCAGTCGGGCACCCGGGATGGCTGCCGCAATCTCCTCGGACATCAGCGGCGGCGTGCCCGGATCATCGTTTCCCACCAGCACCAATGTTAGCGCGGTTATCCGCGGCAATTTGTCGGTGATGTTGACGGCGCTGATCATGCGGCCACAGCCGGCATAACCGGGCACCGGCGTGCTGCGAATCACATTGCCGACACGCTCCATCAGTTTCGGATTTTCATAGCGGTAGGGTTCGGTAAACCAGCGTTGCAGTGTCGGTTCCACCAAGGGTGCCATGCCCTGCGTGCGCGCCACGGCGATACGTTGATCCCAGATGGCCTCCATGCTGGGACCGAAGCAGCTCGTCGTGGACGTTAATGCCAGCCGGTTGAGGCGCTCAGGCGCCATCAGCGCAAAATGCTGGCCAATGATCCCGCCCATGGAAAGACCTGCAAAGTGGCTGGTTTCAACCTTGAGCGCATCAAGCAGTCCGAGCAGATCGCGCACCATGATTTCGAAAGAGTAGCCCCCCTCAGGCACGCTCGATCCACCATGTCCACGCAGGTCGTAACGCAGCACGGTGTAGTGTTTGGCGAGGACGTCCACCTGCTCGTCCCATAGCGTGAGATCGCAGGCCAGCCCATGGCAGAGTGTGACCCAGGGCCCTTGACCCTGAATGTCATAGCTGATGTCGATACCGTTGGCGCGTATCGTCTGCATCATGCTGGCTCCAGTTTGGCCACTGACAGGGCCAGCCATTTCATGCCGGCATGGCCGAAGTTGACCTGAACGCGCGCATCCGTTCCACCCCCTTCGGCGTTCACGATCACCCCCTGGCCGAACTTGGCGTGCTTGACGTTCTGGCCGATGCGCAGACCGCTGCCGCGATCCGCTGCGTTGCGACCGAAGGAAGTCCCAGTGGGACGCTCAGCGGCATAACCCCCATTGTTCTGGAAATCGCTGCGCGCGCTGGAACTGTGGGAGGTGTTGCCCCATGTCGGGGTCGACTCAGATACAAACCCGCGCCGGCCGACTTTCGGCGTCAGCCATTTGAGCAATTCGGCCGGGATCTCCTCAATGAAACGCGAAGGCAGGTTGAAGCGAGTCTGGCCATGCAGCATGCGGGTCTGGGCGAAGGAAAGATAAAGGCGTTGCCGGGCGCGCGTGACCGCGACGTACATCAGCCGGCGTTCCTCTTCCAGACCTTTCTCCTCCGCGACCGAGTTCTCATGCGGGAAAAGCCCGGCCTCCAGTCCGCTGACAAACACCACGTTGAATTCCAACCCCTTGGCGGAATGAACGGTCATCAGTTGCAGTGCATCCTCGCCTTCGCCGGACTGATGTTCGCCGGCCTCCAGCGCCGCGTGAGCGAGGAATGAAGCGAGATCACTGGTGATTTCTCCCTCCTCATTCACCCGACCTTCTTCGGCAATGAAACTGGTTGCGGCGTTAATGAGTTCATCGAGATTGGCGAGGCGGTCCTGGCCTTCCTTTTCGGTCAGGTAATGCGTGCGCAAGCCGGAAAGATCAAGGATGTGCTCCACCAGTTCGGGCAGCGGCAGTTGGGCGGCATCTTTCAATCGCGCGATCAACGTAGCAAAGGCGGCAAGCGATTGGCCGGCCTTGCCCTGCAATTGCGCGATCGCCGCATGCAGGCTACTGCCCGCGCCGCGCGCCGCATCCTGCAAAGTTTCAATGCTGCGTGCACCAATGCCGCGCGCCGGGAAATTGACGACGCGGGCAAACGCGGTATCGTCGTCGGTGTTGGCGATCAGGCGCAGATAAGCCAGCGCATGCTTGATCTCCTGCCGTTCGAAGAAGCGCAGTCCGCCATAGACGCGATAGGGCAGACCGGCGGAGAACAGGCTGTGTTCGAGTATCCGCGACTGCGCGTTGGAACGGTAAAGCAGCGCGATTTCGGATCGGGTGTGACCATCGCGCGCCAGCGCCTTGATTTCCTCGACGATCCAGCGCGCTTCTTCACCATCCGACATGGCCTCAAAGACGCGGATCTGTTCGCCGGCACCGGCTTCGGTCCACAGATTCTTGCCCAGCCGCGCCGCATTGTTCTTGATGATGGCGTTGGCGGCGTCGAGGATGTTGCCGTGGGAACGGTAGTTCTGTTCCAGCCGAACGACGTTGGGAACTTTGAACTCACGCTCGAAGTCGCGCATGTTGCCGACGTCGGCGCCGCGGAAGGCGTAGATCGACTGGTCGTCGTCGCCCACCGCAAACATGGCGGCGCCGGCGCCGGCAAGCAATTTCAACCACCGGTATTGCAGGACATTCGTATCCTGAAACTCGTCAACCAGAATGTGGCGAAAGCGTCCCTGATAATGGCGCCGCAACGGTTCGTTGCGTTCCAGAAGCTCGTAAGTCCTCAGCAGCAATTCCGCGAAATCGACCACGCCTTCACGCTGACATTGTGTTTCGTAGGCTTCGTAAAACTCTATCCGCTTTCGGGTGTAGTCGTCCCAGGCCTCCACCGCCCCTGCCCGCAACCCCTGCTCTTTCTGGGCGTTGATGAAATGCTGCAGTTCGCGCGGCGGGAATTTTTCGTCATCCACGTTGAGCGACTTCAGCAGCCGCTTGATCGCCGCCTGCTGATCGCCAGAATCGAGAATCTGAAACAACTGTGGCAGGCCGGCGTCGCGGTGATGGGCACGCAACAAGCGGTTGCAGATGCCATGGAAGGTACCAATATACATTCCACGCGTGTTGATCGGTAGCATCGCCGACAGTCGCGTCAGCATTTCTTTCGCCGCCTTGTTGGTGAAAGTGACCGCCAACACCCCCTGAGGGCTCACTTGATTGGTGGAAATCAGCCAGGCGATACGGGTGGTCAGCACCCGCGTCTTGCCCGAACCGGCGCCGGCGAGAATCAAGGCATGCTGGGGCGGGAGGGTTACGGCAGCGAGCTGTTCGGGATTGAGGCCACGGAGGAGATCTGACATCGGTTGATTATATCCGCAGGGATCAAACCCTTCTGCCTACCGGAGCGGTAGGCCAAGCCCATATTTTTCAGCTGTAACCAGTTGAACTTTTTGCTTTTACCCTTATCTACCGCAATGCAGCATATGTAAGAATAATGACACATATAGAACTTATCTCTATTGACCTTTTCTTCTATCTGCGTATATTGTGCATTGCAATAACCCGCTGCGGGGGAACCGCAGGAAACCGGCCACAAAATGGTCGAAGGAGCAGCAAATGAAGACATCACCGAAGTTACTGCCGTGGCTTGCCCGCTCGGCCGGAATCACCGATCTGCGCGCCGAGGAATTATGGCTGGAAGCCAGTCACTATGCCCGGAATGCTACCGGCGAGTTCGAAACGTCGAAATACTGGAAGGCCGCTCATGATCGTGTCATCAACCTGATACAGGCCGAAGCCTTTGCCCGGAATCCGCCCGAAGCAGCGCCGTGGGTAATGATACAAACCAACCTCGGCAACGGCTTGCTGATGCTCACCGATCTTTATGCGGAAGTTTCGGCCCACGTGCGAACCTGGTTCGCACGTGGGCCCAAGCAAGCCGTTTGACGCGAAGACCGGTGTCGACCTGTCAGCGGGCCGGCTGCGCGTCGATGGCGAGGCTGGCCTTTATGTGAACAGCAGCAGCTTCTGCTTGGTTGGCGTAACCCGATAGCAATACCTCATATTGGGATGCGCCGGTCGCCACCTCCAGCGCCGCTGTGAAGATGGCAGGCACTGGTGCCGTCTGGTGCCTCAACTGCGCTGATTCGCCGAGCTTGACGATGCCGCCTTCCGGAAGTTTCAAGTAGGCGCATGCGCCTTCTCCAGTGCGCAGGCGATCACCGCTTTTTATTTCGAGTCCCGGCGTTAACAGCAATACGCGTTCACCGCGATCCAGCCATGCCGGCATCTGCACGGCGTCAACGACCGCTTGTGGAGCCGCTCAGGCGGAAACCAGAAAGTTCGACAACAGAATCAGCAACCACGTCCGAAGTCCCAAGCTTTAGCCCTTTCGACCAATAGTGCGCAGGTATAATCCGCGTCTTTCAAAGATGTGGCGCCTTACCGCGGCCCCGGCCATGCAGGAAAAATATCAACCGACCGAGATCGAACAGGCTGCCCAATCCCATTGGGATGCAACACAGGCATTCCGCGTTTCGGAGCAGGCCGACAAGCCGAAATACTATTGCCTGTCCATGTTCCCCTATCCGTCCGGCAAGCTGCACATGGGGCACGTGCGCAACTACACCATCGGCGATGTGCTGTCCCGCCAGTACAAAATGCGCGGCTACAACGTATTGCAGCCGATGGGATGGGACGCCTTTGGCTTGCCCGCCGAAAACGCCGCCATGCAAAATGGCGTGCCGCCGGCGAAGTGGACTTACGACAACATCGCGTACATGAAAAAGCAGCTCCAGTCGCTGGGTTTCGCCATCGATTGGAGCCGTGAACTGGCGACCTGCCAACCGTCATATTACAAGTGGAATCAGTGGCTGTTCCTGCGCATGCTGGAAAAGGGCATCGCCTACAAGAAGACCCAGGTGGTGAACTGGGATCCGATGGATCAGACGGTGCTCGCCAACGAACAGGTGATCGACGGCCGCGGCTGGCGCACTGGCGCGCTGGTGGAAAAGCGCGAGATTCCGGGCTACTACCTCGGCATCACGCAATATGCCGATGCGCTGCTGGCCGACCTCGACAAGCTGCCGGGCTGGCCGGAGCGGGTCAAGACCATGCAGGCCAACTGGATCGGCAAGAGTCACGGCGTACGCTTTGCGTTTCCGTATGAGCTCGATGGCAAGCCGGAAAAGCTGTGGTTTTACACCACGCGTGCCGACACCATCATGGGTGTGACTTTCTGCGCCGTCGCGGCGGAACATCCGCTTGCGACGTATGCGGCCAAAAACAATCCAGACCTCACCGCCTTCATCGAAGAGTGCAAGCATGGTTCGGTGATGGAAGCCGACATGGCGACCATGGAAAAAAAGGGTATGCCGACCGGAATCTCCGTCAGCCATCCACTCACTGGTGAAAGCATTCCGGTGTGGGTCGGCAACTACGTGTTGATGGGCTACGGCGACGGAGCGGTGATGGCTGTACCTGCGCATGACGAGCGCGATTTCGAGTTTGCAAATAAATACGAGTTGCCGATTAAGCAGGTGATTGACTTTGCACCGTTCGATACCACTGCGTCACTGAATCAGGGAAATGGTCGTGGTGATGGCTACGGATACGGCGATGGTGATGGAGGGGGACATGGCGATGGATTATTTTCATTCACTACCGACCACTGGCAAGAGTGGTATGGAAATAAAACCATCGGCATTTGTGTAAATTCCGGCAATTACGATGGTCTGAGTTATGAAGCGGCTGTGGATACCATTGCCGCAGACATCAAGGCCAAGGGTCTTGGCGACAAGCAGGTGCATTACCGTCTACGTGACTGGGGTGTCTCGCGCCAACGCTACTGGGGCTGTCCGATCCCGATCATTTATTGCCCATCCTGCGGCGACGTTCCGGTGCCCGACGATCAGCTGCCGGTCATGCTGCCCGAAGACTGCGTGCCCGATGGTTCCGGCAACCCACTCAAGAAACGCACCGACTTCGTCAATTGCGCCTGCCCCAAATGCGGCAAGCCGGCGACGCGCGAAACCGACACGATGGATACCTTTGTCGACTCGTCCTGGTACTACGCGCGTTTCTGCGCACCGGACAACGCGACGGCCATGGTCGACCAGCGCACCGATCACTGGATGCCGGTGGACCAATACATCGGCGGCATCGAGCATGCCATCCTGCATCTGCTCTACTCGCGCTTCTGGACCAAGGTGATGCGCGACATGGGCCTGGTGCACCACGACGAGCCGTTCGCCAACCTGCTCACGCAGGGCATGGTGTTGAACCACATTTTCTCGCGGCGCACTGAACAGGGTGGCATCCAGTATTTCGCGCCTGAGGAAGTGAATCTCACGCTGAATGATGCCGGGCGGACCATTGGCGCGGTGTCAAAGGCCGATGGCAAGGTGGTTGATTATCAGGGCATGGGCACCATGTCCAAGTCCAAGCGCAACGGCGTCGACCCGCAACCGCTGATCGAGGCCTACGGCGCGGATACCGCGCGATTTTTCATGATGTTCGCCGCGCCGCCCGAGCAGACGCTGGAATGGGCCGACTCCGGTGTTGAAGGTGCGTATCGCTTCCTCAAGCGGGTGTGGGCCTTCGGGCACAGCATTCGTGCGGCGATATCCGTCAAACCACAATTGCCAGCCTCACTGCCCGACGCGCTCGCCGCCGCACGCCGCGAAGTTCATCTGGTGTTGAAGCAGGCCAACTACGATTTCGCCAAGCTACAGTTCAATACGGTCGCCTCGGCGGCAATGAAAATGCTCAACGCGTTGGAAAAGGCGCCGACGGATCAATCGGGTCATGCGGCAGTGGTGGCGGAAGGTTTCTCCATCCTGCTGCGCCTGCTCTCTCCGATTACGCCGCACATCTGCCACACGCTGTGGCGCGAGCTGGGCTTCGGTGATGAAATACTCA
>JAYUGL010000107.1:0-1973 GCA_043738385.1 Sterolibacteriaceae bacterium
TGCCGGAACTGCGGCTCGCCGATTTACAGTCGGCGTCCGCATCTGCCCGATGTCATTCGCCTGCGTCTCGGCACGCTGGATACGCCGATCACCAGCAAACCTGCGGCCCATATTTTCGTTGACTCCAAAGCGGAGTGGGAGGAAATACATGACCCGTTGCCGCAGAACCCTGAGTGGCCGCCCTGAAGCGGGCTCAATTTCGTAACGGAAAGAATTCTCGCCGTGTGGTCGTATTCAAACCGGAGGTGATGTTCGATGAACACCGAAAAAATCAAGGTACGCATCACGGAAAGCGGCAAGACGATGGATGTCGTGGTGCTGGAGAAGCGCGCCGACCGGATACAGGTGGTGCTCGGCGAGGGCATCCACAGCGTCAGGTGCGAAATCAAGCCGACGCGCAACGGTTTGGCCTATGCCGGCAGCGTGATGGGTCGCGAGATTGTGTACGAACGCAGTCGCGAGCAGGTTCAGGCGGATATGGACAAGCTTAATCCAACCATGCACAACAACCGGCTGCGTTGATTGCACGCGATCGCCGCAACCTCAGGGAGCCTCATGAACCGTAACGTCATTGCCATCATCGTTGCGGTGGTTTGCTGCGCCGCTGTGCTGGCGGCAACCTATGCCGCGTTCTTTGCCATGGCGGCACACTTTCCACCGGGCCGGGTGCTTGGCTTGCTGAGCGCCGCCTTGACGGTCGGCAGTGGTCTGCTGTGCGCGGGCATCGGTTACGCCGCCAATAAATGGGCGCAAGGTCAGCTGAAAAAATGAACAAGGGACGGCTGGAAGCATTCAGCGACGGCATGATCGCCATCTTCATCACCATCATGGTGCTGGAGTTCAAGGTACCCCACGAATCCGAGCCGACGGCACTGCTGCCGCTGCTGCCGGTGTTTTTCAGCTACGTGCTGAGCTTTATTTTTCTCGGCATCTACTGGAGCAACCATCACCATCTGCTACAGGCGGTCAAGCATGTGGATGGTCGCGTGCTGTGGGCGAATCTGCATCTGTTGTTCTGGCTGTCGCTGATTCCGTTTGTCACCGCGTGGATGGGTGAGAATCATTTCGCCGCATGGCCGGTTGCGCTCTATGGCGTGGTGTTGCTGGGTTCGGCCATTTCGTACACTATTCTGACGGTAGTTCTGGTCGATCTGCACGGCAGCGACTCGGTGCTTGCGGTGGCGATGGGGCGCGATTTCAAGGGCAAGGTATCGATCGTGGCCTACCTGCTGGCGATTCCGCTGGCATTTGTTAACGCGTGGTTCGCCGGGGCGCTCTATGTGGCGGTTGCGATCATGTGGCTGGCCCCTGATCGTCGCATTGAAAAGACCCTGACCGGTTAGCGTCATCGTCGATGCGCATTACGCCGGCATATCGGCAAGCGCACAAGCGCGAAAACTTGCATAATTCACGGAACTGACCGGCGCAGACCGGACTGTCGTTGGGACTACACGAGGAGGAGCAGATGGTTCAAGGATTTCATCGAAATTTGGCGCGCATCATTCCGGTCGCGATCATTTGTGCCGGAGTGGCCACCGCCGCGATGGCGGCCGAAGGTGAGTTTGCCGATGCGAACGGCCGGCTCGACGCTTTTCAGATGTTCATGCATGCCGACATCATCGTGAAGGTGGTGATGATCTTCCTCGGTTTTTGCTCGGTGCTGACTTGGGCGATCCTGATCGAGAAATCGCTGCTGATTTTTCGCGTGAATAGCAGCACCCGGCGTTTTCTCGAAGCCTTTCGCCAAGCCCGAAAGGTGGAAAGCATCATCGAGCAGACCGCCGAGGTGAACGACAATCCGATGGGCCGCATGTGGCAGGCAGCCAAGGACGAGTGGGATCTTTTCCACCACAACTGGGCAACGCGCACCGTCACTCCGCACCAGGCCGACCGCCTGATTCAGCGCATGGCGCTGGCCGCCGGCATCGTGCAGGAACGCGAATTGTCGCGGCTGGGCGCGTCGATGGGAATTC
>JAYUGL010000108.1:0-5969 GCA_043738385.1 Sterolibacteriaceae bacterium
ATCTCCTCCAGCACAACACCCAGTTTGTCGCCCATCCCCATGGTGCCCAATTGAAAGCGCAGATTGGAAATCATGCCGCCTGGAACCTGGTGAATATAGTGGAACGCGTCGTACGAAGAGGGTACGCCTACCGGCAATCCTTCGCGCTCAGCAATCGCCCGGAAATGCGCCTCGACGGGCTTGAGGATTTCCTCATTGACCGTGGTCCTGAAACCGAGTGTCCGCGCATTCTTCGCCACGTCGAACAGCGACGGGTTGGACGACGATTCAGCAAGCGGTGGTATGGCCGTATTGACGCATCGAATCCCCAGCTTGATGGCTTCCAGCGTGCACAGCGCGCCGAGCCCGGTATTGCAATGGGTATGGAACTCGACCGGGATCGCGTTCACGTTGGCGAGGATCACCGGCACCAGCGTCTGCAGACGATCGGGCGTCAACAGCGCGCCCGGGTCCTTGAGGCAGATACGGAACACGTCGAGCGCTACCGCGTCACGCGCCTTCTGCGCGTAGTATTCGTCGGTGTGCCGGGGCGAAATCGAAAAGATCAGGTTCACGATTGGCTTGATCCCGACTTTGCGCGCATGGGCCACCTGCACCCGCCATCCAGAGGCGGTATTCGAGCAATCCGATATGCGCATCTGGTCTACCCCGTGGGCGGCCATCCGCCCATACCAGAGCTCTTCGACCGATTGGGGCGTGATCTGGAAAGCCGCCAGGTAGCGCCCGCGGATCACTCGTAGCGGGGTCTTCGTTATGCGTTGCCGCACCAGTTGCAATCGTTCAAAAGGATCCTCGCGCAGTTCGCGAATCAGCTTTTTTTCGCTGCCGGCAGCCGATATTTCAATCGCATCGAAACCTGCCTGGTCCAGCGTCTGCGCGATCGGCAAGATCATGCCGGTCCGCATCGCCAGCGCCCACAGGCTCTGCTGTCCATCGCGGACCGTCGTGTCTACGAACTTCACCTCTTCCATACTTTTTTTCTCCAAGTCGAAATCTCTAACGGGTCGCGGGGACTCGCGCGACGCACCGGATGCGGATGAACGCCTGCAACGCGGGGCCGGGCGGGCGTCGGGCTTGCAGTACATCGCGTTGGTGGGACCGAAAGCCATAAAGACCGGATCGGATTGCGCGAATGCTGCCGGCAACCCAGACCCGAGCGCGATGCCGAATGCCTCGACCCAGCGCAAGGAACGCGTGAAATTCAATCTGCATGGCGTCCCCTTAAAGCAATCAAATGACCGGGTGGGAGACCCATCCGTTAGAACACCGAGTGTCGTGGTGGCCGGTTCTTCCGTCAAGGTCGAAACGGCGCGTTCGGATGTCGATTCGAGAATCGACAAGAGCGATGCGAGGTGGTGAAAACTTGGCAATCAAAAGCACTCGCGGGCGCAGTTCCTCAATCGGAGTTCAATCACAGCCAACTTTCCTGAAGTCATTGCGTGGCCAACGCATGCTCTGCCAGCATCAGGGTTATTCCTTCATGACGCAGGGTCGCCGTATGAGAATATCGGGCCAGCATCGGCCTTGCATCCGATCCGGAAAACCCTCTCACTTTCGCGCACAGGAAATCATGAAGTCAACCCAATCCGTGACCGGCAGAGTGTTTCTCTCGGCGCTCGCCATCGCGCTCACCATGCTGTCCGGCCTGGTTAGGGCCCAGTCCAATTTTCCTGACAAGCCGATTCGCCTGATCGTGCCTTTTCCGCCCGGTGGTGGCGCGGATAACGACGCGCGCGCGGTGTTCCCGAAGGCCGCGCAAATCATCGGCCAGTCGATCATCATCGAGAACAAACCGGGCGCGGGCGGCAACGTCGGATCCGAGATGGTGGCCCGTGCGGTGCCGGATGGCTACACGATTCTCTATGGCACCAACGGCACGCACGGAATCAACCAGGCTTTGTATGCCAAGACCGGGTTCGATCCGATCAAGGACTTCACGCCGATCACGCGTTTTTCGATGGTGCCGGCCATGCTGGTCGTGAATCCAAGCCTGCCGGTGAATTCCGTGCGGGAACTGGTGGCCTATCTCAAGGCCAATCCCGGCAAGATGAGTTTTGCCTCGGCTGGCAACGGCACCACCTCGCATCTTGCCGGTACCTTGTTCAAGAACATGACCGGCGTCGATATCGTTCATGTGCCTTACAAGGGCGGCGGTGCCGCGCTTATCGGCCTCATGGGTGGCGAAGTGCAGATCATGATCGACCTGATGGTCAACCTGCTTCCTCAGGTAAAGGCGGGTAAGCTCAAAGGCCTTGCGGTCACCACGCTTTCCCGCCTGCCGACCGTACCCGACCTGCCGACCCTCGACGAAGCCGGTGTCACCGGCTTCGACATCACGGCCAATGGCGGCATTTACGCGCCTCCCGGCACACCGCGCGCAATCGTCGCCAAGCTCAACGCCGCATTGCAGCAGGCGCTCAATGACCCCGAGGTGCGCGCCAGCATGGCAGCGCGCGGCTCCTTTCCCGTGCCCGGTACGCCGGAAGAACTCGCCCAGCACGTGGCCCGGGAATTGCCGATGTGGGCCAAGCTGGTCCGCGAGTCCGGCACCAAGATCGACTGAAACAGATAACCGGATTACTCGCCATGGACTTCAGCTCCCAATCCAGCCAGCCCGAACAACCGATGCAGTACATCGGACTGCCGCCGAAGATCAAGTCATCGCTTACCGAAACCAAGGACTATTTCCAGGCGGTGGACAATTTTTGCCGCGTGTTTGCGATCCGGTCGGGAGAACGCGTGCTGATGCTTACCGACCCGCTGCTCGATCCACGGGTGGTCGATGCCGTGACCGGGCTGGCCCGCGCGCGCGGCGCCACCGTCAGCCAGTACATGGCGCCCTCCACCACCCTGCCCGGCGTGCCGGAGGAAGTCAAGCCGCTGATCCAGAAGGCCGACTTCGTGGTGTCGACCTGGTTCTGCTCGATCGAGGACCCGTTCAACGTCGCGATGCGCAAGGCCGGCCAGCGCTGGGTCAAGATCACCTATTTCCGCGATCTCGACCGGCTGGTGACGCCACAGGCGCGTTTTCCGATCGACCTGGTGGGTGAAATTCTGCGCGCCACGGAACGGCTGATCCCGAAGGGCGAAGATTTCGAACTGCGTTTTTCAGACCAGCGCGGCAGTGACTTGCGCATTCCTTATACAAAAGCAATGCGCGACACCATGTTCGCGGGGAATCGCTGGCGCGGCAAGATGTGCGCCGACGAAGCAGGTTGTTATGTTCACTATCTACCGACACACGGCCCGAATTTCTGGGACACATCGGTCGTCAAAACCGAACTCGATGCGAGGATCAACATCGAGGGCGTGCTCTATCCACAGTGGGCGATCGGGTTTGCGGCGCCTTTTGCAGAACGCATAGCGGTGGTCTTCAAGCACAACCTGGTGACCGAAGTACGCGGCGAGTCACTTGATGCCCACACGCTGCGCGACATGCTCATGGGCAGCCGGATCATCGAAGGCGGCGGCTGTGGCTTCAATCCCAAGGCGCCACGCTATACCGTGTATCCGGCCGGCTCCAACTCACCGGGCGCGCTGCATTTCGGCGTCGATCTGGCCAGGCCAAGCGACTACATCCGCCGTGTCATGCCCAATTGGGAGGAGCCGCCGGTGCACCAGGACCTGATCGTGTTCGACGCCACCGTCACTGCCGGCCGCAGCACGGTCATCGACAAAGGTTTCCTGATGGCACTGCGCGATCCGGAGGTGGTGGCGATGGCAAGCCGCTACGGCGATCCGCTGGAACTGCTCGAGTCCTTTGTGTAGAAAGCGCTGAACAGACCTATCCGTGCAGCGGATTGATCGGTGACCTTCCGGAGAGTATTTCCCTCGCAATGATCATGCGCTGCATTTCCGA
This sequence comes from Sterolibacteriaceae bacterium, assembly GCA_043738385.1. Lineage (GTDB taxonomy): Bacteria > Pseudomonadota > Gammaproteobacteria > Burkholderiales > Rhodocyclaceae > JANYCD01. The sequence continues at coordinate 3,860 of JAYUGL010000108.1, forward strand.
TGAGCCTTCGGTAATCGTACGGCTGCGGGCATCCCTGAACATCAGTTCGAGCGGCAATTCGCGTGACAGCCCGATGCCGCCATGGATCTGGATCGCCCGGTCGACCACACGCATCAGCATATCGTCGGCGTAAAGTTTGACCTGCGAGGCCTCCATATGGAAGTCCATGCCCTGATCGGCTTTCCAGGCGGCATGGTAGGTCAGGAGCCGCGCAGTGTTCAATTCCACTGCGGAGTCAGCAACCATCCACTGGATCGCCTGTCGGCTCGACAGCGGTTGGCCGAATGTTTCGCGCTGATTGGCATGCTCGACGGCCATCTCGAGCGCCCGTTCTGCGCGCCCGATGGCCTTGGGACCATGAATCAGGCGTCCGACGTCGAGTGTGTCGCGCGCAAGCTTCCAGCCGCTTCCGGGCTCGCCCAGCAGCTGGGACGCGGGCACCAGCACATTGTCGAACACCACTTCCCAGGGCCGGTCCGCCGACATCAGTTCGAACTTCTGTCCAAGCCGCATTCCCTCGGTCCCGCGATCGATCAGGAAACACGAAACGCCGTCACCCGCGCCCGGATCTCCGGTGCGCGCGAATAGTTGTACAAAGTCCGCCTTGTCGGCCCCGGTGATAAAGATCTTGTTGCCGTTGATCCGGTAGTTGTCGCCCTCGCGCACCGCCCTGGTTCGCATCTGGGACGGATCGGAGCCCCCGTTGGCTTCGGTCAGCGCGAAACATGTGCGCTTGGCGCCACTCAGCAGTGGGCGCAAATATTTATCGCGCTGCTCGGGTGTGCAACCATACAGAACCGGGCCGACGTAGGGTGAAAACACCGTCGGCGTGCGAAACGAAGGGACCGTGCAGCGGGCCAGTTCCTCCAGCACCAGGCACATTCCGAAGTAGCCGACACCACCGCCCCCATGCTCCTGCGGCAGGTCGAAGTTCCAGAAACCGAGCTCCTTCGCCTTGGCCTGCAATGCGGCGCGGACGTCGTCCGGAATATCCGGATCGTTGGCGTACAGACGCTCCAGTGGCATCAGTTCCTGCTGCACGAAGCGGCGCGTGGAAGCGCGCAACATGCGCAGTTCTTCAGGGATAGAAAAATCCATCTGGACGCCTTGCCTTGACTAGCGGTAGCTCTTCGACGCGCGCGACGCGCGCGCTCAGTTGGTCGTGATCGCCTTGACCCCCGAAGCCTTGATGATGCGCGACCATTGCGCCACCACCCGGCCGATGATCGTGCCGGCGTCAGCCAGTGAGGTGTGCGTGCCCACGGTGCCGAGCCCTTCGAGCCGCTCCTTCACCTCGGGCACAGCAAGCGCTGCCGCAACTTCCTGGTTGAGTCGCGCAAGAACCGGGCGCGGCGTACCGGCCGGCGCCGCAATCGCAAATCCCAACGTGGTGAGTTCGAATTGCGGCAGTCCCTGCTCGGCGATCGTCGGTACGTCGGGCAGCGCCGAATCCCGCTTTGCGCCCGTAACACCAAGCGCAACCAGCTTGCCGCTTTTTAGGAACGGCCCGATTGTCGCGGTGCCGGAGATCATCAGATCGACCTGACCGCCGGCGAGGTCGGTCAGCGCCTGCGCCACTCCCTTGTAAGGTATATGCGTCATCTGGATTCCGGTCATCGACTTGAGCCACTCCATCAGCAGATGGTGCGGCGAGCCTTCGCCGATCGACGCGTAGTTCAACTTGCCCGGTTGTGCCTTGCCGAGCGTTACGAGTTCCTGCACGTTCTTGACGTTCAGCGACGCGCGTGCAAGCAGCACGAGCGGCACCGATACGAGCTGGGAAACCATCTCGAAATCTTTCACCGAGTCATACGGAAGCTTGTCGAAGAACATCGGGTTGATGGCCAGCGAATCGGTGATCAAGCCTATCGTGTAGCCGTCCGGCGGCGCCTTTGCAAGCAGATCGGTGCCGATGATCGTGCTGCCACCGGGCTTGTTGTCAACGATCACTGGCTGACCCAGTTTCTGGCTCATTTGCGCGCTTATCAGGCGCGAGACCACGTCGGTATTGCCCCCCGGGGGATAGGGAACGATCAGGCGGATCGGCCGATTCGGGTAGCTCTGCGCCATGGCGCTGAAAGCCATTGCGCAGAGCGTGATGCCCATCACG
>JAYUGL010000109.1:0-15652 GCA_043738385.1 Sterolibacteriaceae bacterium
GTCAATCAATTTACCGGCTTTGCTTTGATGATCGATTCCGCGGGCAATTGGAGCGAACCGACGCGCGCGAACGTTTTCTGGATGCATCCCTGGTACGACACCAAAGGCACGCTACGCGGCCAGACCTTCGACAGCGTGTTCGGCCTTACGTCGGTGGTGACGTCTCCGCCGAAGATCGCGGGTGCCGGCTACCTGGCCTATTATCCGACCAACACTGCGCTCGGGCAGAAGGCGTGGTTTTACACCCCGGGTCAGCGCCGCATCCGTCCGGCGCCCGACTTTGCCTATGACACGCTGATGACCGGCGCCATTTTTTGGGACGAGGTTTCCGGTTTTCTCGGCCGCATGGACCGCTTCGACTTCAAGCTCGTCAGCAAGAAGGAAATGTTCGTGCCTTACAACGTCTTTGGTTTGACGAACACATTCAAGATGAAGGACATCGCCGGCAAGAAATTTATCAATCCGGAAGCGGTGCGCTGGGAAAAGCACCGGGTCTGGGTGGTCGACTCGATTCGCAAGCCCACCGCCAGTCACGCCTTCGCCCGCCGCACCTTCTACATTGACGAAGATTGCTGGTGCGTCACGCAGTCGGAGGCCTACGACAGCGCCGGTAATATACTGCGCGTGGTGCAAACCAACAATTTTCCGTCTTATGGCACTGGCGGTATCAACCTTAACTCGTGGACCGAGTATGACTTTGTCAAAGGCGGTTACTATGTATTCAATGCAGGGTATGCAGACGAGGGCCACCACGTTCGCGATTACGATACGGCGGAAGGATTGCCGCTCACGCTTACGCCGCAATCGATCGTGGGGAGCAGTTCGCAGTAGTCGTTCAAGCCGACTATGGTTTTGAAGTAGGGTTCTTCGCGTTGCGGCGCATGAGGTTGGCTACGCAGCGGGTGTCCGTTCCTCTCAATAAATATGTCGAGGCGCTCACCAGCGCCGATATAGCGTTGTTCCTGCTCGGCAGAGGAATGGCATTTCCGACCATTCGACAAACTCAAGCGCCAGAAGAAAGGGTGACATGAACACCATCCTGAAAATGGAATTCATAAGCGGCTGCCTGATGCTGATTTTGGCGATAGGAGGTGCCGAAGCAGCCGACGCCAACCACGGTCAGGAACTGCACCTGACATTGTGCTCGGGTTGCCACGGGGTCGACTACAACAGCGTCGGGCCGACGCACGGCGGCGTTTTCGGACGCAAGGCCGGCAGCGTGCCCGACTACGAGTATTCACCGGGGCTCAAGCAAGCCCGGCTGGTGTGGGATGAATCGAATCTCGACAAATGGCTGACGAATCCGGAGTCGGTCATCCCTGGGCAGAAGATGAACTTCTCGGTTCCCGATGCGGCGGATCGCGCCGATATCATTGCCTATCTGAAGACACTCCTCGCGCCGTAATTGTTGTCGTCAGCGCTTGGCTTTTTATAGACCGGCGTGAATTGATCTGCGGATGTGGCTCATCCGCTAATTGGTGGTCCCCCCCAGCCGGCGAATGGCGTCCGGCATGTAATCCGAAACGCGTCCCTTGATCTCGAACGTGCCCACCGATTTCATTTCGTTGTCCAGGCCGCCGGCGTAATAGGTGCCGCTGTCCAGGTCGTGAATGATGGTGTAGCGGTAACCGGAGGCCGGCACATCGTAGTACTGCGCCTGGCCGTGTATTCCCACGCGCCACAGATCGCCACGGGTTCCATACGTGTCCTCCAGCAAGACTGTCCAGCTGTCCTCATCCAGATAGAAGGTGCGCCGCCCATACACATGCGAGAAGCCGGCCTTCAGCGTACCGTCGACGACCCACACCCGGTGCAGCTCGTAGCGCATGTAGTCCGCATTGACGGTGCCCTTGAGCAGCATGTCCTTGTACTTGAGTTTCTTGTCGCCCATCTTGTAGCTGTTATAGGGCACGTAGATTTCGCGCTTGCCGAGCAGTTTCCAGTCATAACGATCCGGCGCGCCGTTGTAGCCGTCCACCTGGTCGGAGGTGTACATCCCCTCGGAGCCGTCGTTGATGTTGTCGTAGGCCAGATCCGGCGCTCGTCGCAGGCGGCGCGCACCGGAGTTGTAGATCCATGCCGAGCGGACTTCCGCCACCTGGTCAATCGGCTCGTGCACCAGAAAAACTTCTCCCCTCAATTCCGCCGGCGCGGTGAAATAAATCCTGGCGACAAACAGGCGGTTGGGCGTGTGCTGGTCAAAGTTCCGGTCGTAAATGCGGGTGGCATGAACGCCGATCATGTAGTACTCGCCGTTGGCACGTACTGGAAATGAGTTTCCGTCTCCCTCGGTGCCGCCACCGGTATAGCGCATCAGGTGATTCCAGATCGCCTCCAGGCCATCTTTTGGAATGGGGAAGGGAATGTTCGAATCACCCAGATTCTGGACCCCGAAACCCTTTAGTTCGACTTGTGTCGCCTGGGCCTTGGCCGCGTCGGTGACGCTTTTGGGAAACGCGGCGGTGCGGTGCGTCGGATACACCGGAATACGGAAGGTCGGCTGTTTCTTCAGCAGCGCAAGCTGTCCCGGCGCCAAAGCCGCCTTGTACTGATCCGCGTTTTGCGCCGTGATGGTAAACAGGGGCTTTTCATCGGCGAATGGATCAGCATAACCGTTGGCGCGAACCCAGCCGGCAGGCGCCTTGGTCAAGCCTCCGGTCCAGGGCGGAATCGTTCCTTCCTTGTTCCCAGTCGGATCGGCGCCGACGGGCGTCAAGTCCTTGCCGAGCCGGTCTGCCTCAGCCTGGGTGAGTCTTGCGGCGGCATGGCCGGTTGCCAGCACCAGCAGGGCGGCAACACAGCCGGATGCAATGGTTTTGTGAAACATCATCAGTGGACTCCTCCAGTGAATGCGCGCGTCCGTGTGTTGATTGGCGCGCTGTCAAGCATCCTAACATTGCCGCATCACAGCGGCTAACCTTAGCCCATGTAGTCACTTGCAGCTCCGGCTTTTCAACAGCGATGGCAATCATTGATTGCAGGGGCTTAATGTCAAGCCCTTGTGGACACTGGAGCCACCTCCACCCAAGGAGTTGCGGAATTGTTGCGAGAGGTCGGGGCGGCTTCGTAAATGCTTGCAACCGAGGAGCTTCGGAATGTTGACGGTCAGCCCCGCCCGCTGTGTGCGAGCCGCGCTCTCAGTTCGTCGATCTCATCCAGAAGATCGAGCGCCAGCGCGACGCCTGCCGCGTTGATCTCGAGATCCTGTGACAAGCGCAGTGCCAGGCGCGCACGGCGCAGCGAGGCGCCGCCAAATTGCCACTCCTGCGGCGTTTGGCCGATCGGTTCGAGCACACCTTCAACCACCCATGTCGTCACATGTTCTACGGCAATGCCGCAGGTGTGGCACAACTCGGCGAGTGTCAGAGGGATGTCTTCCTCAACTACCTGGCCTTGAAGATAAGTCATCGTCGGCTCATGCATGGCGGATTATCCTTCCAGATCGGCGCGCGGGTTGAAATTGAAGGCCATCTGCATCGCACGATACGCATCCTTGGTGGCTTCGCTATTGGCCGGGGGCAGGGCGATGATCAGTACCGCATACAAATCGCCTGGCGGATCTCCCGGGATCCCCTTGCCCTTCAGCCGCAATTTGCGCCCCATGGCCGATCCCGACGGAATCGAAAGTTGCACCGGTCCCGCGGGGGTCGGAGCAGCGACTGTGGCGCCGAGCGCCGCTTCCCAGGGGGATATCGGCAGGTCGAAATAGACATCGCGTCCATCGGCCCGAAAGTGCGGGTGGGGACGGAAAGCGATTTCCAGATAGAGGTCACCCGCCGGCCCTTGGCCCAGCCCCGGCCCGCCCTGACCGGCGAGGCGCAGATGCTGGCCTTCGCGAACACCTTGAGGGATGCTCACGTTGAGTGTGCGCTCCCGTGTGGTGAGTCGCCCCTCGGCATCGAGCATCGGCATTTGCAGGGAGATGCTGCGTTGCGCGCCGCGATAGGCGTCTTGCAGATCGATCAACACCTTGGCATGGTGATCCTGTCCCTGCGCATGCATGGCGTGCCGGTGCGTCTGTGCATGGCTGGCGCGCCCGCCAAACAGTGATTCGAAGAAATCGCTGAAATTTCCGCCATTGGCGCTACCCGGATCGCCACCGCTGAATTCGAAACCGGCGTCCCAGTCCGGCGGCGGCTGAAAGTCCTGTCCAGGCTTCCACTGCCTGCCAACGCGGTCGTAGGCGGCGCGTGTCTCGGGGTTTTTCAGCACCTTGTAGGCTTCGCCCACTTCCTTGAAGCGTGCCTCGGCATTGGCTTCTTTGCTCACGTCGGGATGAAATTTGCGCGCCAGTTTTTTGTAAGCGCGCTTGATCTCGTCCTCTGTCGCGCTGCGCTCTACACCGAGGATTCCGTAATAGTCTTTGAATTCCATGAGGCAAGGCCATGCTGCTCGAAACCGTCAGGATTCATGGGCGGCAATCAGTCAACTCTGATTCCGACTGGGTTGCTGGTACAGGTCGCGTCGCGTCAGCGGTAGCGAACGAGGAGCTGTGCCGCGCTTCGATGCCAGTATCTGGTAAATGCCCGTGCCGCCAGCTTCAAACTCCAGCGCACATGCCGCCATGTAGAGTCTCCAGACGCGATATTCCGTTTCGCTGACGTGTTGCAAGGCGTCATCATGAGCGGCCTCGAGCCGTTGCACCCAGTGACGAAGCGTTTGCGCGTAATGCGGGCGAAGCGCCTCCACATCTTGAATTTCAAGACCGGCGTGCTCCATGCCACGCTGAATATTGCTGACGGTGTCCAGCTCACCGTCGGGGAATACATAGCGGTTGATGAATTCCATATCGATATTTGGTTTTCCGCAATCTTCGTTATGCGTAATGCCGTGGTTCAGAAATAGGCCACCGGGCCGCAAGATCCGGCAGACGCTGGCGTTGTAGACGGGAAGATTGGCGAGTCCCACATGCTCGAACATGCCGACACTGGCAACCTTGTCATAGATGGCATCGCCTTCCAGGTCGCGATAATCGCGCAACTCAACAGTCACAAGATCGTTCAGTCCCTCGACGGCGATACGCTGCCGGGCATACTCATATTGCCGCTGGCTCAGGGTGATGCCATGCGCGCGCACACCGTAGTAGCGCGCCGCCCAGCACACCAGCGCGCCCCAGCCGCAACCAATATCGAGAAAGCGCTCACCCGGTACGAGACGCAGTTTGCGGCAGATGTGATTCAGCTTGTTGCGCTGGGCCTGCTCCAGGGTGTCGTCAGGTGTTTCAAAATAGGCGCAGGAATACACCATCTGCGCGTCGAGCCACAACTGGTAAAACTCGTTTGACACATCATAGTGAAACGAGATGGCGGCTCGGTCGCTTTGCCTTGAGTGACGATGAGAGAACGCGCCCTCTGCGTTCAATACGTCTGGGGACGAAGGTGTCAAGGTCGGCTGAGGCTTGCCGGGCAGGCGCAGGGCGTCGAGCAACAGCATGCAGCGTTCGCGCAACGACAGAGCCAGCGTTTCGAAGTGCCCTTTCAAACGCAACGCAGCGTACAGGTCGCCTTCGAAATCGAGCAGGTCCTTGAAATACGCGTCCGCCAGCAGAAGCGGGCTGCGACGGATCACCAAACGCCGGAGAATTGCGGGATCGCGGATCACCAGGGTGAAGGCTGGCGAAGCAGGGCCGATGTGATGGGTGACATCGTTCCACAGACGCAGCGCGGCGGAACCACTGAAGCCGTTCAGTAAGCATTTCAGAATGCGTAGGGCGGTGTTTGCGTGGATTGATCCAGTGTGGCTAGACGCCACAATTCCTGTAGCGGAATTCATGGACTCCTCCAGATTATCTTTTGTGGTCTATCCAGATGACGGCGTGAAAGGTGTTCCATGAACAGCTCCCGTAGCGATAATGCCGAATCGTATTGCTGCTGAGAACGAGTCGTCTGTACGCTGCCGCACTCACGATGTGTCAAAAACCCTTCGGGGGATGTGACATCATGTGCAGTCAATGCTTATCGCCCAGATCGGCGAGATCATGGCGAGAGCCGCGCAGTATTTTTGTCCGATCAAGCATACTCGCCAGATACCCGGCACGCATTCGCGCTATGCGACCTTCCTCGACTATGGCGAAGCGGCGGAATACGCGGCCAAGCGCGAACAATTTCGGATTGCACGGACCAGGAAAAAATGCTGACTATTGCTGCACTTACCATCAAGAAATCGATCACGCTTTTTGCCTTGGTCGGGCCTGTCACCATGATCCCGATTTTTCTTGCCGCAGCAGAAGGGCTGGACGAGCAAGGAAAGAGACGTTTTGCCCGGACGATCGGAATCAGCGTCACCGTCGCGTTATTGGCGGCGACGTTTCTGGGGATGCCGCTGCTCGGTTTTCTTGGCGTATCACTCGGTGCCATGCAGGTTGGCGGCGGGATCATCGTTTTGCTGCTGGCGATCGCGATGGTGCTGGGTCAGGAGACAAGCTTCAAGGGCTTGCAGGTCGCCACAGATCCCGGCAGCGTAACGGAAGCGTCAATCGTTCCGCTTGCGGTACCACTTTTGGCGGGTCCCGCGGCATTCAGCTATGTGATGGGCAATAGCGAATGGCACGGCTATGTCGATCTGATTCACGTGGTGGTGCCCATCTTTTTTGTGGGGTCTGGGTGCTGGATTACCTTTCATATGGCGTGCCATGCAGGAAAGGAAATTCGGCAGTCGACGCTGGATGTCGTGGAGCGCGTGGCAGGATTCATCCTTGCGGCGATGGCCGTCGAGATGATGGCGACCGGCTTGCGCAGCCTATTTCCGGTACTTTCACCGGGGTGATTGGCGTTGTCAGCCTTGTTCTTCGGGCAGGTGTACGACGATGCCATCCAGTTCGGGTTGCATGAAAATCTGACAAGTCAGCCGGCTGGTCGGCCGCATGTCCAGTGTCGCTTCAAGCATCATCTTTTCGTCTTCCGACGCAGGTGGCAGCTTGTCCAGCCATGGCTGATCAACGTAGCCGTGACACGTGGCGCAGGCGCAATTGCCGCCGCAATCGCCAAGGATGCCCGGCAGCATTTGATCAATCGAGGCTTGCATGATCGACTTCCCGATCTCGGCTTCAATGACGTGTTCTGTACCGTTGTGTTCGATGTAGATGACTTTTGGCATGGATGGGGTGCTCAAGTGAAAGCGGCAGGTTTACGTGGAAGGGAGTGCAGTGCCGTCGTTGCGGCCTTTGAGGCCTAGCGCTGATGCGCCGAAATTGTAACAACTGCGAGGGACGGCTGCAAAGCCGTTTAATTCGGGCTCCTCAACCTCGGCTCGAATCAGAGACCTACAGATAAATATTTTGAGTTATTTCTGAGTCACAGGACGCGAAGCAAGCGTGGCCGGGACTGCTTCCGTGGATCATGGTTTTCCATCGCGCGTTGCAGAGGCCTTGCGCCAACGCCCTTCCACCTTGAAGTGACGATCAACCTTGGGTTTCGGCATCAGGAGATTTTTGCCCGAGACCTTTCTTGAAGTCTTGTGCGCATGGATGGCGGCGCTGAGTTGCTCCTCGGTGAGCTGGATTACGGGATATTCCTCCTTTGGCGTATAGGCGGCGAGATCGCACTTGATGGCGATGGCGACTTCTTCCGTAACAGCTTTTTTAGGCTGTTTTGCCATGATTTTCTGGGCAATCGGCGTTAGCGTGAAGCCACCTTCCGTTGCGGTGATCAAGCCAGAGGTGGACAGGCGCTCAATCGCGTCGCCCAATTTCTCAATGAAAGGAATAAAGCCTTGCAGCAGGTCGGCTGCAGCCACGATCTCGACCAGTTCCGCAGGACGTCGCTTCGATGAAAGCGTCGTGGCCATCAGAATGAGTACATCAACGTCATGGACCGGGTGCATCGAATGGCCTTTTGAATTGTGTGAGGATTAAAGTGCGACGACAAGGCCCTACCGGGTGCGGCCTTTTGCTATTTCGATCCATGCAAACACAAAAGCCACCCCTAAGGATGCCTTGAATGCTTGGAGATTCTGGCTCGCCAAACCAGACAAATCTGGGCACTGGAAAGCGTCGATTTCTCTGGCGTAATTGGCGCGCCAGGTCGGATGAAGCTGGGCACTGGGCCGAAGTGCTAATAGTGCCTTGACTGGCTCGCCAAACCAGGCAAATGGGCACTGGAAGTTGCGGTTTTCAATCAATAAAGTGGATGAACATAAGTTGCGGGCAGCGTCCTTATGCGCTACAAATTGCTGAAGCGAGATACTGGTACGACTTCAGTGTCAGCGGGCCAGGCTTTTTTATTCCAGTGAACGTGAAAGTTTCTTCCTTTAAGTCGGCAGATAATCTTTCGAGTAAAGAAGGGCTTTTTTATGCGCTTCCAGCGCGGAGTGAGCGTTTTCCAACAGAATACAAAATCAGTTGTGCGATAGCTTGAATCGAATGTGTTGGTATGCACGAGGGCGTTGTTCAGGCAACACGGGAAAACGCAAACCACGAACATATCAGATCAGGATAAGCCTATTACGACCTAATGCCAATAACATCGGTCGGGAATGGTGAAACTGAACGTCTGTAATGCTCCGCCGAGTGCTCTGTCGGCAAGCGGCGGAAACGATCCAATGCGGACAGCGTAGCTTTTCTGCGAACTCAAAATATTGCTCTTTCCTGATTAGCCCCCAAGTTCAGCTTGCTTTGTAAAGTGACACCGAATGCATGAAATCTTCGAAATTCAAAGACAATATCTGACTGTTGCAATGATCCAGTGGACGTTTGCAAGCTGATTCTTAATATTGCTTGAAGTTTTCGTGAGCCTGCTGAACTTGGGGCTAATCAGGAAACCCAATGATCCACTCGGCCAGCAAGTAGCGGTAGCGATAATTAGGGCCGTTGAATGACCCGTTTGAGTTCAGCCCACCACGCATGCGAAACGAGTCGGTGCGGTTAATCGGGCTTTGCAGCCCAACTTCCAACAGGTGCGTTGCTGTGCGCGGATCGTCGCCTACCTTTTGCTGTCCGTACCCGGCAGTCACACTTGCATTCCAGCCTTGGATTTTTTTGCGCCACGCAAGCGCAAGCATCGACTCCTCGTAATGGCCAGGATTGAAATAATTGCGCCCGACATTTTCGCTGGAACTATCGTAGGCACGATAGCGCGCCTGGAGCGTCAACCCTAAGTCGAGGTCAGGTTGCACAATCAGCTTGAGACGGCGGTGATTTCTGGCGTTACCGTCGGAAAAGTTCTGGCGCCCCCCTATCCCGACAATGGTGACATGCGCGCCCAAGCCCTGCTCCAGCGCAATACCGGAAAAAGTGAAATGGATACCTTTGTCCAGAGCGTTAGCAGTTTCGACCCAGTCCCGGCTGAGGAACAATTCCAGTCCGGTGCGTTCGGCCAGCATTCTCCGGTAGTTTGCATCCGCTGTGAAAAGATCGTGTTGTCCCTGGCGAAAAAATCCGCCTTCGGCCTGCCAGCCATTGGCAGTCGCCGGATCGGTTTCGCGATGCAAAACACTGATTTGCTGCCCGCTACGAGACCAGTCGTTCTGTTCAAAATGATGCGTTGTGTAACGAAAACCGGTCAGCGAGTCGGCGTGTTTATACTTCGGCAAATATTCAATCGCGGCGCGTTGCGTCACAAAACCTTCATTGTCCTTGGATAAATACAGTGCCGCCCCTGCGCCTTGCCTGACACTGTCCTCATCGATCGCAGCCATGCAAGTGACAGGAGTAAGGCACAGTGCGCTCAACACCATTGCTCGACCCGATATAAATTTCATTTTGTTCCCCAACTTTTTTTAAGATTGAATATTTCTGAAAGATAGCCGCTGAGACAGACTGGCTGCATGATTAAGCTGTAGCCGAGTGAGTAGATTAAAAAACCTGCGAGATTGGTGCGCACTTGGAGATGCCTGTTATCGAACATCCTTTTGCCAATGAAAAACATGATGTAATTCATCCCCATTGCCATCGGTAGCAAGGCAAGTGTCATTGGTCCGACAATCCAATAGTATCCAAACAGGGCAAGCAATATGCCTGGGATGAAACCGAGGGTAAAGATAAAATCCAATACTGGAAACAGCAGGTTCCAGTAGATAAAAAAAGTTGAGAGGCGCGGCGAGAGCAGAATGCTCGGATGTTTTTTGAAAGCTTCCACCATGCCGCGCGACCAACGCTGGCGCTGCCGGCTAAATTGCTTCAAGGTCGCAGGCGCATTGGTGAATATGCAAGCATCTTCAGCATGGCCGACCCGATAACCGCGATTCAGGATAGCCCATGTCAAGACGATATCTTCCCCCACACAATCTGGCCAGCAGCCAACTTCAATGAGCGTATTTTTGTCGTAGAGTGAAAATGCCCCCTGCGCCACCAATGTGCCTTGGAAAAGCGATTGCACCCGCTTGATTGCGGCGATGCCGTGAAAATAGTCCCACTCCTGGGCCCTGGTAATCCAGCTTTCACGAGAATTTCGCACCAGTACGGCGCCGGCAATCACCCTGGTATGTGCCGGATCTTCAAAATACCGTTCCACGATGCGTTGGAGCGAATCAACGAACAGATAAGAATCTGCGTCAAGGGTCACTATGATGCGGTGATAGGACTGGGCCAAGCCTTGATTGAGCGCCTTGGCTTTGCCGCCATTCTTTTCCAGTTTAATCAATTTCAACCACGGATAATGCGCCATCGCGGCAGTCACGATCTCGGCAGTTGCATCCTTGGAGCCATCGTCAATGACAATCACTTCAAATGGACCGCTGTAGTGCTGGAGTTCGATGCTTTTGAGCGTTTCGCCTATGCTCACTTCCTCGTTGAACGCGGCAATCAGGATGGTGAGCGGGGGATAAGTTGCCAGCGGGACACATTTCGGTCGTCGATCCATGATCAGACCCGCCAACATGAACGCATTCATGAAACCGGGAATGATTGCGATTCCAAGAATGATTGCTGCGGCCAAAAAAACGCCAATGCGGGCTGAAAGCTCGCCAAACCAGTACTGCGCAAGGTAGATTGAAATCGCAGTCCAAAACAGGGCGAAAACGATCGCAATGGCAAATTTCATTTTCACGGAAACATACATTATTGCCCCCTCAGCAAACTAATCAGGAATCCTTTTGAATCACCCCCGTCCAGGTAACACGGGAGTTATGGATACATATAAAACACAATCAGACAGCACATGGCGCCAAAGGCGTTGCCTCTGCAAGCCGTCATCCAACGGCCTAGTCCCTGATTAGCCTTATCCACCGGGCCGATACAACTCCCGGTGCCCCTATACCGACCGCCAGACTTTCGCTATTTCGAACCATGGAAAACACAAAAGCCACCCGGAAGGATGGCTTATGTACTTGAAGCTACTGGCTCCTCGACCTGGGCTCGAACCAGGGACCTACGGATTAACAGTCCGGCGCTCTACCAACTGAGCTATCGAGGATCTGAAGCGGCGCGAATTATAGCCGGAGCCAATTTTCGCCGCAAGGAAAGAAAATCAGTCTTTGGGGTCCTTCAACACCGCCGCGATGGCCTCGGCCACGTAGTCGATGTTGCCGTTGTTGAGGGCGGCGAGGCAGATACGCCCGGTACTGACGGCGTAGATGCCGAACTCGGTCTTCAAGCGTTCGACCTGTGTTGTGCTGAGTCCGGTATAGGAAAACATTCCGCGTTGTTTTGCGACGAAGGAAAAATCATGTGCCACATTGAGCACCTTGAGTTTTTCCACGAGGGCGATGCGCATGGCACGGATGCGGTCACGCATGCTGGCCAGTTCGTCCTCCCACAGCTTGCGCAGTTCGGGTGAGGCAAGGACAGCTGCGACAATCGCGCCGCCATGCGTCGGCGGATTTGAATAATTGGTGCGCACCACACGCTTGACTTGCGACAGCACGCGCGAGGCCTCTTCTTTGTCGGCGGCAACGATGGAGAGTGCGCCCACACGTTCGCCGTAGAGCGAGAAGGATTTTGAAAATGAACTGGAGACCACAAATTGCAAATCCGCCTGCGCGAACAATCGCACTGCGACGGCATCAGGTTCGATGCCGTCGGCGAAACCTTGATAAGCCATGTCGATGAAGGCGACCAGTCCGCGCGCCTTGACGATGCTGATTATTTCGCGCCACTGCGTCTCGCTCAGGTCGGCGCCGGTCGGGTTGTGGCAACAGGCATGCAACACCACAATGGAGTTCGCAGGCAGGGCGTTCAGCGCGGCTTTGGTCTTGTCGAAGGCGATGCCTTTGCTGGCGGCGTCATAATAGGGATAGGTTTCAACCCCGAACCCCGCTGACTCGAACAATGCGCGATGGTTCTCCCAGCTCGGATCGCTGATGTAGACCTTGGCCTGCGGCAACAGACGCTTGAGATAGTCGGCGCCGACCTTGAGTGCGCCGGTGCCGCCCAGCGCTTCGAAGGTGACAATCCGGTCTTCAACCAGCAGGGGCGAGTGTTCGCCGAAGATCAGTTTTTGTACCGCTTGATTGTAGGCGGCCATGCCTTCAATCGGCTGGTAGCCGCGTGCCGGCATTGCCTCAAGGCGGAGCTTCTCCGCAGCCTTGACGGCGGCCAGCAGCGGCAACTTGCCATTGTCGTCATAGTAAACACCGACCCCTAGATTGACTTTGGTGGTGCGGCTGTCGCTGTTGAAGGCTTCGGTCAAACCGAGAATGGGGTCGCGGGGCGCCATCTCCACCGCAGCGAAAATCGATAATGTCATCGGAACTCCGTGATTGCTGCGCAGCGTCAGCCGTAACGAAATGAGCTGACCGCTTGAAAAGTCGTGAATGATACCCGAATCGCATTCCACACTTGGAGCCGCAAGACCTCTGTGGTCCCGCATATTCCCCAGTTTGGAGCATCGCCTGGACAACGGCACTGCGAGGATTTCGACCTGCTGCTTGCCAAGCGGTGCAATGAGGGTGATCAGGTCAGCAGAAAGTTTCCGTTGGCGACGGCAATGAGCTTGCTGCGCTCTTCCTGCCACGCCTCGACGCGGACATTGGCGACACGCCGGCCCTGGCGGGTGACACTGGCGGTTGCATAGAGCTCAGTCGGAGAGGCGGCGGCACGCAGAAAATCGGTGGTGATGCTGATGGTCTTGGCTACATGCGCGGTGTCGCCCGCCATCAATTGCAACAGGGCTGCCGCCTCCAGCAGTGCCGCGATCACGCCACCGTGAAACGACGAGGGGTTGACCCTCCCCATGTGCTTGCTGTCATACGGCAGTATCGTCGTCAGCAATTCTCCATCCTTGCGAACGCGCAGGCCGAGGAAGCGGAGATAGGGAAGGGCGTCAACGATCAGCGAGAAGTCGCCTTCGGCCCGCGCCCGCGCCACCACTGCCGGCAGATTGACCACCTTGGGTTCGCTCATTGCTGCTTCAGTGCCGAAAGGGTCGGATCCATATCCGACACCATGAAAGTCCCTGATCCGGTGGCGACCACGTCGTCGGGGTCCTCGGGGTGCCAGGCCGTGGCACGAAAGAATGCGACCTGCCGCCCGACCTTGTGGCACTCGCTGCGCACGTGAAGAGGTTTTCCGTGTTTGCTCGGTTTCATGTGTTCAATTCGGAGATCGAGCGTCGCGAGGGGAAATCTCGTTCCATTCGTAGCCATGAAGTAAGCCATGGCAGAGACGTTATCGACCATCGTGGTGATGACTCCACCCATTAGCGCACCACTTTCCGGATTGCCGACCAGGTCTTCACGCCAGTCCACAACCAGCGTTGCGGAATTACTCCCGACATCGATCACCTTGCCACCCAATGCCTTCATGGCTGCCGACAGACGAGCCATCAGTATCCCTATCGCCTCGGTTTGGGCCGGGGAGTGTTCAGCGCCTGTTGTTTTCAAATGCGTACCTTTTTGTTGTCCGGTATCAGTTTACCCGACGTACGACAATTCGAATGTCGCTGCAAACACGGGGATAATAGCGGCCTCGTTCGCTCGCCAACTCAACATGTCCATCCAGTGGTTTCCCGGTCACATGACCTCCGCCCGCAAGAAAGCGGCCGAGACCATGGAATGGATCGATATCGTGATTGAAGTGCTGGATGCCCGCCTGCCCGAGGCCAGCAGCAACCCCATGATCAAGGAACTGCGCCTGCACCGACAGCGGCCCTGCCTCAAGCTGCTCAACAAGGCCGATCTCGCCGACCCCGAGGCAACCCGGGCCTGGCTCAATTTCTTCAACAAGCAGAAGGACGTCAAGGCGGTGGCGATTTCCTGCAAGAAACCCGGTGACGCGCTCAAGGTGCCGGCCCTGTGCCAGCAGCTTGCGCCGCATCGCAACGACACGCTGAAGCCGCTGCGCATGATGATCATGGGCATTCCCAACGTCGGCAAATCGACCTTGATGAATGCCCTGGTCAAACGCCGGGTGGCCAAGGTCGGTGATGAGCCGGCGGTCACCAAGTCGCAGCAGAGTTTCGACCTCGGTCCGCGCATGTCGATCACCGATACGCCGGGCCTGATGTGGCCGAAGATCGCGCACGACTCGGATGGCTTCATGCTCGCGGCCAGTCACGCCATCGGCCGCAATGCGGTCCTTGAAGAGGAGGTGGCCGTCTTTCTCGCCAATATTCTGCTGCAGCGCTATCCAGGGCAGGTTGCGGCGCGCTATGGAGTTGCCGTCGAACCTCTCGACGGTCCGGGCGTGATCGAAGCCGTAGCGAAGCGGCGCGGTTGCATCGTGAAGGGGACTGGCGGCGAACTGGATCGCGAAAAGGCTTCGCTAATCCTGCTCCAGGACTATCGTGATGGCGCGCTCGGTCGCATCAGTCTAGAAACGCCGCAGACGCGTCAGGCGATGCTGGAAGCGAGCAAGCCTGCGGTGCTGCATGAAGAAGAGGATGATTAGCGTGGCGACACAGTCCACTGAAGATCGCTTGATCGAACTGGAAATCAAGACTGCACTTTCCGAAGATCTGCTGGAAGAGTTGAATCGCACCGTCTACCGCCAGCAACAGCAGATCGACCAGCTCCAGCAGGAACTGCGCGCCCTGCGTCAGCAGGTGCAGGCCTCACTGCCGGCCGAACCCAACGGCCCCAACGACGAGACGCCGCCGCATTACTGAATCGGTCTTAGTCCTTCGGGATGGCGAAAGGCTTGGCCGCGTCCTTCGAATCTTTCTTGACCTGCTTGGCCGCCTTCTTGTCCTTCTTGTTCAACAGCGGCTGCTTCTTTGATTCCTTGTTGCTCTTCTGCTCTTTGGTCATGATGTCTTCTCCTAATGGTATTGGTAGCGGCGATCCTTGGTAAGTATAAGCTGACGGAAGAGCAGGGGCCATTTCTAGTGACTTTGAGCAAAGGTGTTTCTAGTGCGATAACATGAGGTAAGTTTTATACAACTCAGGTTGGTAAATATGAACGGACAATGGGTTGGCCGCTACACCGGCTCAAATGCTGGGTTGGCTATCGTAAATATAGATGATCTTGGGAGCCATTATGAGGGACTCGCATATCTCATTGATGACAATCCACGCCTCCCTAAGACTGTCGCATTTATCAAAACCCCAAACAAAGGCCGAAAAATTGTGACTGAAGTTTCCCATCTGGCAGTGATCAATCCCGAAAATGGGGAACCAGACTCTTGGGAAAATGTGCGGCGTCATTTCCCTGACGTGAGTTTTTCAGAATCGGCAAAATTGAAAGTTACTGAGGGGGCCGGTAAATAGTGCGTGATTATGATCAGGCGGCATAGCGGACATGTTTTTCCTGAAACAAGTTTCGGATGACATGAGGCTGCTT
>JAYUGL010000110.1:0-5917 GCA_043738385.1 Sterolibacteriaceae bacterium
GCGCCGAGCTGGTGGAGGCTGGCGACGACTTCCAGGCCGCGCGTGAGCATGCGCAAACCCTGGCCGCCCAGCGCGGCTGGCCCATGGTGCCCAGCTTCCACCCCGATCTGGTCGCCGGCGTGGCGAGTTATGCGCTGGAGCTGTTTGCCGCCGCGCCGGCGCTGGACGAGGTGTTCGTGCCCATCGGCCTGGGCTCGGGCGCCTGTGGGCTGATCGCCGCGCGCGACGCGCTCGGCCGGGCCACCCGAATCGTCGGCGTGGTGTCCACTGGTGCGCCGGCCTATGCGCTGTCGCTGGCCCAGGGCCGGCCGGTGTCGCATGCCGTCACCACGCAATTGGCCGACGGCATGGCCTGCCGCACGCCCGAGGCCGACGCACTGGCGATGCTGCAAGGCGGCCTGGCGCGGGTCGTCAGCGTCAGCGACGCCGAGGTGGCGCAGGCCATGCGCCGGCTCTTCGAGACCACCCACCAGGTGGCCGAGGGCGCCGGTGCCGCCGCGCTGGCCGCCGCCTGGCAGGATCGCGGCCGCCTGGCCGGCCAGCGCACGGCGCTGGTGCTCAGCGGCGGCAATGTCGACCGCGAGGTGTTTGCCGGCGTCTTGTCCGGCACCTTGTTCCAGGCCTGATGTGCATGACCACCACCCGCCGATTCAGCCAGCTTGATGTATTCACCGACGTGCCGTTGCGCGGCAACCCGCTGGCCGTGGTGCATGACGCCACCGGCCTGGGCGATGCCGAGATGGCCGCCTTTGCGCGCTGGACCAACCTGTCGGAGACCACCTTCCTGCTGCCGCCTGACGACCCCGCCGCCGACTACCGGGTGCGAATCTTCACCCCCGGCGGCGAGCTGCCCTTTGCCGGCCACCCCACGCTGGGCAGCTGCCATGCCTGGCTGGCGGCCGGCGGCGTGCCGCGTGATGCCGGCACAGTGGTGCAGCAATGCGGCGTGGGCCTGGTGCGGGTGCGGCGTGAGGGGCAAGGCGCCACAGCCCGCCTGGCTTTTGCCGCGCCGCGGCTGCGCCGCAGCGGGCCGGTGGATGCCGCGCTGCGGGCCCAGGTGCTGGCCGCGCTGGGCCTGCCCGATGCGACGGTGCAGCGCCTGGAGTGGATCGACAACGGCCCCGGCTGGATGGCCGCGCAATTGCCCGACGCCGCCAGTGTGCTGGCGCTGCAGCCCGACTTCGTGGCGATGCGCGGCCTCAAGCTGGGCGTGGTCGGCCCCTATCCAGCCGGCAGCGACTGCCAGTTCGAGGTGCGCGCCTTTGTGCCCGGCCTGGGTGTGCCCGAAGACCCGGTCACCGGCAGCCTGAACGCCGGCCTGGCGCAGTGGCTGATTGGCGCCGGGCTGGCACCGCCCCGCTACGTGGCCGCCCAGGGCGCCGCGCTGGGCCGCGCCGGCCGGGTCTATGTGCAGCAGCAGGGGGCGGACGTGTGGATTGGCGGCGCGGTGTGTGAGGTGATCAGCGGCAGGGTCACGCTCTGAGCGTCACCGGGCGGCGTCTTGCGTCATGGCTGGTTTGGGCTCGGTGCTGACGATCAAAGGGTGGCGCGGCTGCGGTGGTCGAAGGTCGGTGGACGGCAGAAGCTGTCGATCGCCGACGTCGGCTTTATGCCCTTCTGAATGAGGAAGAATGGCTACCAAGATCCGTAGCGCATGTGCGTAGCCTTTCGATCTGGAACCAGCCCGGATGGTGCGCTTCATCGGCCGTGAGGCAACTTGATCATGGGACATGCCATGCACGAAGTGCGGCGTTCACCCGTTCGAGTAGCATTTGCCAAGCTATGTATCTGCATCCGTAGATCCATGTGAAATGGAGACTTGATGACCGTCGGTGATGACCAAATTGCGCCAGCACCGGTAGTCTGGCCCTCCATCGACGAGCTCCTGCCTCAAGAGGAGGGGGGGCCTATCGCCAGGACCGGCTTCAGCTACCAAGACGAAGTGGCGGTTGGCTTCTTTATCGAGATGCTCTGTTCGCCTTCCATCGAGAAGGTCCATTGCGAGACGCACGACGACATTCTGCTAGTTCGATGTGTGGGCGATGTTTGCTATGCCGAGTTCGTGCAAGTGAAAGGTGGTCAACTTGACCAACTCTGGTCCGTCGCCAACCTCTGTTCCCGCAAGGCAGGCGTGGTTGGAACGTCAATTTTTGAGGTGTCCCTGGCCCGTGACAAGTACAACAAGCCGTCAAGGTTTCGCCTGGTCACTCACCGGCCGGTGGTGACGGCCCTTCGGGTGCTGACATTTCCACTAGGAGCGCCGGGGCGGGAGCCGGAAGGCGAGGCGGTCACCGCGCTCCTGGACGCCATCGGTCAATACTGCCCTGAATCCAAATCGGCTAAAGGCAACGATGCACAGTTCTGGATTGATAATTGCGTCTGGGACATCCGCAACGATCACGCCAACATCGCAGACGCCAACCTACTTAAGTTGATCAAACTGTCGGCGCAAGAATCTCATTGCCTTCTCCCTGAGCAAGCGCAAGTCTTGCTTGCCGAGTTGCGTGAGTGGGCCAAGAGTGCCGGCGAGGCGCGCTGGATTCCCGACCGGGACAAAAAGATCATCACGCGCAACGCGCTTTGCGAGTGGTGGATTAAACGTACTGGCGACATCCGCGACGGTGCGACAGCACCCGGAGGCGGCAAACTTACGAACAAACTCAATGAGATTGACGCGGGGGCTGAAATGATCGCGCTGGCGGTTGAAATTCGACGGAACTACGCCGCGTTGATGCGAACTCCGCGCTACATGTCGGAAGACGAAACCTCCGTTCTCCAGCGTCAGGTGATGTCGGAAATGATGCTGCTGCGCGCGCGCTACTTCGCTGGCCACCTCAACATTGATGGTGCCGCCTTCCTGTCCCTCTGTCTGGAACGGCTGAATGCCATCAACGGTGACAGACCTGCTGACGAGAAAGATCGATCCGCTTTCCTCCAGGGATGCATGTACGACATCACGGACCGCTGCTTGCACCGATTCGCGAGGCCAGTGCGATGAAGTCGCTCGAACGCTTGGGCAACCAGCCCGTCAGCCTACCGTTGGCTGCTGATGATGTCGTGGAGTTCCACATGGCGCGACTGCTGTTGCTCCTGAAACTGTGCGGAACCGCCGGGCGGATCGGCGGCCTGACAAAGATGGCGAAACTTGACTTCTTTGTCAGGTATCCCGACTTTTTTGAGGCCGCGCGCGATCAGTCGGATGGAACTCGAGTATCCGATCGCGCCGTTGAGTCGGCCATGGTGCGACACCACTACGGCCCGTGGGACAAGCGCTATTACCACGTGCTTGCAAACCTAGAGGCGAGGAGATTGATTTCCGTGACTAAAGACAAGAACTCCTACCGTATTGCTCTAACTGACCTAGGTCAGGACCGATCCAAACGCTTGGCGGATTTGCCTTCATTTGCTCCGATTGTGAGCCGGATGAAGGAAGTGAAGAGTGCTTTCGGCTCGCGCAGCGGCACGTCGCTGAAAGACATGATCTACAGAGTTTTTGACGAAGAAGTGGGGCGTCGCCGGCTAGGTGAGGTAATCAAGGCATGAGCGGACGATACCTTTCCATCGGCCAGCTCACGCGTCGATTCACCAATGGTGAGAAGGAAACATTGAAGTTTCAACCGGGCGTCAACCTTCTAATCGGACCACCAAATACAGGGAAGACGAAATGGCTTCAGATGCTCGACTATCTGGTGGGTGATCCATCGTCTTTTGAATCGACATTTGATGAACAACTCTTCGCCAAGTACGACTCGATCAGTGCGGAGCTGGTAGTTGGCGAGGAAATCCTGCAGGTCGAGCGGCGCTGGAAAGAGCCAGGCAGCAAGACGAAGGTTTTCGTCGACGGTGATGACGTGACCGCTCGTGACTTTCAACATCTGCTACTGGAGAAACTTGGCATCCCACTGGTGCACTTTCCGCGGGGTAATCCATTTTCTGGACAGACATGGCCTGAGCTCAGTTTCAGAATGCTGCTGCGGCATATGTACCGTCAGCAGCGGTTCTGGGGCAACATTGCAGACCAGCAAATCGAAGCAGAGCAACACGCTTGCCTCCTGCAGTTCCTTGGTCTGGCTGAACACATCTACACCGAGAAGTATGGGCAGTTAGTAGGGCTGAAGCTCTCGGTAGAGCGTCTCAAAGCCAGGCGCGAGCAATACGGTTCAACGCTCAGCGAACTTGCAGGAGATCTCTTGACTGTCGAAGGCCTCGACCAGAGTGTCAACGCGGGAGTCGTGCGGCAAGCGGAGGAGCGCATCGACACGAAGCTTAAAGAGCTTAGGGAACATCGCATTGCTACGTTAGTCCAGGGACGGAACCAGGCCGTCGCCATCCACAGCCGCGGACGCATCGAAGCGTTGAGCGAAAGACGAGCCACGCTTATCGTTGGGCGAGAGGAGCAGTTTCGCCAGGCGAAAAAGACGGCTGAACGATTGGAGGAGATGCAGCAATACCGAGACGATCTGAAAAATGAACTGGCGCGCCTGGGTCGTGCAGAAGACGCGGGAGCCTTGTTCGCCGACTTAAGAATCACGCATTGCCCCGCCTGTGACCAAACGGTTGCACCACAAGCGATCAATGTGACCCATTGCCACCTATGTCATCAACATCTGCCCGTAGAGCTGATGGTCGAAGGTATGGGGGCAGCGCGTCTGCAGTTTGAGAACAATCGTCTCGCGGGGGAACTTCAGGAAGCGGAGGCGTTGCTCGTCGTTCTTGAGCGGGAGGCAGAACGTCTTGCTCAGGCACAGGTAGCTTTCGACGAACAGCTAAGAATGGCCGAGAACGAACTAACACCGGCACGGGAGGCAGTCTCTGCATTGGTGAGCGAGGAACTGAGCGCTATCGACATGGCCATGGGTGAGCTAAATGAGCGGCAACGCCAAGTGAAGCGCTTGACCGGTGCAATTGAGCTCGGCGAGCAACTCAACGGACAGATCGAAGCCATGGAAAAGGATATCGCACCGCTGCAGGGTGAGGTCGATGAGATCATGCGTGCCACGGACTTTGGCCATGCCGAAGAACTGCTTGCTTCAGGCATGGCCTTCTACCTGAATGCACTGAATCTACTCAAACCCAATGTTTGGCAGCACAGCGCAGTCGACGTAAATCTTTCCAGAACCGCCTTCAACATCAAGGTGGGGTCCCGGCGGTGGAGTTCCGCGTTGGGCGGAACGGATACGTTGTACTTCTTGATGTCGTATCACTTCGGCCTCCTCAATCTAAGTCCCTTATCTCATTGCCATTATCCGGGCCTGTCAATTATCGACCTTCCTGGGGATTTTCTCGGAGAGTCGATAGAGGACAAAGAAAACTTCATAGTCCAACCTTTCATTGAGCTTTTGGCTCGGGAGTCGTTCAGTGGCGCGCAAGTGATCATGACGGGGGCATCGTTTAAGGGATTGAGCGGAGTCCATCGAACTAACCTTCACAAGATCTTCGTGGGATAGCGCACGGCCCTTCAGTTCGGGTCAGATCGAGTGGCTGCTGTCGGCACAGACCACGAACTGGCAGTCGCGGCCAAAAGGAGGTGTTCGCGATCGTCGCCTTTCGTGCTGTCCGTCGAGCAATGCAGCAGCCCACCGATCAATGCCATTAAGTTAGCGCTTTTCATTGATACGCCCGACGAGGCCGTTGCGCACCGTTCACTCTGAAATTTCGTGGACAGGATCTTCCGGGACGCAGTTTGTTGTCGCGCGAACCTGGCCGACCTGAGAGCAGTCGTCGGTGGCTGTCTGGTCATGGCCGTTATGGCAAGACTTGCATAACGGCCATTATGAGAAGACCTCAGTTATGACAAGACCGTCGCAGGAGAGTGGCCAGATCACCTTGTAGACGGAGGATGCCTGCCACAGGTGCACTTCTCATAATCTTGGCTCGACGTGGAGCGCGTTGCGCCGCGCCGCAAGCAAGGCCAGTC
>JAYUGL010000111.1:0-1952 GCA_043738385.1 Sterolibacteriaceae bacterium
TGCGCGCAGTCGGCAGCGGCACCGCCATGTCGGCCATCTCCAGCCTGCTCCCGATTGGACAGTTGCAGGCAATGGCGCAGGAGAAAAAAGGGTCGCTCGAAAAGAAAGACCTGAAGTTGGGCTTCATCGCCATCACCTGCGCCACGCCCCTCATCATGGCCGATCCGCTCGGCTTCTATAAAAAAGAAGGCTTGAGCGTCAGCCTCAACAAGACGGCCGGCTGGGCGCTGATCCGCGACAAGATGATCAACAAGGAGCACGACGCTTCGCACTTCCTGTCGCCGATGCCGATTGCGATGTCGATGGGCCTCGGTTCCACCATGTCGCAAATGCGCGTGGCGACGATTCAAAACATCAATGGCCAGGCGATCACCCTGGCCAACAAGCACAAGGACAAGCGCGACCCCAAGCAATGGAAAGGCTTCAAGCTGGCAGTGCCGTTCGAGTATTCAATGCACAACTTTCTGTTGCGCTATTACCTGGCCGAACACGGCATCAACCCCGATACCGATGTGCAGATCCGCGTCACGCCGCCGCCGGAGATGGTGGCCAACTTGCGGGCCGGCAATATCGATGGCTTTCTCGGGCCGGACCCGTTCAACCAGCGCGCCGTTTATGACGAGGCCGGATTCATCCACATCCTGTCGAAAGAACTGTGGGACGGCCACCCCTGCTGCGCGTTTGGCGTATCCGAAGAATTCATCAAGCAAAACCCCAACACCTTTGCCGCGCTCTACCGCGCGGTGCTCACCGCCGCTGCAATGGCACGCGACCCGAAAAACCGCGAGCTGATTGCCAAAGTCATTTCCCCCACCGCCTATCTGAATCAGCCCGAAACCGTAGTCGCGCAAGTGTTAACCGGCAAATTCGCCGATGGCCTGGGCGGCATCAAGAACGTGCCGGACCGCGCCGATTTTGACCCGGTGCCGTGGCAGTCGATGGCAGTGTGGATGCTGACCCAAATGCAGCGCTGGGGCTATGTCAAGGGCGATGTCAATTACAAGCAGATCGCCGAGCAGGTGTTCCTGTTGACCGATGCCAAGAAACGCATGAAGGAGCTTGACCAAAAAGTCCCCGAAGGTGCCTACAAAAAATTCAAGGTCATGGGCAGGGAGTTTGACCCGGCCCGCGCGAAGGAATACGCCAGCAGCTTCGCGATCCGGAAAGCGGCGTAATGGTTGCCACGCCACGCCGCAGCGCCCTTGCCGCCACCCTGTCAGTGGTGTTTTTGGCGCTGCTGCTGTTGGCGTGGCATCTGGCAACACTGCCTTCCGCAGCCTCGCTCGCGAGCGCGGCAGCCGCCAATGCGGGCGTAGACCCCGAGTACCTCAAGCTGCTCGGCAAGGACCCGGCGGCAAACAAGACATCGGGTTTCCCCACACCGCTGCAAGTGGGTGAGGCGGCCTGGAAGCACCTCACCAATCCGTTCTACGACAACGGGCCGAACGACAAAGGCATCGCGATCCAGCTTGGGCACTCACTGCTGCGCGTCGGTTTGGGTTTTTTCATCGCCTGCCTGCTGGCGATTCCGCTGGGCTTCGTGATCGGCATGTCACCGCTGCTGTCGCAAGCGCTCAACCCCTTCATCCAGGTGCTGAAACCGATTTCACCGCTGGCCTGGATGCCGCTCGCGCTCTACACCATCAAGGATTCCTCCACCTCGGGCATCTTCGTCATCTTCATCTGCTCGATCTGGCCGATGCTGATCAACACTGCGTTTGGCGTCGCCGGGGTGCGGCGTGACCTGCTCAATGTCGCGGCCACGCTCGAAGTCACGCCCCTGCGCCGCGCGTTCCTGGTGATCCTGCCGGCCGCCGCGCCGACCATCGTCACCGGCATGCGCATCTCGATGGGCATCGCCTGGCTGGTGATCGTCGCCGCCGAAATGCTGGTCGGCGGCACCGGCATCGGCTACTTCGTCTGGAACGAGTGGAACAACCTGTCGATCACCA
>JAYUGL010000112.1:0-1951 GCA_043738385.1 Sterolibacteriaceae bacterium
CTGCCGGTATTCACGCTCGAAGCGCAGGAAGGCAGGATGTTCAAACCGCTCGCCTACACCAAGACGTTTGCAATGGCCGGGGCGGCGTTCCTGTCAATTTCACTGGTGCCGGTGCTCATGCTGTTGTTCATTCGCGGCAAGATCATGGCGGAGAAGAAAAACCCGATCAATCGTTTCCTGATATGGATTTACCGTCCGGCCATCATCTGGGTGATGCAGTGGAAGAAGCTCACCATCGCCATCGCCCTTCTGGTGCTGGGGCTCTCTATCATTCCCGCGATGCAACTGGGCAGCGAGTTCATGCCGGTATTGAATGAAGGCACACTTTTGTATATGCCGGCCTCACTGCCTTCAATGTCGGTCACTAAAGCGGGCGAATTGCTGCAGACTCAAAACAAGATCCTCAAGACGTTTCCGGAAGTTGTTTCGGTCTTCGGAAAGGCAGGCCGTGCCGCGACCGCGACCGATCCTGCACCGATCGAGATGTTCGAAACGGTCATCAATCTAAAGCCGCAAAGCGAATGGCGCGCGGGATTGACCGTGGATAAGCTGATCGCCGAGATGGACAAGGCGATGCAGATCCCGGGGGTTTCCAACGCCTGGACGATGCCCATCAAGGCGCGCATCGACATGCTCGCCACCGGCATCCGTACCCCCATCGGCATCAAAGTCTTCGGCAAGAACCTGACCGAGATCGAGAAACTCGCGAAATCCATCGAGGCAGTTGTAAAGAATGTTCCCGGCACCACCAGCGCTTTTGCCGAACGTGTCACGGGCGGCTACTACCTGGACATCGAACCGGATCGAATGGCCCTGGCGCGATATGGACTGGGCGTGGGGGAGTTGCTGGAGGTGATTGGTACCGCCATGGGAGGCGAGATGGTGACGACGACGGTCGAGGGTCTTGAGCGTTTCGGCGTGATCGTCCGCTATCCGCGCGAGTTGCGGCAGGATCCCCAGGCGATCGCCACGCAGATCCTGGTGCCGATCATGAACGGCGCGATGATCCCGCTGGGGCAGCTTGCCCGCGTCAGCCTGACCAAGGCGCCGCCAGCCATCCGTACCGAAAACGCGTTGCTCGCCGCGTACATCTTTGTGGATATTCGCGACCGTGACATCGGCGGATATGTGGCCGACGCACAGAAAGCCGTGCGAGAGCAGGTACAGTTTCCGGCCGGATACTACGCCACCTGGAGCGGCCAGTTCGAGTATATGGAGCGGGCGAAGGAAAAACTCGTTGTCGTCGTACCGCTAACCTTGCTGATCATATTCCTGCTTCTTTTTCTCAATTTCAGACGACTCGCGGAAACGATGATCGTGATGCTGTCGGTGCCGTTTTCCCTGGTAGGTGGCATCTGGCTGATGTGGTCGCTGGACTATAACATCAGTGTTGCGGTGGCCGTGGGTTTCATCGCGCTGGCTGGCGTCGCCGCCGAGACCGGTGTGGTGATGCTGATCTATCTCGATCAAGCCTGGGAGGCGATCAAGGCAAAGCGCGCCGCCGAAGGTGTCAAGCCGACCGTCGCCGACCTCTATGAAGCGGTCATGGAGGGCGCGGTGGAGCGGGTGCGCCCGAAGATGATGACCGTCGTGGCCATCATGGCCGGCCTGTTGCCGATCATGTGGGGTAGCGGCACGGGATCGGAAGTGATGCGCCGCATCGCGGCGCCGATGGTGGGTGGCATGGTTTCCTCGACCATCCTTACCTTGATCGTGATTCCCGCGATCTATGGACTGGTCAAGGAATTTGCGGTGCGGCGCGTTCGAGTCTGAACCACATGGTTACCGATCCGAATTGCGGTATGGCCGTGGATGAGCAATCCGCGGCGCACAGCTTGTGCGATGCGGGGACAAACTATTTCTTCTGTTCCACCGACTGCCTGAACCAGTTCGCGGCCAGGGTCGAATCGCTGGCGCGGCTCAAGCGCGGCAGCGTGCAGATCGGGACGAT
>JAYUGL010000113.1:0-15478 GCA_043738385.1 Sterolibacteriaceae bacterium
TTCGTCCAGCGCTTTTTCCATCGAAATCTGCTCGAAGCTGCCGTCGGGCTGGCGCTTCAATGGATGGAGGAGTCGACTTTCTCCGTGATGCGCTTCTTCCGCCTGCAGGCCCTTGAAGCAGGCATAGCCGCCGGACAAAGGATTCTCCTTGTCGCCGCGGATATCGACGATCTTGTTGGTTTCTTCATCGATCTTCAGATGCGTGCCGCACTGGGCAAGACAGATACGACAAAACGCACGACCTTCGCGGATAGCCATTTGGTAAGTCTCCTCGTTATTGGTACGCCTGCTTTGCTAACTACTTTTGAGCCATTATAAGCTACCGGCCGGTAACCTTTGTGACGAGAGCAGAACGTGACAGATGTGCGCCTGCCCGGCCATAAACATGCAACATCCGTGGCGCAAATAAAAACGCCGCGCTCGAATCGGGCGCGGCGTGAATGGGTTTTGGAACAGACTGAATCAGTGGAACTGTTCTTCCTCCGTTGAGCCGGTCAGGGCCTTGACCGAGGATGAACCTCCCTGGATCACGGTGGTGACGTCGTCGAAGTAACCGGCGCCGACTTCCTGCTGGTGCGAGGCGAAGGTGTAACCCTTCTCGCGGGCAGCAAACTCGGGCTCCTGAACCAGGTTGACGTAGTGCTTCATGCCTTCGCCACGGGCGTAAGCGTGGGCGAACTGGAAAGTGTTGAACCAGTTGATGTGGATGCCGGCCAAAGTAATGAACTGGTACTTGTAACCCAGCGCCGACAGATCCTCCTGGAACGTAGTGATTTGCTTGTCGTTGAGGTTTTTCTTCCAGTTGAAGGAAGGCGAGCAGTTGTAGGCGAGCAGCTTGCCTGGGCTTGCTGCTTGCACGGCCTGCGCGAATTCGCGGGCAAAGCCGATGTCCGGCACGCCGGTTTCACACCACACCAAGTCGGCATAGGGGGCGTAAGCAATGCCACGACTGATGGCTTGTTCCAGACCGTTTTTGACACGGTAGAAACCCTCTTGAGTCCGCTCGCCAGTGAGGAAGGGCTTGTCATTGGCATCGTGATCGGACGTGATTAGGTTGGCCGCTTCAGCATCGGTACGTGCCAACACAATAGTCGGCACACCCATCACATCAGCAGCAAAGCGTGCCGAGATCAATTTTTCACAAGCCTCCTGGGTCGGCACCAACACCTTGCCACCCATGTGACCACACTTCTTCACAGCGGCCAGTTGATCTTCGAAGTGAACCGCGGCGGCACCTGAGGCGATCATGTTCTTCATCAGTTCGAAGGCATTGAGCACACCGCCGAATCCGGCTTCGGCATCAGCCACGATCGGCAGGAAGTAATCGACGAAGTCACGATTGCCCGGTTCGATGCCGCGCGACCACTGGATTTCGTCGGCACGCTTGAAGGTGTTATTGATGCGGCGAACCATCGTCGGCACTGAATCGTAGGCGTAGAGCGACTGGTCGGGATACATGGTTTCGGAGGTATTTCCATCGGCGGCAACCTGCCAGCCCGACAAATAAACGGCTTCGAGGCCAGCCTTGGCTTGTTGCATGGCCTGACCGGCGGTGATTGCGCCGAAGGCATTTACGTAGCCTTTTTTGGCACCGCCGTTGACCTTTTCCCAAAGCATTTCCGCGCCACGCTTTGCCAGCGTGTACTCGATCTGCAGGGAACCGCGCAGACGAACGACGTCTTCAGCACTATAGCCGCGCTTGACACCCTTCCAGCGCGGATTGGTAGCCCAGTCTTTTTCCAGGGCGGCGATTTGAGCTTTGCGATCGGTCATAACAATATCCTTTCGGTGATAGGTCGGAAAATCAGTCGGCAAATAGGTTGACAGGACGTAGTATAAAACGGTTTTTGCAAAGCAACAAGTGTCTTATATAAGACATTAAAAATATAGCAAAAACATATAGTTATAGACTTGTTACTTTGGGGCTCGGCTTAAACGATACATCTCTTATATAAGACACATGTACGGACTTCAGGCTAGCATTTTAGCGCTGACAATTACCCCATCCTGGTCCGCATAAAGCCATTCTCCCGGAGTAAAGGTCACACCGCCAAAGCTGAACGGAATATCAATTTCGCCGACGTTCCGTTTTAAAGTTTTTAACGGATGAGTCGCGAGCGCGAAGACACCGATGGGCATCAGACTAATGGCAGCTGAGTCGCGAATGCAGCCATAAACAATAATTCCGGCCCACCCGTTGCTGACGCCAAGTTGTGCCAACTGATCGCCGACCAGCGCGCGCCGCATTGATCCACCACCGTCAATCACCAGTACCCGACCTTCCCCCGGTTGCTCCAGCCTTTTGCGGACGAAAGAGTTGTCCTCGAACAGCTTGAGGGTCGCAATCGGACCATGAAAAGCACTCTTGCCTCCATAGGAGCGAAACATGGGGGCAAGCACACGGATTTCGTCCTCGTGGGCGTCGCACAGGTCGGTCGTCAGATATTTCATTGAAGTCGCACCTTAAGCATTGGCGTTCGCAAAGTTGAATTATCACGGCAGGGATTTATTTAGCCAAGAGGCTCGCGTCGAAAGCCGATGGCTGTTACACTGCGCGCCGCTTGGTTTGCCCATCAGTCTGCAAATCAGCGTCTCGCGATTCGATTCTCGATCCGCGGTTTTCCCTAAAGTGTTTCTGCCTAGACTGGTTCGTGCCTTGCACGCGGGGCCGATTCCAGGAGTTTATTCATGAGTTTTTCCCAGCTCGGCCTGCGCGCCGAAATTCTACGTTCCATTGCCGAACAGGGTTATGGCACGCCAACCCCGATTCAAAGCAAAGCGATTCCGTTAGTTCTTGACGGTTGCGATTTGATGGCCGCTGCCCAGACCGGCACCGGTAAGACCGCCGGCTTTACGCTGCCGATCCTTGAATTGCTGAGCAGCAGAAACGGGGATCTGTCGCTGACCCGCTTCAAGCCGCGCGCTCTGATTCTGACACCGACCCGCGAATTGGCGGTGCAGGTGCATGAAAGCGTGCGAACCTATGGCAAGCACCTCGCTCTGCGCTCGGCGGCGATATATGGCGGAGTAGGCCTTGGGCCACAGGCCAAGGCCTTGCGCGCCGGCATGGACATTCTGGTGGCAACCCCTGGCCGCTTGCTTGATCACGTCAAGCAACGCAGCGCTGACCTGTCAGGCATTGAAGTGCTGGTGCTTGACGAGGCTGATCGCATGCTCGACATGGGCTTTCTTCCGGATATTCGCAAGATTCTTGCGCTGATGCCCAAGCAGAAGCAAAGCCTGATGTTTTCCGCCACGTTCTCCGACGAGATTCGGGTCCTCGCCGCAGGTTTCCTGCGCGATCCGGTGAGCATCGAGGTGGCGAAGCGCAATGCTCCCGCCGATGCCGTTAAACACTCGGTCTATCGCGTTGATCGGGTCAAGAAACGCGATCTTTTGATCAAGCTGATTGAAGATCACGGCTGGCACCAGGTACTGGTATTTGCCCGCACCAAACATGGCGCCGATGCTTTGTGCGAGCGCCTCAACAAGGCTGGTATCCGATCCGCTGCCCTGCATGGCAACAAGACGCAAGGCGCCCGCCAGCGGGCACTGGAAGATTTCAAGCGCAATAAAGTCACGGTGCTGGTAGCCACCGACATCGCCGCGCGCGGTATCGACATTGATCAACTGCCCCACGTGATCAACTTTGAGTTGCCCAATGTCGCTGAGGATTACGTGCATCGCATTGGCCGTACCGGTCGAGCCGGCGCCAGCGGCGAGGCAATTTCACTGGTCTGCGTCGACGAGCACCGCCTGCTGCGTGATATCGAGCGGCTGCTGAAGCGGGAGCTGGAGAAAAAAGTCCTGCCCGGGTTTGAGCCGGACCCCGGCATTCGCGCCGAGCCGATTACCAATGGCCGGCGCAGCGACTCCAAGACGCCTTCACATGGGGCAGGCCAACGTAGCGGCCAACGCCCGGCTGGGGCGGGGCGTCCAGGTGCTCCGCGCCGTAATTCGTCGCCACATCAGCCGTCAGGATCGAGGCACTATTAAGAAGGGAAATGGCCTGCGGAGCGCTTTGCGCTCCGCAGGCCATGCAGCATTGATCAGACGGTAGCGGCAACGACCTCTTCAAACACCAGCTTGACCTTGTCGTCTTCGTCGATATCGATGGTGACTTTGCCGCCGTTGGTGAGGCGACCGAACAGAAGTTCGTCAGCCAAGGCAGAGCGAATCGTGTCCTGAATCAACCGCGCCATCGGACGAGCACCCATCAGCGCGTCGAAGCCCTTTTCGGCAAGCCACGCCCGCAGAGTGTCGGTGAAGATCGCCTCCACCTTCTTTTCGTGCAACTGACCCTCAAGTTGCATCAGGAATTTGTCTACCACGCGCAGGATGACCTGCGTGTCCAGCGCTTTGAAGGAAATGGTCGCATCGAGCCGATTGCGAAACTCCGGCGTGAACAGCCGTTTGATCTCGGCCATCTCATCACCAGCTTGTTTGTTGGTGGTGAAGCCCATCGTTGTTTTCTGTAGCGCTTCAGCACCAGCATTGGTGGTCATTATGATGACCACGTTGCGGAAGTCTGCCTTGCGTCCGTTGTTGTCGGTCAAGGTGCCGTGATCCATCACCTGCAACAGGATATTGAAAATATCCGGATGGGCTTTTTCAATCTCATCAAGCAGCAGTACCGCGTGCGGCTTTTTGCTGATGGCCTCGGTTAACAACCCACCCTGGTCGAAACCCACGTAACCGGGAGGCGCCCCGATCAAGCGGGATATCGCGTGGCGCTCCATGTACTCGGACATGTCGAAGCGGATCAGCTCAATGCCCATGCAGTAGGCCAGTTGCCGCGCAACTTCAGTCTTGCCGACCCCCGTCGGCCCGGAAAACAGAAAATTGCCGATTGGCTTTTGCGGATTACCCAAGCCGGAACGCGACATCTTGATGGCGGTCGTCAGTGCGCCGATGGCTTCGTTCTGACCGAACACGACGCTGCGCAAATCACGCTCAAGATTTTTGAGCAGCGAGCGGTCATCCGCCGAGACGTGCTGTGGCGGAATGCGGGCGATCTTGGCGACAATTTCCTCGATTTCCTGCTTGCCGACGATTTTCTTTTGCTTCGATTTTGGCAGCACGCGCTGCGCCGCGCCGGCTTCGTCGATAACGTCGATGGCCTTGTCGGGCAGGTGGCGGTCATTGATATATTTGGCGGCGAGTTCGGCCGCGGAATTGATCGCTGCTGCGGAGTACTTGATGCCATGGTGTTCTTCGAACCGGCTCTTGAGTCCGCGCAGGATCAGGACGGTTTCCTCGACCGAGGGCTCGTTGACATCGATTTTTTGAAAACGGCGCGACAAGGCGTGGTCCTTCTCGAAGACGCCGCGATATTCATTGAAGGTTGTTGCGCCAATACACTTCAGGCTGCCCGAAGAAAGCGCAGGCTTGAGCAGATTTGAAGCGTCGAGGGTGCCGCCCGATGCAGCACCAGCACCGATCAGCGTGTGAATCTCGTCGATAAACAGAATCGCGCGCGGGTTGTCGAGCAATTGCTTCAAGACACCCTTGAGTCGTTGTTCGAAGTCGCCGCGGTATTTGGTCCCGGCCAGCAAGGCGCCCATGTCCAGCGAATAGACCGTGGCGTGGGCGAGGATTTCAGGAATCTGCTTGTCCACAATCCGGCGCGCCAAGCCTTCGGCAATGGCCGTTTTGCCCACGCCGGCTTCGCCCACCAGCAAAGGATTGTTCTTGCGGCGACGGCACAGCGTCTGAATGACGCGCTCCAGCTCTGCGTCACGACCGATCAAGGGATCTATCTTGCCGGCAATCGCCAATTGATTGAGATTTTGGGTAAAGCTGTCGAGTGCGCTGCCCTTTTCCTGGGCCTCACCTTCGGTTTCCGGGTGTTCTTCGTTCTTGCCCGCCGTCTGGGGGTTCTTGGAAATGCCGTGGGAGATGAAGTTGGTCACGTCGAGCCGGGTGACATTGTGTCTTTGCAGGAAATACACGGCGTGAGAGTCCTTCTCGCCATAAATCGCGACCAAGACATTGGCACCGGTGACTTCTTTTTTGCCGGAAGACTGCACATGGAGAATCGCGCGCTGGATCACGCGTTGAAAGCCCAGCGTGGGCTGGGTGTCGATGTCTTCGGTACCCGCAATCGTTGGCGTATGTTCATTGACGAAGTCCGCCAGCTCCTTGCGTAGCGCCTCGATGTCCGAAGTGCAGGCACGCAAGACCTCCGCTGTCGACGGATTGTCGAGCAACGCCAGCAACAAGTGCTCGACAGTAATGAACTCGTGCCGTTTCTGCCGGGCCTCAACAAAGGCCATGTGCAGGGTGACTTCCAGTTCCTGGGCGATCATTTAAGTTTCCTCCATCACACAAGCGAGTGGATGCTGATGTTGACGTGCAAAAGCGTTCACTTGTTCCACCTTGGTCGCAGCAACATCCTTGGGATAGACGCCGCAGACGCCCTTGCCTTCACGATGCACCTTGAGCATGACCAGAGTAGCAGTTTCGCGGGTCATTCCGAAAATCCTTTCCAGTACGACGACGACAAAGTCCATGGGAGTGTAATCGTCATTCAACACCACAACCGTGAACATTGGCGGGGGTTTGACCCTGCTTTTCTTTGGTTCGAGGACGGCGCTGTCTTCCCGGCCATGACTAAGTTTGCGAGTGGGCATAGCTGGATTCTAATGCGAATTACTGCAACTGCAACCGGGTCGTGCCGCGGGAACAAACGTTTGATCCGGGCTCAAATCGGAGCACGGCGGGTCGAAAGTTTGCTGTCTTGCAGCATCTAAAGTACTTGACGCCTTTGAATAAGATGGGTAAAAACCAAAATCGTGTTTGGCTCAATCTTCACCGTAATGTCGAAAGCCCCGCAGTCCTTCAGCCTTCTGAATCACCGCCTGGCCCCTTCCTCAGAAGTGAACTTGCAGTCCGGACATGCCCCGGCGCATCACTGTGTGCCGGATCGTTTCATCAACTGAGGAAGATCGTTTATGGCAACTGGTACTGTCAAGTGGTTCAACGACGCCAAGGGGTTCGGTTTCATTACTCCTGACGATGGTAGCGAAGATCTGTTCGCGCACTTTTCTGCGATCAACATGCCTGGCTTCAAGACCCTGAAGGAAACCGAAAAGGTCTCCTTCGATGTCGTGCAAGGTCCGAAAGGCAAACAGGCATCCAACATCCAGAAAGCCTGATAGTGGCGTCGGCGACTGTACCGACACCTGGTTTATAAGAATAAAAATGAAAAGCCCGCCATCGGCGGGCTTTTTTTTCGCCTGGATGAGTTTACATCCGCTGAATCATCGCGTCGCCGAAAGCTGAGCAACTGACTTCCTTGGCGCCTTCCATCAAGCGGGCGAAATCGTAAGTCACAATCTTGTCGGCGATGGAGGCTTCCATCGACTTGATGATCAGGTCGGCCGCCTCTTTCCACCCCAGGTGGCGCAGCATCATCTCCGCCGAGAGGATCAGGGAACCCGGATTGACCTTGTCCTGCCCCGCATACTTGGGCGCAGTGCCATGGGTCGCCTCGAATACCGCGTAGCGGTCAGAGATGTTTGCACCCGGCGCGATGCCAATGCCACCAACCTGAGCTGCCAACGCATCGGAGATGTAGTCGCCATTGAGGTTCAGGGTGGCGATCACGTCATACTCGGCCGGACGCAACAGGATCTGTTGCAAAAAGGCGTCGGCGATCGCATCCTTGATGACGATGCCGTTGGGCAGCTTCAACCACGGACCGCCGTCGATCTCGACCCCGTCGAACTCGGTTTTCGCCAGAGCGTAAGCCCAGTCGCGGAAGCCGCCTTCGGTGTATTTCATGATGTTGCCCTTGTGCACAATCGTTACCGACTTGCGCTTGTTTTCGATCGCGTACTTGATCGCGGCGCGTACCAGACGCTCGGTGCCCTGACGCGACACCGGTTTGATGCCGATGCCGGAAGTCTCGGGGAAGCGGATCTTGGTCACGCCCATCTCCTCGCGCAGGAACTTGATGACTTTCTTGGCGTTATCGGACTCTGCCTGCCATTCGATGCCGGCATAGATGTCTTCCGTGTTCTCGCGGAAAATCACCATGTTGGTCTTGGATGGATCTTTCAGTGGCGAGGGGATGCCCTTGAAATATTGCACCGGCCGAACGCACTGGTACAGATCCAGTTCCTGGCGTAGGGCGACGTTGAGAGAGCGAATGCCGCCGCCTACCGGTGTGGTCAACGGACCCTTGATGGAGACGGAGTACTCTTTGCAGGCATTGAGGGTTTCTTCCGGCATCCAGACATCCGGGCCATACATTTGGGTGGCTTTTTCGCCCGCGTAAATCTCCATCCAGGAAATTTTTCGTTTTCCGCCGTAGGCTTTGGCGATTGCCGCGTCGACGACTTTTTTCATCACGGGGGTGATATCCACCCCGATGCCGTCGCCTTCGATAAATGGAATGATGGGATTGTCCGGGGTTGGCTTTCCGGGAATTATTTTTTGTCCCTCGACAGGGACCTTGATCAGTGCTGTGCTCATTCCTGGTTCTTCCTTTTTTGGTATGGAGGTGTCCTCGCTTGCGTGCATTCGGCTCGTTGCGCCACCTTGTGAGTATGTCGATCAGAACTTACGGCAAGCCCCTGCATTATCCTCCAAACCTTGCCCCCGTCCAAAACGGCATGATTCTGCCGGTGCTAAAATCCGGCCCCGCGAGGAGAGCTCACCATGCCGCTGCAAACCGCCACTCTGGGTATCGCCACGGCGATTGTCGAGGGTTTCAACAAACATTACCGGTTGTTCCGGGAAACCTCGGCAAGCGCCAAACAGCGCTTTGACGCCGCCGACTGGGTCGGTGTGCAACAGGCAGTCAAAGACCGCATCCAGTTTTACGATGACCGTGTTGAAGAAGCGGTGGAACGTTTGCGCAGCGAGTTCAATGCCAATGCCATCGACGACGATACCTGGCAGCAGACCAAGCTCTACTACATCGGTCTGTTGGTCAATCACAAGCAGCCGGAGCTGGCCGAAACTTTTTTTAATTCGGTGTTCTGCCGCATCATGCACCGCAATTATTTTCACAACGACTTCATCTTCGTGCGGCCGGCCATCTCCACCGAATATATCGAGTCGGATCCTCCCAGCTACCGCAGCTACTATCCGAATGAGATGGGGTTCGGGGCTTCGATCAAACAGATATTTCTCGACTTTGGCTGGGCGCGTCCGTTCGAGGATCTTGATCACGACGTGAACTGCATTCACCTTGCGATCAGGCGCCATCTGGAAAAGTGGCCGCATGCGGAAGCGAATTTCCAGATTCAAGTGCTTTACTCATGCTTCTACCGCAACAAGGGCGCCTACGTGATCGGCAAGGCGGTCAATGGCCACGTCGAGTATCCCTTTGCCGTGCCAGTGTTGCACTCCGCTGAAGGCAAGCTCTACCTCGACACCATCCTGCTCGATCCCGGCCTGATCAGCATTTTGTTTTCATTGTCGCGCGCCTACTTCATGGTGGATATGGAAGTGCCCTCCGGCTACGTGCAGTTTTTGCGCTCGATCATGCCCAACAAGCCGCGCTCGGAGCTTTACACCATGCTCGGGTTGGGCAAGCAGGGCAAGAACATGTTTTTCCGCGACCTGATTTACCACCTGCATCACTCCCGCGACAACTTCATCATCGCGCCGGGCATCCGTGGTCTGGTCATGCTGGTCTTCACGCTGCCGTCATACCCCTACGTCTTCAAGATCATTCGCGATGTTTTCGGGCATTCCAAAGACGTGGACCATGAGACCGTGCGGCGCAAGTATCAGTTGGTAAAGCAGGTGGATCGCGTCGGACGCATGGCGGACACGATCGAGTTTTCCTATGTGGCGCTGCCCAAAGCCCGCTTCTCGGCGGAGTTGCTCAATGAACTCCATACGCTGGTGCCATCAATGATCGAAGAAAACGACGAGTCCCTGATCATCAAGCACGTGTATATAGAGCGGCGCATGGCGCCGCTCAACATCTATTTGAACCAGGCCAACCACGCCGAGCGGGATGACCTGATTGAAGATGCCGTGCGCGACTACGGCAATGCGATTCGTGAACTGGCGATTGCCAACATTTTTCCCGGCGACATGTTGTGGAAGAACTTTGGCATTACCCGCTACGGTCGGGTCGTGTTCTACGACTACGACGAAATCGAATACATGACCGACTGTAAATTCCGTCGCATTCCGCCGCCGCCGACGTTCGAGCACGAAATGTCGGGCGAGCCTTGGTATTCGGTGTCGCGGACCGATGTGTTCCCCGAGGAGTTTTCGACTTTTCTGCTGTCGACACCCAAGGTGCGCAAGGTTTTCCTGCGCTATCACCGGGATTTGCTTGATGTCGACTTCTGGCAGCAAGCCCAGCAGGACATCCGCAAGGGATTGATGAGAGATTTCTTTCCGTATCCCGAGTCGTTGCGCTTTCGCAACCGCGCGGTCACGGTCCGTCAGCAAGCCATCTGAAAAACGTGGCGCGAATCGTCCTGTTCAACAAGCCGTATGGCGTAATGACGCAATTTACGTCCGCCGAGAAAGTTCTGACGCTCAAGGATTTCATTCCGATTCCAGGCGTTTATGCCGCCGGCCGACTTGATGCCGACAGCGAAGGCCTGGTGGTGTTGACCGACAATGGTCGTTTGCAGGCCAGAATTGCCGATCCCACCCACAAACAGCCCAAAACCTACTGGGTTCAGGTCGAAGGCATCCCTGATGACGCGGCCGTCGTGCGTCTGGAGCAGGGGGTGGATCTTGGTGACTTTGTGTCATTGCCCTGCCGGGTGAAGCCGATGGCCGAGCCGGCCAACCTCTGGCCGCGCAACCCGCCAATCCGCTACCGGGCTGTGATTCCGACGTCCTGGCTGGAAATCACGCTCAAGGAAGGCAAGAACCGTCAGGTTCGCCGCATGACCGCAAAAGTGGGGTATCCCTCGCTGCGCCTGATCCGCTGGGCGGTCGGCGAATGGACTTTACAGGGTTTGGCGCCGGGGCAATGGCGGCAGATGGACCATGAATTCCACGAAAATTCGTGTCAACCTGGCCGTCAACCGCGCGTTATTGGCCATGACGCACGGTTTTTCGCCGGTCGTTTCAAACCAAAATCTTAGTGAACTGAAAGGGAATAAAATGAGCAAACTGATCGCTACCCTGGTTGCCGGCCTGTTCGTCGCCGCTACCGCCATCGCCGCCGATATGCCGAAGGCTGCCGCTGCGCCTGCTGCTGCACCTGCTGCTGCCGCTGCACCTGCTGCCGCCTCGGAAGCCCCGATGGCCGAGGCGCCGAAGAAGATGAAGAAGCATCACCACCGTAAGGCCAAGAAGGCCGCCATGCCTGCTGCCGAAGCCATGCCAGCCAAGTAATACCGGTAATCGGTGCAAGCTAAAAGGGCAGGGTAACCTGCCCTTTTTTTCGTCCTTAAAAAGGACGGCTGAGAATCAGCTTTCGGCAACTTTCTTTTCGATATAGGCCAGCGCTGCTTCCACCTGATCAATCAAAATCAGGCACAAGTCATCCGCTTGCAGATTATCCAGCGCGGTGTCAATAGCCACGAATTCACCGCGTATTTCCTTGACCGTGCGGGTTCTTTTGGCTTTGCCGAGCCCTTGCCGCAGCAGCGCGAGGACTTCGCCGTCGGCCCGTCCCCGCTGGCACTGATCCTGATAGAGGATCGCCTCATCGAAGACATCGCCCAGAATTTCAGTTTGCTGACGAATATCTTCGTCGCGGCGGTCGCCGGCGCCACTGATCACCACCGTGCGGCGTTTTGCCGGCATGTTTTCGACGGCGCGCACCAGTGCCAGGATCGCGTCAGGATTGTGTCCGTAATCCGCGATCACCGTCGCGCCGCGATGGGCAAAGATATTGAACCTGCCCGGCGTCGTGCGGGCATCGCTGACGAAGCTGCCCAGCCCGGCGCGGATATTCTTCCAGGCAATCCCCAGGGCCCACGCAGCGGCCGTTGCCGCCATGACGTTTTCAATCTGGAACCCGATTGCGCCGTTACCGGTGATTGGAATCCGCGCCAGGGCAATGCGCTGCTCGAAGCTGCCCTGGGTGGCGACGATGTGTCCGCCTTCGAGCGTGACCACGCGATGGCCTTGGGCGCGTCGCGTACTGATCACCGGGTGATGACTGTCAGTGGCAAAAAAGGTGACCGCGCCGGGGCAGAAATCAGCCATTTTCGCCACGATGGGATCGGCTGCGTTGAGCACCGCCACGCCGTCGGGCGCAACGTTCTGGACAATGACCCGTTTCACCACGGCCAAATCCTCGACGGTGCTGATAAAGCTCAAGCCGAGATGATCGCCGGTGCCGATGTTGGTCACCACGGCCACCTTGCAGCGATCAAAGCCGAGGCCTTCGCGCAATATACCGCCGCGGGCGGTTTCCAATACGGCCGCATCGACATCGGGGTGGAACAGTACGTTGCGCGCGCTGCGTGGCCCGCTGCAATCGCCGGTATCGATACGTTTGCCGGCGATATACACGCCGTCGGTGGTGGTCATGCCGACCCGATGTCCGCTTACCGTGAGCAGATGGGCGATGAGGCGCACGGTCGTCGTCTTGCCGTTGGTGCCGGCGACGGCGACCAGGGGAATGCGCCCGTCTTCGCTCGCGCCAAACATTGACGACATGATCGCTTCGCCCACCGCGCGGCCCTTGCCGTAGGAAGGGTGAAGATGCATGCGCAAGCCGGGTGCCGCATTCGCCTCGACAATGGCGCCGCCAGTTTTTTCCAACGATTGCAACACGCTTGTGCACACCACATCGATGCCGCAAATATCCAGGCCCACCATCTGTGCGGCGGCAATCGCACGTGCCGCCAGCTCTGGGTGTACGTCGTCGGTCACATCGGTGGCGGTGCCACCGGTACTCAGGTTGGCATTGTTGCGCAGGATGATGCGTGCCCCCTTGGCCGGCACCGCATCGGCGGTGCAGGATTGCTGTTCCAGGGTGGCGATGGCAATGTCATCAAAGCGAATCTTGGTCAGTGAAGTGGCGTGACCTTCGCCACGCTGCGGATCGCTGTTGACCTGTTCCACCAGTTGCCGAATGGACTGCACGCCGTCTCCCACCACCTGCGGTGGGTCGCGGCGAGCGGCGGCAACCAGCGTGTTGCCGACCACCAGCATGCGGAAGTCATTACCGTCGATAAAGCGCTCGACGATAATGTCGGTGCTGAATTCTGCCGCAGCCGCGTAGGCCCGCAACACTTCGTCCCGTGTTGCGATGTTGACGGCCACGCCTTTGCCTTGATTGCCATCGCGCGGTTTGACCACCACGGCGTCGCCAATCTCCTGTGCTGCCGCCCATGCATCTTCGGCATCGCGCACCACGCGGCCCTGTGGCACTGGAACGCCGGCGGCGGCTAGCAGTTTTTTGGTCAGTTCCTTATCCTGCGCAATGGCTTCCGCAATCGCGCTGGTACGGTCGGTCTCGGCCGCCTGAATGCGTCGCTGCCGGCTGCCCCAGCCAAACTGCACCAGACTGCCGTCGGTCAGCCGCCGCGAGGGAATGCCACGCGCATCGGCCGCCTGCACGATGGCTCCGGTGCTGGGACCAAGACGAACGTCCTCGTCAAGCTCGCGCAGACGCGACAATGCCTGCGCAAGGTCGAACGGGCGCTCGTGAAACGCGGCGACGCAGAGTTGCTCGGCAAGCTCGAACGCCAGTCGACCGACCGCTTCCTCGCTGTATTCGACCACCACCTGATATACGCCGTGCTCCACCGTTGGCACGGTGCGGCTGAAGGTCACCGGGCAGCCGGCCTGTGCCTGCAACCCCAGTGCCGCGAATTCCAGCGCATGAGCCAGCGAAAAAGTTTTCTCCTGCCGCGCCGGCAGCATGAAGCCGATTGCCGGGAAGCGGGCGCGCAGCCGGGCGTGAAAGCCGCTGATGCCGCCACCGGCGTTCTGTGCCTCATTGCACGCAACAATCGCCTCGATCGCGGTATGGCGGCTCCACAGGTTGGGCCCGCGCAGCGCCCTGACGCGCGATACCTCCATGAATGCAGCGCTTTCTTCGCTCTGCACCACCCCGCATTTCGCGCTATCCATTGTGGCTCCGTCGATTTGTCCGCAAGGATGGCGTCGTGTTCTTTGGCTCATCCTCATCGTGGCCGGGTACAAAGCTTTGTATCACCGCGCGGATCAGCTCATGCGAAATGCCGAGCGCCCATGCCGCCGCCACTGCCGCCAGCATGTTCTCGGTTTGAAACAGCGGCGCCTCTGGCGAAGCCACAGGAATTGTCGCCACGCTGGCGAGCGGCATTTCATGTGCGCCGCTGGCCATCACCGCCCAACCGTCGCGAATAAACGTGGCCCGCAAACCTTGCTCGCGCTGCTCGGTCAGTGCCGGCAGGTCGGGATCGAACCCGAAAAAAATCACTTCGCCATCGCACAGCGAGGCCAGCCCGGCTGTCAGCGAATCGCCGGCATTCAGCACCGCCACGCCATCCGGCAACACCACATCGACCTGAGTGCGAAAAACATTGACGAGCTGCTCGGGCGTGTCTATAAAAAATTCCGGATCGAACGCGGCCGCGTCGATATTGGTCACCACCCCGACCAAGCATTTGTCGTAGGCGAGGCCTTCGCTGAGGATCGAACGCGCGTTGTTCTCGAACACCGCCGCCTCGACCGAACGTGTCATCAGCACGCGTTGGCCGGCGGCCCAGGTCGCACAATTGCCTTTCTGTGCCGCCCGCCGGTTAAAAAACAGTCCGTCGCCACAGGCCAGTCCAACATGCTTGCCGCTGAGTTTGAGCATGCGTGCTACCAACCGCGCGACCATCGTTTTGCCTTTGGAGCCGGTGATGCCCACAATCGGAATGCGGCCGCTGTCGCCTTCGCTAAACAGGTGATCGACAATCGCGCGTCCAACCGGGCGCGGCATGCCTGCAGCGGGCTTGAGATGCATCAGCAAGCCGGGGCCGGCGTTGATCTCGACAATGGCGCCGCCCTGTTCTTCGAGTGGCCGCGAAATATCTTCCGCCACCAGATCGACCCCGGCGATATCAAGACCGACGATGCGGGCGGCGAGTCCGGCTGCTGCCGCGGTATCGGGATGAACTTCATCGGTGACATCGATCGCCACATTGCCGTTGCGCTGCACCAGCACCTTGCGGCCCGCAGCAGGAACCGCATCGGGCGTCAGGCCCTGGCGTTCCAGTTCAAGCACGACCGCCGTGTCGTCGTGCGGATTGAGCCGGTTGAGCGGAAAGTCCTCGGTGGTCCCGCGTCGCGGGTCGCTGTTGATTTGCAGTTCGGTCAACTGCGCCACGGTCGAATGGCCATCGCCGGTCACCATTGCCACTTCGCCACGCGCCGCTGCGGCAAGTTGCCCGCCGACGATCAGCAAGCGATGTTCGGTGCCGCGAATGTAACGCTCGACGATGACTTCGCTGCCATGCCGGACGGCCAGTGCGAATGCGGCTTCCACTTGTTCGCGCGTCTCCAGTTCTAGCGAAACGCCGCGGCCATGATTGCCGTCGAGCGGCTTGACCACCACCGG
>JAYUGL010000114.1:0-35591 GCA_043738385.1 Sterolibacteriaceae bacterium
CGGAAAATCATCCCATCGGGGATGAAGCCGGTAAGTCCATAACGAAGGTCCATCAGCCTTTTTTGCAACCCCCCCTGCACTACCGTGTCGCCCGTCGTAAACCAGTACGTCACCGGCTCCTGGCGCGGTCCCATGGTTGTAAACAAACGCCGCGCGGCAATGTCACCGAAACGCGTCGCGACTCGCGAAGCCTCGTTCCTGAGTAGAGTGAACCCCTGCGCCGGGTAGCAGACCTCCGGCTTGTGCGCCTGCAAAGAACCCCGTTGATCCGAACCATAGGCCACCGAAAGCATGATCCGATAGCCCTCGGCATTCACATACACACGGCTCACAATCTGGCTATAGAGCTTGTTGAGCAACTCCTGGGTCTGTGGGTTAACGACTTGCACGTTCCGCTGCGGTTCTTCACGCCAATCTCCGAACTGCTTCGGAATCATGGTCTCCAGCGAGATCGCCGGTCCCGTATCGGCAATCTTCCTGCTCGGGCGCGCGACCATAGCGGCGACGCTGGCAGCACACATCAGGACGACGATAACAAATGCAATTCGACTCGAGCGCATGACATCGATTTTTTGGGCTTTATGCCTGATCTTGAATATTACCTTCCCACATG
Source organism: Sterolibacteriaceae bacterium (assembly GCA_043738385.1). Classification (GTDB taxonomy): domain Bacteria; phylum Pseudomonadota; class Gammaproteobacteria; order Burkholderiales; family Rhodocyclaceae; genus JANYCD01. The sequence goes on from JAYUGL010000114.1 coordinate 614, forward strand.
TGCCAGGACAAGCCAACCATGCTCCCAGCCAGTTCTTAAATGGTCTTAGTTCGAAACCTCCTTTGCGCGCTGCCCGCAATCAAGCGCAGCAAAGCGGCGAGTTGTGGTTGTGGCAGTGCGGTAGCCAGAAGCTTGGATGTCACGTCGTTTGCTCATGATCCTTTTCCGTCGAGCTGAGCAGCGTCTTCAGAACTACGGCAACGATGGCGGTGCGGCTCAGTGGGTGAGGGAGTACTACAGACGCTGCTAATGTGCTTGGTCCGGTCATGGATGCCCAATCGATGGTGCCCAGGGCGGTCTTCACGCTGAATCATGACAAATTGACCATCACGAATCATGACAAATTGACTATCACTTCAACTACTCAGCTCAAGAAGTTTCGCTTACAATGAAAAATCATTCTCAGCGGGCGCAAATGTGGCGGCGCCGCAATTCCGGTTTTGACTTTTGCAGGAGGCTCGTAGAAGCACGGATTTAGGTAGAATTTCGCATAAATGCCATGTATGAACAACAATATGTCTGCTTACGATTGCATATCTGGTGTTCGAACGCAGAAAGACTTGGGGCCAAGTATGTTGGGGGACGTATCAACTGCTCCGCAACCCGATTGGGCGACTATGTCTCTCGCTGACGATGCGATTGAGGTCGTGGTGACCCGTCTGAACGAGGGACCCGAGGCTATTCGATCGTCATTTGCGCTGCTCTCGGACGCTGAGCGACAAAGAGCGGGCCGATTTGCATTTGAGCGCGACCGACGCCGATTCACCGTCGCTCGGGCGCGGCTGCGCCAACTGCTTGCGATGCGACTGGGGATACATCCTGAATCGGTCGTGCTGAACTATGGCGCTTACGGCAAACCCGCGCTCGAAGGACTCTCAGCAGAGTCGGACCTGCGCTTCAATGTATCGCACTGCGACGATATCGCGGTGTACGTCTTTGCAACAGGACGCGAGGTTGGAGTCGACGTTGAATACGTCCGAGTGATGCCCGACGCTGACGATATCGCAGCACGTTTTTTTTCTCGCCACGAAAATAAGACTTACATGGCATTAGCCCGGCGCGACAAACCGCAGGGGTTTTTCAATTGCTGGACACGCAAGGAGGCGTTTATCAAAGCGCTCGGCGACGGCCTTAGCCATCCGCTTGATCGCTTTGATGTTTCGCTCTCCCCTGGCGAACTGGCCAGGATACTCCGCGTGGACGGGACCCCCGGCGAAGACTGCGAATGGGAGATCCATAGCTTTGTCCCGTGGCCCGGATTCATCGGTGCCATCGTTGCGCAAAAGCTTGGCACCGGGTCATTTACAAGGGTAGACCCGGAGCAGGTAGCGATGTCTCTACGCCGGCTCCGCGACTCGGCGGGAGCAATAAACGATCGCCACCAGCGATGCCTTGAAACCGGCGCCCAGTGGACAAGATGCGTCGATGGTTGGCAAACTGAACGTTTTGTCTTCTGAATGTTTAATGACATCAGGCTCGTAAACGAGCGCTTCTTCTCGGTTGCCCTGCACTTCGGTGCCCATCCCGCTGTGGCTTTTCGCAACGCCGCCACCTGGAGTGAATGGTCCTACCAAGAGCTCGCTGATCGCGCGCGCAAACTGGCCGCTTATCTAAAAAGCATAGACGTGCAACCTGGCGATGCCGTGGGCATTGTCGCCTCCCGCTACCCGGATACGATCGCTACGATGATCGCAATACTGGACGTCGGGGCGCACTACGTTCCGCTGGATCCGGCCTATCCGGAACGGCGTCTGCGTCTGCTCTGTGAAGACGCTGGCGTGAAACAGATACTCTCGGCTGTACCGCTAAGCGATTTGCAGCGCTTCCCATTGACCGTTCATGCTGTCAATGGTGTTGACTTTACCGATACGGGCGCATCCGGCTCCATTGCTGATCGAACTCGAATCTCGGCGGAAACGCCTGCCTATATCATGTTCACATCGGGCTCGACCGGCGAGCCCAAGGGAGTCGTCGCACCGCATCGCGCGATCGTGCGTTTGATCGACAATCCCAACTTCATGCGACTCGACTCCAGTCGCGTATTTCTTTCCCTTGCTCCCCTGGGCTTCGATGCCTCGACGCTGGAAATCTGGGGACCTTTGCTCAATGGCGGAAAATGCGTTCTCTATCCAGATCAGCAACTGCCGACCGCCTCCGGCCTGAAGGCCGTCATCAATACCACCGGCGTTAACAGCATGTGGCTGACCGCTTCGTTGTTTAACAGCTTTATCGATCAGGACGCACGCAGTCTCGCAGGAGTAGACGAAATTCTCACGGGAGGAGAAGCACTGTCGGTGCCGCATGTTTGCAAAGCGCTTGCCGAGCTCAAAGGCACACAATTGATAAACGGCTACGGCCCGACAGAAAACACAACCTTCACGACATGCTTCAGGATTCCGGCAGACTTTTCGAGCGTGGAGCACCACGTACCGATTGGCGTACCTGTTTCAGGAACCGAAATCGCGATTATCGACGAACAACTGCGGCAAGTTCCGGATGGCGTAGAGGGCGAGTTGATCGCTTTGGGCGAGGGTTTGGCTCTGGGCTATCTGAACAAGCCGGCGCTCACGCGCGAACGCTTCATTGAGATTACCGCGACAAACGGCTCGGCGGCTCGCGGTTATCGCACCGGTGACCGCGTCGTGCGGAGGGTCGACGGGTTGATCGACTATCTCGGGCGCTTCGATGATCAGGTGAAGATCGACGGGCATCGAATAGAACCGGGTGAGATCGAACGCGTCATATGCGAGTTGCCGGGAATCAGGGAGTGCCGGGTGCTCGTGCGATCCGGACCTGCCGGTCAGAAGCGGATCGCAGCCTATGTGGTGCCAATCGATTCGGCCCAGCAGCACGATCTGAGGCATCGGCTGACAGAAATTTTCCCGGCGTTCATGATGCCCCACTACCTGTTTTTGCTGGATGCCCTCCCGACCAACGCCAATGGAAAGCTGGATAAAGCGGCGTTGCCAGACCCTTTTGAGCAAACCGCTGCGGCGCCGATTGGAAGTGGGTCACAGGAGTTCGCCGCGGTTAGCAAAGCATGGGAACAGATACTGGGTCAACGTTCCTCGTCAGAGGATCTAAATTTCTTCGATGCCGGCGGCACTTCACTGGATGCGGTGCGACTCTATGAGTTGCTGTCTAAACGATTCGTGCGCGAACTGGCCCCGACCTTCGTGTTCGAACACACCACAATCAGGCGCCAGGCTGAGGCGTTAAAACCGACGCAGCGGGACGATGCGCATGTGGACGGACGGGAGAAACGCCATCGCGCAGGGGACCAGAGGACGCAGGCAATTAGCGTCAACTCCGGTCCGATCAGTCTGCCCAAAGGCGCACTGGCGGTTGTCGGGTTGGCCGGGCGCTTCCCAGGCGCTCGAGACGTTGATGAGCTTTGGGAGAATCTGTGCGCTGGGCGAGAAGGTGTGCACTTTTTCGGGCCCGACGAACTTGACCCATCCATTCCGATCTCGTTACGTTCCGATCCCAATTATGTTCGGGCCAAAGGCATCATCGAAGATTATGACAAGTTCGATGCGGGCTTCTTCAATGTCAATCCCCTTGAAGCGCAGATCATGGATCCGCAGCAGCGGATCATGCTGGAGCTTGCCTGGTCCGCGCTGGAGAATGCTGGCCATCAGCCGTCACAATTTTCCGGTCTGATCGGGGTCTATGTCGGCATGAACTGGAACCGCTACCGTTCGCACTGCTTGTCGACTCGTCCCGAGGTCGTGGAGCGGTTTGGAGAGCTCAACACCGCGCTTGCCAATGAGTATGAATTTCTCGCGACCCGGATATCATACAAGTTGAATTTGCGCGGCCCAAGTATCACCATCGGTACTGCGTGTTCGACGTCGCTGGTCGCGATTGCCCAGGCATCACGTGCACTGCTCAACCACGAGTGCGACCTCGCACTGGCTGGAGGCGTTTCGATAACCGTTCCGGTCAATGCGGGGTACCTCCATCTGGAGGGTGGCATGCTGTCCGCCGATGGCCACTGCCGCAGCTTCGATGCCAACGGCACCGGTACGACGTTTAACGATGGCGCCGGTCTCGTCGTGTTGCGGCGACTCGAGGATGCCATCGCGGATGGAGACCGCATCTATTCTGTGGTGCGTGGTTTCGCCGTGAATAACGATGGTTCCGACAAGGTGAGTTTTACCGCACCCAGCGTCAACGGTCAGGCAGAGGTGATCCGTTCAGCGCTGGAGCAGGCTGATATCGATCCCGCGACGATCGGTTTCATCGAAGCCCACGGGACCGCGACGCCATTGGGTGACCCGATCGAAGTTGCAGCCCTGAAAAAAGTGTTCGCCGGTGTCAAATCGACGGACGCGCACTGCGCTCTGGGTTCGGTGAAAAGTTCGCTCGGCCACTTGATTCATGCCGCAGGTGTGGCTGGCTTCATCAAAGGGGTCTTGTCGGTCTACCACGGGAAAATTCCTCCGAGTCTGTTCTTCGAATCGCCCAATCCAAGCCTGGGTCTGGATGATAGTCCGTTCTATGTCAATGTCAGTCTCGAAGACTGGACGACATCAGGCCATCCCCGACGCGCCGGCGTCAGTTCGTTTGGCGTTGGTGGCACTAACGCCCACGTAGTTGTTGAGGAGGCACCTCCTGTCGAGCCGTCGGAGTCTTCGCAATTACCACAGTTGCTGATACTTTCGGCGCGTTCCAAGACGGTGCTTGATCGGGCGACGGAGAACCTGGCGGCCCATCTGGAGAGCCATCCCGAGCTCAACCTGGCTGACGCTGCTTACACGCTTCGGGTCGGCCGCACGGCTTTTGCGCACCGCCGTACTTTGGTTGCCCGCGATAACCAGGATGCGATTGCGCTTCTGCGTTCCGGCAACCCGGCCCGCGTGACGACGCGGGCGATGGGCGGCGCCCCCCCTAACGTGGCCTTGATGTTCCCGGGCCAGGGGACGCAGTACGTGGCCATGGGGCGGACACTATACAAAGACCATGCAGTGTTTCGTGCCGTTGTCGACCGCTGCGCCGAAATTCTCAGCCCGCTCATCGGTGATGACCTCCGTGTGACCCTCTACGAGATGCAGGACGAAGTGGCCGCAGCCGAGGCGTTGCGCGCGACGTCTCTCACTCAACCGGCGCTCTTCACCATCGAATACGCTCTCGCCCAGTTCTGGCTCGGCCTAGGGATTCGTCCCACGGCGCTTGTTGGGCACAGCATAGGCGAGTTCGTCGCCGCGACGTTGGCGGGTGTCTTTTCCCTGGAGGACGCCTTGCGGCTCGTGGCCACCCGCGGGCGTCTGATGCAGAATTTGCCGGCCGGCTCAATGCTCTCGGTGCGAATGGCAGCTGACAAAATTTCCGCGCGGTTGGCACCAAATCTGGCAGTGGCTTCGCACAATGGACCATCACTGGTCGTGGTTTCAGGCCCGACCGACGAGGTGATCCGTCTACAGGCGGCGCTGGAAACGGAGAGCGTCGTTTGCCGGCTCCTGCAGACCTCACATGCCTTTCACTCGCCGATGATGGATCCGATTCTGACTCCGTTCGGCGAGGTGGTACGCGGTGTCAAACTCTCCCCGCCGACGATCCCCTTCGTATCCACCGTGACCGGAACATGGATCACTTCCGAGCAAGCGGTCGATCCCCAGTACTGGACCCGACACCTGAGGGAGACGGTGCGCTTTGCACCGGCGGTACAGGTACTTCTTGAGGATCCGGCAAGGATTCTGCTCGAAGTCGGTCCCCGAAATACACTCGGCACTCTGGCTCGCCAGCAGGCGGCAAGCAGGCCGACCAAACCTGTCGTCATCTCATCGTTGGCGGACGACGTTCAAAGCGAATGGGACGCCCTGCTTCAGGGTGTCGGCCAAGCCTGGGCGGCGGGCGTGCCAATCGACTGGGGCGCTTTTTCCGGTGACGAACGCCGACACCGGATCCCCCTGCCGACCTATTCGTTCGAGCGTCAGCGTCACTGGGTCGAGCCTCGCCCTGAGCGCACGGGCAATGCGGCGCCCGCAACTGCCAACGAGGAAGTCGCCGCACCGGCTTTCGTCGTCCCTATCCCTGTTACCATGGTTCCAGAGGTACCTTTGATGAATGCATCTACAATTCCAGCTCCAACAGCAGATCGGAAGGAGCGCCTCATCGTCCGGCTCAAAGACATGTTCGAGGATGTCTCCGGCATCGAGATGGAGGGCGTCGAACCAGCAATCACCTTCCTTGAACTCGGGCTCGACTCGCTGACCCTGACACAGGTGGCGTTGCAGTTGCAACGAACTTTCTCGGTCAAGGTCAGCTTCCGTCAGTTGATGCAGGACTTACCAAACCTCGACAGTCTGGCGGAGTTTATGAGTGGGCAGATGCCGGCGGAGGCCGCGGCTGTGCCCATGGCGGCATCTCCTGCCGCCGTGCGGCTCGCAACGATTGCTGCGCCGGGCGCCGACGCGCCCTCGAGCTATCTACAGCAGGTGGTCGATACGCAGCTCCAGCTTATGGCGCAGCAGCTGGCGCTGCTCGGCGCAGTGGGAGCGCCAGCTGCGATCACGTCGCCGGTCGCCGTGCCAACACCTTCGCCGTCAACAGGTATTGCTCCCGTGCTGCACGACGAGGACTCACCCGCCGGGCCGGTCAAATACGACGTCAACAAAGCATTTGGGGCCATCGCGCGCATTCACGCGACAAAGGCCGAATCCCTGACGCCGTTGCAGAAGGCACGGTTGGAGGCATTTATCCGCCGCTACAACGCGCGCACCAAGACTTCGAAAAAATTCACCCAGGACAACCGCGTTGTCATGGCGGATCCGCGCGCCGTCACCGGTTTCAAGCCCGCGATCAAGGAGCTGATCTACCCGATTGTCGTCGATAAATCCAAGGGGCCCCACCTTTGGGACGTCGACGGCAACGAGTATATCGACGCCCTCTGCGGCTTCGGCCCGTGTATGTTCGGCTGGCAGCCCGATTTCGTCGTCAAGGCGCTCCAGGAGCAGATAACGCGCGGTTTCGAGATTGGCCCCCAGCATCCCCTACAGGCCGACGTGGCGCGGCTGATCTGCGACATGACCGGCTTCGATCGCGCTGCATTCTGCAATACGGGTTCCGAGGCGGTGATGGGCTGCATGCGCATTGCGCGAACAGTGACCGGACGGAACTTGATCGCCATCTTCAGCGGTTCGTACCACGGCGTCTTCGACGAAGTGATCGTACGCGGAACCAAGAAACTGCGGTCTGTCCCGGCTGCGCCGGGGATCATGCCGTCAGCCTCGCAAAATGTGCTGGTGCTGGACTACGGCACACCCGAGAGCCTCGAGATTCTGAAGTCGCGTGCCGATGAACTGGCCGCGATCATGGTGGAGCCGGTCCAGAGCCGCCGGCCGGATTTTCAGCCACGCGAATTTCTACAGGAGCTGCGCGCGCTCACCGACAGATCCGGCGCCGTCTACATTTTTGATGAGGTGGTGACCGGTTTTCGAACAAGCCCCGGCGGAGCGCAGGAGTTCTTCGGTATTAAGGCGGACATCGCGTCATACGGCAAAGTGATCGGCGGTGGGTTGCCGATCGGTGTCATCGCGGGCAAGGCGAAATTCATGGATGCCCTCGACGGCGGTTTCTGGCAGTACGGTGACGATTCGACGCCGCCGGTGGGCGTAACCTACTTCGCCGGTACTTTCGTGCGCCACCCGCTGGCTCTGGCGGCCGCGCACGCCGTCCTCAGCCATCTAAAGGAAAAGGGACCGGCGCTACAGCGTGATCTCAATGAACGCACCGCCCGCTTCGTCGCAGACCTCAACGCGTTCGCCGCCGAAGTCCATGCACCCATCAAGGTAAAGACCTTCGCATCACTATGGCGCGCGGTGTGGGAGACCGATCAGCCGTTTGGCGATCTGCTCTTTTACATGATGCGGGATCGGGGCGTGCACCTTTACGATGGATTCCCTTGCTTCTTCACCACCGCGCATACCGAGGCCGACTTTGCCAGCATCGCCAAAGCGTTCAAGGACAGCCTGATCGAACTTCAGGAAGGCGGCTTTGTGCCAGGCCACCGTGCGCCCGATCGACTCGTGGCGCTCGACCCCGACGCGCCGCCGACGCCTGGAGCGCGGCTGGGCCGTGATCCCGATGGCACCCCGGCATGGTTTGTCCCCAACCCCGACACTCCGGGAAAGTACATGAAACTTCACACATGAATTCGACTGAAGCCAAGGTCGTTGAATCTGCGCCGGTTGATTACGATCCGTTCGCAGATGCCGCGCTATCGCGGGTCGTTCCGACCACGGAGCCGCAACGCGAGATCTGGCTCGCCGACCGGCTTGGTCGGGAGGCTTCGCTCGCCTACAACGAATCGGTATCGCTCAGGTTTTCGGGGGCCCTGAACACTGACGCGTTGCGCGAGGCGTTGCAGGATCTTGTCCAGCGTCATGAAGCGTTGCGGGCGACCATCGGCGCCGACGGCGAGGAGTTGTGCATCGCCAGCAATACGTCGTTGGACGTTCCAGTGACCGATCACAGCGCCTTTGGCGGACAGGAACAGGCAGAGGCCATGGCCTCTGCCACGCAGCGCGCCGTCGAGACACCCTTCAACATTGAGCACGGACCACTCTTCAGAGCCGAAATCCTGAAGTTGGGCGCAATCGATCATCTGTTGATCATCACGGCTCACCACATCGTCTGCGATGGCTGGTCGTTTGGCGTGCTGATCAACGATCTGGCCAGTCTTTACGTCCTTAGGGCGGGGGCTCCTGGAAAGGCGCTTGATCCACCCGCATTGTTCGGGGACTACGCCTTGGCACAAAGCGCTTCCTCCGGCAGCGCTGAGCATGCCGCAGACGAAGCCTATTGGTTATCGCGTTTCACTGGTTCGATCCCAACGCTTGAACTGCCCACTGACCGTCCACGATCGACATGGCGGACCTTCACTTCACGGCGCGAAGACTACATTCTCGATGCCGGCCTAGTGTCGGAAGTACGCAAGGCAGGATCCCGCAATGGAGCCAGCTTGTTTGCGACGTTGCTTGGCGGCTTTGTTGCGTTATTGCAGCGCATTGCAGCTTCGAACGACATAGTCATCGGCATTCCGGCGGCCGGTCAGTCGGTTGGCGGACTGGAAGGTCTGGTTGGTCACTGTGTAAATCTGCTTCCGTTGCGGATTGAGGTCAATACATCCGCGCCGGTGACGGACTTGATCGCCACAACGCAGGCAGCAATACTCGACGCCCTTGAGCATCAGCGATACACGTTCGGCACCCTCCTCACAAAGCTTGCCATCGCCCGCGACCCCAGCCGGCTCCCATTGGTGAGCGTGATGTTCAATCTGGATCAGGCGCTGGATGCCAATACGGCCGGGTTTCCTGACCTCCAGGCCGAGTTCTCGAGCAATCCCCGTCGCTACGAGAACTTCGAACTGTTCGTCAACGCGGTGCAGATCAAAGGTGCGCTGCGCCTCGAGTGCCAGTACAACGCAGACCTGTTCGACGGCGCGACCATTCGCAAATGGCTGGAATGTTACGAAACGCTGCTCCGCGCCGCCTGCGCTGCGCCGGATTCAACGGTGGGCAAGCTCGGAGTGGTGAGCAACGAAGACCAACGCCTGCTGGCTTCGTGGAACCAGACGTCGCGCCCGTTTTCCAGAACTGCGCTCGTACACGAGTTGATCGAGGCGCAGGCAAGCCGTGTACCCGAAAACTCGGCCGTGACATGGCAAGGAACTGCCATTTCGTACAGTGCCCTCGACGCCCAGGCAAATCGCATCGCTCATTGCCTGCGCGCCCGCGGCGTACGCCGCGGCGCGCTCGTAGGGATTCACATCGAGCGGGGACCTGAAATGATTGCAGCCGCGCTGGCGATACTGAAAGCCGGCGCAGCATACGTGCCACTGGATCCCGCTTATCCCGACGACCGCCTGGCATTTATGATGGACGATGCCGGATTGTCGGTTCTGCTGACCGAATCCGCGCCGGGTTCGCCTCTCGTGTGGCCGCGTGAACGCTGTCTCTTCATTGACGCCGACAAAGCCGAGATCGATGCGCAACCTGAGTCGCGGCTCCCCCGTGATGACGACTCAGCCACACCGGAAGATCTCGCCTACGTGATCTATACATCCGGTTCGACGGGCAAGCCGAAAGGGGTGCAGGTACCACACCGGGCCATCGTCAATTTCCTTGAATCGATGGCACGCGAGCCGGGATTATCCGAGAATGATCGCTTGGTCGCCGTCACGACACTGTCGTTCGACATAGCGGTCAATGAGCTTTTCCTGCCCCTTTCCGTCGGCGCCGAGATCGTGTTGGCTGGGCGGGATGAGGCGATCGACGGCGCTACGCTGGGCAGGCTCATTGAAGGCAGCCAGGCGACGACGATGCAAGCGACGCCAGCAACATGGCGCCTGCTGATTGAAGCCGGCTGGCGCGGCAACCGTCAGTTCAAGGCCTTATGCGGCGGCGAGGCGCTGAGTGCCGATCTTGCGCAGCAGTTGCTCGAGAGAACCGGTTCGCTGTGGAACATGTACGGTCCGACCGAAACCACGGTCTGGTCGACCTGCTCGCACGTCACCGGTATTGGATCAAGCATCAGCATCGGACGGCCCATTGCCAATACATCCGTATGGATTTTCGATGAACAGCGACAACTCTGCCCAATCGGCGTGCCAGGGGAAATCTGGATTGGCGGCAATGGGGTTACGCTGGGTTATCTGAATCGGCCCGACCTCACTGCCGACAAATTTATCCCCGATCCGCTCTCCGAGTCACCGGGAGCTTGGCTCTACCGCACCGGAGACCGCGGGCGTTGGCGTGCCGATGGCCTGCTTGAGCATCTTGGCCGCCTCGATTTTCAGGTCAAGGTTCGCGGCTACCGAATCGAGCTTGGAGAAATTGAAGTCAGCCTCGCCTTACATCCCGACGTTGCCCGTGCCGTTGTCATTGCTCGCGAGGACCGGCCTGGCGATGTCCGCTTGGTAGCCTACCTGGTTGCACAACCCGGCACCACGCTTGCGGAAGGCACGCTAAAGGCTCATCTGAAAACCATTTTGCCGGATTACATGATCCCGCAGCATTATGTGACCTTGCCTGCCATCCCCTGCTTGCCAAATGGCAAGGTCGATAGGAAAACATTGCCGGCGCCGCATGCTCCAGCCCGCTCGGCCTCTGATTATGTCGCGCCACGTACTGAGCTGGAGAAGGCGGTGATGATCGAGATGGAAGCTTCGCTCGGGTTGCCTGGGATCAGTGTTCACGACGATTTTTTCGAGCTGGGCGGTCATTCCCTGCTGGCGGCGCAATTGACGTCCCGCTTGAACCGCAGTCTCAAGATCAATATCTCGATGCGAACGCTTTTTGAAGCGCCAACTGTAGCGCGTCTGGCCGAGACTATCGAAACCCAGTCCGTCACAGGCGCGATCACAAGCCGCAAACCGATTGAACACCTCGTCGACCAGAATTGGATGCCGGCCTCGCTAATGCAGGAGCGACTGTGGTTTCTTGAGAAAATGTATCCTGGCCGTGTCGTCTACCACGCGCCTTCGGCGCACCGGCTGTGCGGCATCCTGGACGAAAACGCTTTCGAACAGGCGTTTCGGGAGATGATGCGGCGCCAGTCTTCGCTCCGCACCAGTTTTGAACGCGACGGCCACACGGTTATCCAGCGCATTCATGACAATGTGCCAATCGCGCTGTTTCCAGCCGAGGATTTGTCGGCTCTGGCGCCGGACGACCGCGAAACCAAACTGCTCCAGCGCCTCGACGAATTGACCGCCGAAACCTTTGACCTGAACCAAGCCCCGCTGTTCAAGACACGCATGTTTCGTCTCGGGGACGCGGAACACGTGCTCTTCTTCATGCCCCACCACATCATTTGGGACGGCTGGTCATTCGATCTGGTCTACGACGAGATTTCCGCCCTGTATGCGGCATTTTCCGAACGGCGTGTCAGCCCCTTAACCGATCTGCCAATCAGCTATGGCGATTTTTCGGTATGGCATCGGGAATGGATCAAAGGCGCGGAGTTTGGCAAGCAGTTGGCCTTCTGGCGTGAGCGCCTGCCGCGAATCGGCAAACCCGCATTGTTGCCCACGGACAAACCGCGCAAGCCCGGCATGTCGGGAGTCGGCGCCACCGAATGGATCGTGATCGACAAGCCACGGACTGATGCTCTTCACGAACTAAGCATGCAATCCGGCACCACCCTTTTTGTGACGCTACTGGCTGTCTACAGCGTCCTGCTTTACGACTATGCACGACAGACCAATTTGGTGATAGGCACGCCGGTGCGAGGGCGAAATTCTCTCGAACTGGAGGCGATCATGGGTTACTTCAATAACTTGTTGCCACTTCAGCTTGACATCAACCCCGCCGAGCCGTTTATCGACCTGATCAAGCGTGCCAAGGCTACCGTCATTGAGAGCTTCTCTTGTCCCGATGTGCCGCTCGAACAACTGTCGAGGGAATTGCCGACCGTGTACGGAGACGGTGCCCCGGTGCTGTATCAGGCGCTCTTCTCGTTCCAGGATGCCCGCCAGCGCACCACACAATGGGGTGGGCTGCGTCACGATGTGATTCCCCTTTTTCAGCGCGGCGCCACCGAGGATCTCGGCATGTGGTTCCTTGAATCGCGTGATGGTTTGCACGGCGGCGTGACCCACAATATTGATATATTCACCAGTTCGACCGCGCAGTGGATGCGTGAACGTTATCTTGCGATACTGAGCGCCGTGATCGCCAATCCGGCAACCACCATAGCGGCGCTTGCCGGCCCACCGAAACACGTCCCCGCAAACCTGTCTGGCCAGGAGGCGCTGTCCCCCAGTGAGAATCAAAAGGGGAGTCCAAACTTTCCTGGTCCGGAATTCGCTACTGGTCGAAGCGATTATGTCGCGCCGCTAACCGACCTGGAAATCAGTCTGACGACAGTTTGGGAAAGAGTACTTGGGGTGCCCCGTGTCGGCATCACCGACAGTTTTTTTGAGTTGGGTGGCAATTCACTTCAGGCGGTCAATCTGATTCTGGAAATGGAAGACGCCACAGGCATAGAAATTGACCTGGATGAAGTATTTCGTTCTCCAACCATTGCCGACATTGTCCGCATCAGCAAAATTAGACAGTCCGCAGGGTATATATGCAGCGACACCCCTGTGTTGATTCGGTCCGGAAGTGGAAAAAATCCGTTGTTCTTCGTCCACGACGGATTCGGAGAGGTATTTCTCTATCGAAACCTGGCTTTGCGGCTAAACCCGGAATACCCGATTTACGGCCTTAAACCTCAAGCTTTAAATGGACAATTCGCGCACACGCGCATAGTCGAAATGGCGCGTGCCAAAGTTGACCTTATCCGAGCCATTCAACCTAGCGGGCCATATCTCCTCGCCGGTCTATGCGCGGGGGGGGTCATTGCTTTCGAAATTGCAAGACAACTTCAGGATGCGGGCGAGCAAACTGCCTTTGTTGGCATCATTGATGCATCGGATGTCGCCGCCGAAGACCGGAGATTCCGCCATGTTCGGAATAGCTTCAAAAGAGTTCTCGGTGCTTTTCGCCGATCACCTAACCAGTCTTTATTGATGCATATCTTGACGGTTGTTCCAATCCTCGCGAAGAAAACCGCCAACTTAGTCAATTACATTATTTCGATTCGGTTAGAGCATGCTAAAAACGCAAAAAAAATCGCCGCGCTCCGCGGCAAAGCAACACTATCAACAAGTCATTTCACTGAAATTGACTTCGACAGACTCTATAATTTCGCTCATGAAGAACACACCCCCACTGGCGTTTTCTCTGGAGGAGATGTCGTGTTGTTCCGTGCCACGCAGGACCAGGGCTTCGATGGCGATCAGCCTACTCGAGAACTCTGTGTTGACCCACTATTCGGTTGGCAACAACGCGTCCAAGAGCCAGTCAAGGCAATCGATGTTCCGGGGGGGCATTCAAGTGCGCTACAGGAGCCTTATGTCGACTTGCTGGCGCAAGAGATGCAACGCTGCATCGACATGGCGCTGAAACCGAGAGAGTCGGCCTGAAGGAGTCCGCCCGGAACGATATCTACACCGCGGAAATGTCCTAGCAGACGTGAAAAATGCAAGGCCACTGTTAAACTGGCATCAGCCACGGTCGTCGCCTAACAACCAATATGTCCTCGTCCGCAAATACCGCCTCCTTGAGATCCCGCGTGTTACGGGCCGGTGGTTGGACGCTAGGCGGTTATTTTCTTGCCCAGGTAATTCGGCTTGGGAGTAGTCTTATTATGACGCGGCTCCTTGTCCCGGAGATGTTCGGACTGATGGCGATCGTGTATGTCCTCATGACTGGTTTGGCCATGTTTTCAGATATCGGCCTGACACAGATCATCATCCAGAGCAGGCGCGGAGAGGATCCGGACTTCCAGAATACTGCATGGGTTATCCAGATTGTTCGAGGGGCGTTGATATGGCTGGCGGCCCTCGTCCTCAGCGCCGCGCTTCCGTATCTGGCCCAGATGCAAGCGCTACCCATCGGGGGTGTCTACACGGATCCCCTGTTACCCAGTGTCATCGCCATATTCATGTCGGTCGCGCTCATCGGAGGTTTTGCGTCGACTAAAATCTCCGTGGCGCGCCGCAAGCTTAACTTGACCCGCAATACCCAGATCGAAATCATCAGTCAGGTTGCCGCGTTGAGCGTCATGATTCCATGGGCCATGCTGGATCGCTCAATCTGGGCCCTGGTGGGGGGGGGCATCGCCGGATCGCTCGTAAGAACCCTACTCAGTCATGCGATGTTGCCCGGGCCGAGCAATCGTTGGATCTGGGACAGGTCAGCGTTCAAGGAGATCATCGGATTCGGCAAATGGATTTTTCCAGCCTCCATTCTCAGTTTCCTGATCTTCAACGGTGACCGTTTGCTGCTTGGCGGCCTGGTGAACGTGAGGCTACTGGGTATTTATTCCATTGCGTATCTAATCGTAAGTTCGCTGCAAGGAATGATCACCAACCTGATCAGCGCTGTTGCTTTCCCAGCCTTGAGTGAAGTCGTGCGGGAAAATCCCACCCAACTTCAAGCGACCTATTACAAGCTCAGATTGATTTTCGATGGCGTAATTTTGTCCATCGCGGGTGTATTGCTGACTTTCGGGTCGTCGCTAATACGCATGCTGTATGACGCTCGATACCTTGACGCGGGAGCCATCGTGGAGGTGTTGGCATGGGGAATGATTGCCACTAGATATACACTTACAATTCAATGTTATAACGCCATGGGAAAGCCAGGAGCACACACGACAGCTTACGTAGTACAAGCGCTGTCGCTTTACCTGCTCGTACCCGCTGCCTTTCATCAATATCAGTTCGATGGCGCTATTTGGGCCATCGCACTTTGCCCTTTCCTGAGTTTGCCGGTGACTTTTTACTACAAGAAAAAATATCAGTTACTCAATGTAAGAAAAGAGTTGATTGTTCTGCCTTTCTTTATTGTTGGAGCATGCGCTGGCGAGTTACTTTCCTTAATAGTGAAGTGGCTACTCAACTGACCGAGCAAATGTACGACCACCGGGCAGCGCTAAAGCGCCCGTGGATAGCCCTACACCGCAAGGCGCCATTTATCTCCATGGAAATCCTGTCAAATCAAACGGGGTCTACTCTAAACCGCTATAGGGAATTTAGTATCCATGAGTGATATTGACGTTGCAGTAATCATCGTTACCTACAAATCGGCGAAACTGACGGTAGATTGCCTGCGCTCCATTGAAACCGAGCGTTCAACACCCGGCATTCAAATTCGCGCTATCGTTGTAGACAATGCGTCCGGCGATGCGCCACACATTGAAAAGGCTATTGGAGAAAATGGATGGTCGTCGTGGGTTACACTTCTCTCCGCTTCGAAAAACGGCGGGTTTGCTTATGGCAACAATGTGGGAATTGAGCATGCATACAGGATATACCCTCCAGACTATGTCCATCTGCTCAATCCAGACACCGTCGTTCGCGCCGGTGCAATTGTTACCCTAGTCCATTTCCTGCAGACGCACCCTGACGTCGGAATTGCAGGCAGCGGTTTAGAAGATTCCGCGGGCAGGCACTCTCCGATTGCCTTTCGTTTTCCATCAATTCTGAGTGAATTGGATGCCGGTCTGCAATTTGGTCTAGTTACGCATCTATTGCGGCCTTGGATTGTTGCAAAGCATATGACGACTGTTCCACAAGCAATTGACTGGATCCCGGGCGCATCGATGATGCTGCGCCGAGAAGTACTCGATACCATAGGCGGCCTGGACGAAAACTACTTTCTCTATTTTGAGGAAACCGACTTTTGTTTTCGTGCAAAGCTGGCTGGTTTCCCTACTTGGTATGTTCCGGAAAGCAGGGTCATGCACATTACAGGGCAGAGTACCCAAGTCACTAACTGCAAAGCGAAACCCACGCGGTTACCGGGGTATTGGTTCGAGTCGCGACGACGATACTTTTCGGTAACATCCGGGGTCGGCTACGCGATGGCCGTGGACGTAGTGGCTTTGATTGCGCATGGGCTGGGTACTTTGAAACGCATTGCTCTGGGCCGAAGCGATAGAGGGATTCCTCATTACATGGGAGATTTGGCGCGGCACAGCCCTTTGCACCGCGCCAATCGCAAATTACCTGGCAACGGGGCAAGACGTTTCCAATCGCCAACCGGAATTTAATCACTTCCAAATTCAACCTAACGCCGGCTGCTCCAGTCAAACCAGTCTCAAGGGGCAGGCAGCCAATAACTGCGATCATCTGAGGGATCAAAATAGAACGGATTGTCGACGCTGTCGCGGCGCATGAGCCACTGCCACTTCAATAGGTAACGTGCCCAGCGCAGATCCGCCTGCACTGAATTGAGTTCTTTGAGCCAGTAGGTATCGCGGACATAACCCCAGTACATACCGATGAAGGAAGTACGTAACGTAGTCCGGCATTGCTCAAGCGTCAGGGGCGTGTTGGTGCGGGTGTAGTTCGACACAAAGTCCCATGCCACGTGCTGTAGCGATTCGGCCTGCTCCCTGCTAACCCCTTGCGGGTGCCAAGCCCCCACGGGTGAGCGGCGGTAGACAGCCGCATAAGTCACCAGCGCCGCGTAGTAACTGCCGAGGTCCGTGAGATGCACAGTGTCCTTGACGATACTGTCCACTGTCTCGCGCGTACTGCCACGTGTAATGCCCAGCACTCCCGCAGGCTGCGTGGCGCGATCAATCAGCTCCGCCAAGGCCGCGCCAGCCGGCAACGACGCAATACGGTCAGTCCGTCCCTCGGCGCTCAAGGAAATGTTGATTCGCGTTGCAACGCACTGCCAGATAGATGTCGCGGCCCGTTCGTAGGCAATCCAGCGCTTTGGATCATTCTTGTCGTTGAGCGTAATCCATGGCTCGTAGAAGTAGGTTGTTGCCTGAGGGCTGCCCTCAATCAGCCGCTCATGATAGTGACGCAGGTAGCGGACCGTATCGTTCCACATCAGTGAGTCCAGCAGCGCGTGTTGTTCAGTGATCAGCAACACATCATAGTGATGCCCCTGGATGGTTTTTGGCTTGCGTAGTTCGGCTATTACGTCAAGACCTTCGCCACTGCGGTTAAAGCCGGTGCGATAGCCAACCCAAGAGCCCGCATCAGGATCGCGGCCCCGGGTACGCGTGGCGATCGACGAACCCACAATGTACTGGCGATTCCATTGCAGGGGCGTACCCAAGCTCTGTGCGATCGCGGCCAGGTGATCCGGAATCGGCTGGTCGGTCAGGCTATGGCCGGAAATAAAGACCCGAGCCGAGTCGCGTCGCGTTGTTACTGCTGCCACCGGGGTGGTCAATTGCTCAGGCTTCATGTCTTGGGAAGGCATTGCTCCGACCACCGCGGCATTGGCAAACAACATGACGACAACCGTGTGAAAGACTGTGCGGGCGACAAAGGTTTTCTCGAAGCAATGCTCTACTGCGCCGTCTCGCGCGGCACTCGCGATCTCGCCGCCGTTCATCGGCGACAGCCAGGCTCTTCCGGGGTATTGGGCAATTCCTGCGAATGCTTCATTGTCATCGCCAGCGCTACGGACTCCGCACGACATTAAAGGATAAGGGAAAATTCAACGGCGAACTTACGGGGCAGGATCCTAGAAGCCGGCGGGCGGGGAACGCCTCCAGAAACGACGCCTCATTTCCATCAAGATGCGGCCCAACGGGTACTTCAAGCCGTCCATCCATGTCGAGGCGCCGGGTGAGCGCGGATTAACGCCCAGCCGACGTAAAAATTGATTGAATGCGTGGATATAGGCGCGACGCCGTGTCACTGAAGTGTAAAAATTAACGCCGATGGAGATGGCAACGCCATCACCCGGTCGAGCCCAGTGCGTATCACAGCGGGTCGTGTGCGGAGAGGTGCTGGGGAAGTAAACGCCATCACCGGGACCGGTATCGAACTCATGGCTGCGCGCCAGCAGTTCCTCCTGAAGCTGCACGCCGGCCAGCGAACTATTGACGATGAAGTTCTCCACCTCACGCGCGCCAACGGCTTGCCGGTCCGTGGGATCCCAAACATTGAGGGTCTTGCGGCCGCGGATTTGCATCCAGAAATTGTTCTCTCTATCAATATGAAACGGCGTGGCGGAAGGCGGCGCCGAAATAAAGATGAATCCGTTGACGATAAACGTCCCCGGCTGCTGCCGATCAATGAGATGTTTTACCGTGCCCAACACTTCCCGCAGGAATTGATCGTACTCCGGGTCTGTTTCCACGTAGTACAGGCCGATCCAAGAACCCGGCTCCTCGATTCGCCGAAAAACTTCTTCAATGCTCAGGCCGTCCGTACTTTGCAGCTTCGGCAAAAACTGCGAAAACTGGGTTGTACCGGAGGTGACGAATCGGCATCGACCATGACGCATCAACAATTTGGCAAGCTGCTCCAAACGGTCGAGCTGCATGAGCGGGTGATTCTGATAGTTGTGGCGAAAGGGGCTGACTTTGAGTAGTGAAAACGCCGTCTCATCGTCTAACTGTATGCGAAACGTGGAGGGCGCTGTGGTTGTTGTCTGCGTTCGGGTCGCCATTTCATTGCCTTCCGGTGCATCGACGGTTTTGGTTTCCACGCTTTGCATGCTATTCCTCGCAAGTGCTGTAATGCAATCCTGCGGAATTATAGTTGGTCAAGCGCCATAGATTTCAACTGAGCTGCCAACGGCTGTTTTATTGCCCTCTCTGCGACCGGCTTCAGCGACCGCCGATTTTCGCGCTCCCGTCACTCGGTATTTCCGGCCACTCCGGAATGACGACGGCTGATGCGCGCTCACGGGTTGTATACACCCGGTTCAGGGCAACAACGCCGACGGTCTCGTCGAAGTTGTTGCCGCCGGTGTTTAGATTTCTTTCCAGTCGCGGGAAGTTGCTGCTCGATACTTGCAGCCGCATGCGGTGACCCGGCGGAAGGTAGTATGCGATCGCGCGCAAATCGATTCGCGCCCGGTAAACCTCCCCAGGCCGCATCAGCTTCGGATCGGTGAAACTATCCCGGTAGCGCATCCGCAGCGCGCCCTCCTGAATGTTGAGCGCTGTTCCATCCGGACGAACATCCACCAGTTTGGCGACAAAATCCGTATCCCGCGCGCTTGACGAAACGAAAAGTTCGGCGCGCAGCGGTCCGGCAATTCGAAGCCCCTCCCGCAGCAGGTCGGAGGTGTACACCAGAACATCGTTACGGGTTTCGACGTCGTGTTGATCTGCCGGTCCCATTCGGTACGCGGGGTCACCGGTAGAGGAGATCGGCCCGCCGCGGGTGGGCACCGGCTGGTCCGGGTCATAACGGAACTCATCGTACCGGTCCGCATTGATCGGTGGAGCCGGGTTCAGGGTTCCGCCACCGCTCTTGGAGTTTGCGGACCGCTCACCGCCGAGATACCAGCGTTTGAACACTACGCCACGGGGCGGCCACTCCGTGGAATCGACCCAGCGGTCTTCGCCCAGCACAAAGAAGCGATAAGGAGGCAGGTCAAGCTTGCGCCCGGTCTCACCGCGCAACCAGTAATCGAACCACGCCACGTACCACTCTTTGTATGGCTGGGCAGCGGCTTTGCCAACAGGCAAGTCTCCCACCCTGCCAGTCTCCGCTGCCCCCCAGAGATCGCAATGGGTGCCCGGCGCAATGATGACGTGCTGACTGGCGTGGGCTGGCCCGCCGTCCCACTGATGTTTCACAATATCGGCGAGCAACAGCGTGTCGGCCACAAAGGCATCCTGCCAGGTACTAATGACCAAGGCGGGGGTGGAAAAGCGATCTTCGTCGCTGATGTACCCAAGCTCTTTCCAGTATGGGTCGGCAAACGGCCTGCTCACATAGTCGTCGTAATCGGTGGGGTCACCGCGAAATCTCCGTACCAGGCCGACAGAGGGTAAACCTCGAAGCGCTTCCCCAAGATCAACCTGACTATTCAGCCGTGTTCCGGGAGTCTTGCCGCCATTTCCCACAAACCAACCGAAACCTGCCGCCAGGTGGAAGATGCCTCCTTCGTAAGTGCCAAACCCGTAACGGCCGCGCGCGGACCCGAGGGCGCCGCCCGCGCTCACGGCGATCATCGCGGCATGATGTGGGTTGCGTTCGCGCGCAAGCAACATCTGCGTTTCACCCAGCGACGAGCAACCGAAAGTTCCAATCCGGCCGTTGGACCAGGGCTGGCGCGCCAGCCAGTCCACGGTGTCGGAGCCGTCTTCGGAATCACCGCGATAGGGCGTGAACACGCCTTCGGAATGAAACTTTCCGCGCACGTCCTGCGTGGCATAGACATATCCCTTTCGCGCAAAAAATAAAGCCTCGCTGGCTTCACCGTTGCTGTCCTTGTCGTAGGGCGTTCGCGCAAGTACCGTCGGCAAGGGTGAGGCGCGCCTGGTCGGATAGTAGATGTTGGCCGCCAGGTGGATGCCGTCCCTCATCGGGATCATGACATCGTGTTCCACGCGAAAACCAAAAACAGCACCCAAAACGGGTTCCAACAGACGCGGAGGGATCTTGTTGAATATTCCTCCGCGGCCTATATATGCCACCCCCGCGACCACCGCTAATGCGGCAAGCACACCGACAAGTGTCAGTCGCAACACGGAGTTGGTGCACTTGTCGGTGCACGGCGATGGCTATTGCCGCAGTGGCTGCTCGACGAGGCTCCGGCTGAATTAAAACCCCAGTAGCGCGATATTGCTGTAGGCATTTTGTCCCCCTGTATTGGTCTTTCGCTCCGGGTTGCCGCTCTTTACTGTGTCGCCGGAATGTCCACGGTCACAGCCTATCACTCGCGGTTCGTGGCTGCCGAGTCGGTGAAGGATACAGCGTCAACGCTACCACTTAGCCCCGACGAGCTCAAGCCGGGGCACTCGCCTTGTCGCGGTATTCCCGGTTGCCCCCGGAATACGGCTGACGTAGTGCTCACCCGCCTGGAGTAAAGCGACAAGCGCTTGGTGGGATCACGTTAGGTTAGAGGTGCCCGATGCTGGGAAACTTCGTATCCATGGATCGTTATGGCATGTTGCTGTCAGCGACGCGGGCGGGATGGCTGCGGTTCGGCCCGGATGTGATGGCCAACAACTACAACCGCCGTCCGTTTCTCGTGACGCATCGGCTGGCCGAGCACCCCGCCTTCGACCTGTAGGCCCTGTTCGCATTGTGCCGCCGCATGCCCACCGGCGACGTGATGTGTCGCTTTGGCGTCGTGCCAGACAACGCGGATTTCGATTCCTCGCTGTTGTGCTACCGCAAGAACCTCACGCGGGACGATGCGATCGATCACCTGGACGAGCGTCACGCCTACGTCGCGATCTACAACCCGGAGAATGATGCCGATTACCGGCCGGTAATCGAAGGGCTGCTGGGCGAGATTGCCGTCGCCACTGAACCCTTCGAGCATTGCATCAACGGGTACTCGAGCTACATCTTCATCTCCGCCAGGGGTTCCGTGACGCCCTATCACATGGATCGTGAAATGACTTTTCTGTTTCAGATTCGCGGCCGCAAGTCTGCACGCCTGTGGGATCCAAACGACGATGCGGTGATGAGTCCGGCGGAGCGGGACCATCTGTTCACGCCTTGCAACGACGCACGGCCTGCCTATCGAGCGGAACTGGATGCGCTGGCGATGCATTTTCAGCTTGAACCCGGCCTCGGTGTGCACCACCCCTTTATCGCGCCGCATCTGGTGCATACCGGATCCGAGCTATCGATCTCGCTGGCCATCACCTTCCGCACACCGCGTTCTGATGACTGGAGCGATGCGCACCGCTTCAACGAGCAGATGCGCCGACTCGGGCTTCATGCCGGACGGGTGTGGGCCGGAGTGCATTGATCGACAAGGCCAAGGCACGGGCAAGCCGCGCCGCCCGCCGCGCCAAAAACATTCTGCGGATATTGATGAAATGAGTTCTAATGCGTGCTCACAAGGTGACGCGGAATCATGATTTTGGCAAGCGGGAAATCGATCACACTGGCGCGCATCGTGCACAGTTTGCGCTGGCGTCTGCTAGATCGCCTGCAGCCGCTGAACGCGTACCGCGGCGTATTTGCCAGCTTTGCCGATGCAGAACGAGCCGCGCCGAAGATCAAGCCGCTGGGCTATGACGCCGCGAATTCGACCGATTGGTATCTGAGCAAACTGAACGGCGTCGCGCAGGAAGACTACCCCGTGCTCTACTGGCTGCGGTCGGCATTCGAAGACAGTCACTCGGTGTTCGAGATCGGTGGCCATGTCGGTGTCGCGTATTACGGTTTCGCACGGGTTCTTGAATATCCTGCGGACATCCAGTGGACGATCTGCGATGTTCCCAGCATTGCCGCAGCGGGAAAAGAACTTGCAGAGCGCAGAGGGCGCACCAATCTTCGCTTCGTGACCAGCCCCTCACTGGCTGATGGCGCGGGCATCCTGCTGGCCTGCGGCGCGCTTCAGTATATCGAAACCCCAAATCTGGCTGAAACCATTGCCGCGTTCCGTGTGCGACCGAACCATGTGCTGGTGAACACCACCCCGGTTTATGACGGCGCCGCGTTCATCACGCTGCAAAATATCGGCACCGCTTACTGCCCCTACCGTGTTTTCAATCGCCGGGAATTCATTCGATCGATGAAGGATGTCGGCTATACCCTGGTTGACACCTGGCAGAAAGAGCGATTATTTCGCCTCCCCCGCCACCCGGACAAATCATTCGACCATTACTCGGGCTTTTATTTCCGCAGCGTATGACTACAAAAAATAATAGGGTTTGCTCATTGCCACTCCCTGGCGCATCGGCGACCATAGCGCGCAGCGACGCCATCGCCGTGCGCTATGTCATTCATGGGGGATCATTTTTTGGGAAATCATTCGGATAAAATCGGAACCAGCGGCCTCAACTGCGCGCCGCGCGACAATGCCGTCGTGAAAGCGCGGTTTTATCTTGATCGGTTGCCCTTATGAGCCAGACAACGCGGCTCTCCTGTTACATCATCGGCTCGGAATCACTTGTGGTCCAGTGCGCCAGCCTGTGGCTGGATCGCGGCCATGAGATTTGCGGCATCGTCTCCGACGCGCCGGCCATCGTCGGCTGGGCGCGGGAACGCGACCTGCCGGTGCTAAGCGCCAAGGGGGACCTTGCCGCCAAAATCACGGGCGGCTTTGACTATCTGTTCAGTATTACCAATTTGTCGGTGCTGCCGACTGCGGTGCTGGCCCTGGCGCGGCGCGGCGCAATCAACTTCCACGACGGACCGCTGCCGTTTTACGCCGGACTGTACACGCCGGTCTGGGCGCTGATTGATCGCGCGCCGGATTACGGCATCACTTGGCACGAGATGCGCGCTGAAGTCGATGTCGGCGGTCTGCTCGTCCAGAAACCGGTCGAGATCAGCCCCGGCGAAACATCCCTCACGCTGAATACCAAGTGTTATGCGGCGGCTATTGATAGTTTCGGGCCGCTCATCGACTCCCTCGCCGCCGGCAGCGCGACGGCACAGCCGCAGGATTTGTCGCGCATGCGTTACTTCGGCAAGTGGCGGCGCCCCGCCGCTGCTTGTGCGCTCGACTTCGCGCGTCCAGCGGAAGAACTTGAAGCCCTGGTGCGCGCGCTTGATTTCGGTCGCTACGAAAATCCGGTCGGCGCGGCGAAGCTCTTGCACGGCGGCCATTGCCTGCTCGTCGGCAGCGCCAGCGCCGAGGAAAGCGTCGCCGCCCGCCCACCAGGAACCCTGATCGCGGTCGACGAAAATTCATTGCTGGTGGCGGCGGGCGATGGCGCGCTGCGCATGAGCGATCTGTCAACCGCGCGTGGACAGCGCCTGCCGGTAAATGATGCCCTGGCGTTGCTTGGCCTCAAAGCCGACGGGCAGATAGAACCGTTGACCGCTGCGCTGGCAGCGCGGCTTTCCGGGTTTAACACCACGTTGTGCCGCAATGAGGCGTTCTGGGCAGGCCGCCTCGCATCGCTCGACACCATCGAGATTCCCTATCTGCGCCCGGAACGCACTGGCGCTGGCGTCGCGCGTGGCGCGAGCATGGCGCTCGATCCGCCGCCCGCGTTCCTGCGCCGCTTCGCCAGCCCGGACCGATCCGGCGGCGCGGCGCTTGGCGCCGGTTTCGCCGCGTATCTGGCGCGCCTTTGCGACCGCGCCAGCTTTGATCTGGCCTACGCCGACGGCGGCTTGCGCGGCAAAATTCACGGCCTTGAGATGATCGCCGCCGGCAGTGTGCCACTGCGCGTGGCCCTCGTTGACGGCGCATCGGCAGAAGCCGCGTTGCTGGCCATCGGCGCCGAAATCGATAACGTCCGCAACCGGACGACTTTCCTGCACGACGTGGTGGCGCGCTATCCGGCGCTGCACGGCCACGCCGAACTCGGCGCCGGCCGTCTGCTGCCGGTGCGGGTCGACGTGCGCGACACGCTGGAAGCGGAGGATCTCCCGGACGGCGTACTGTTGCGCCTGATGACATGCGCTGACGGCTCCGCCGCGCGCCTTGACTGGGATGTACGCGCGCTTGACGCCGATGCCGCCGCCGCGATGCGTTCCCAATTGCTGGCGTTTCTTGACGGCGTTGCGCATGACCCCGCGCAACCGCTCAGCGCTGCGCCGATTCTTTCTCCTGAAGAGCAAAACCGCATCCTTGAACAGTGGAACGCGACTGCGCTTCCATCCGGATCCGGGCACTGCATTCATCAACTGTTCGAGCAGCGCGCGCGCAATTCGCCCGACGCGCGCGCCGCCAGTTTTGAAGGCGAGAGCTGGAGCTACCGCGAACTGAACGCGCGCGCCAACCGTCTGGCGGCGCACCTGCGCGGCCTTGGCGTCGGCCCCGACCAACTGGTCGGCGTCTTCGTCGAACGCTCGCTCGAACTGCTGGCCGCCATCCTCGCCGTGCACAAGGCCGGCGGCGCTTACGTGCCGCTTGATCCCGCCTACCCGCGCGACCGTATCGCCTTCATGCTGGAAGACTCGGACGCGGCGGTGGTGCTGACGCAACAGCGCATCGCCGCCGAACTGCCGGCCAGTGCCGCCACGATCATCCGCATCGACGCTGACTGGCCGCAAATAGCGCAGCAACCGGATACCGACCTGGTCTGCACCGCGCGCCCGGAAAACCTCGCCTACGTGATCTATACCTCCGGCTCGACCGGCAAGCCCAAGGGCGTGATGGTCGAGCACCGCAACGTCGAGAACTTTTTCACCGGCATGGATGCCCGTGTGCCGCATGACCCGCCGGGGGTATGGCTGGCCGTCACCAGCCTTTCGTTCGACATCTCGGTGCTGGAGCTGTACTGGACGCTGACGCGCGGCTTCGAGGTGGTCGTGTATACCGATCGTGATCGTCTCGTCGCCGCGGGCAACCCGGCCGTCAGCGCACAGCCGATCGATTTCGGTCTCTTTCTCTGGGGCAGCGACGACGCGGCGGGTCCGGCCAAATACCGGCTGATGCTGGAGTCGGCGCGTTTTGCCGATCGTAACGGCTTCTCCTCCATCTCCACGCCGGAGCGCCATTTTCACGCCTTTGGCGGTCCGTTTCCCAACCCTTCGGTGACCAGCGCCGCCATCGCGGCGGTGACGGAACATATCCAGATCCGCGCCGGCAGCTGCGTATTGCCCCTGCATCATCCGATCCGCGTCGCCGAAGAATGGGCGGTGGTCGACAATCTCTCCAACGGACGCGTCGCCATTTCGTTCGCCGCCGGCTGGCAGCCGAACGACTTTGTCATTCGCAAGGAAGGTTATGCCGACGCGAAAACGCGCATGTTCCAGGATGTCGAGACGGTACGGCGCTTGTGGCGCGGCGATAGCGTCGCGTTCGAGAACCCGCTCGGCAACTCCTACAACGTGCGCACCCTGCCGCGGCCGGTGCAGCCTGAACTGCCGTGCTGGATCACCGCCGCGGGCAACGTGGAAACCTTCCGCATGGCGGGCGCGGCGGGCGCCAACATGCTCACCCACCTGCTCGGCCAGTCGCTCGACGAAGTCGCCGCGAAGATCAAAATCTACCGCCAGGCGCGCGCCGACGCCGGCCATGATCCGAAGACGGGAATCTTCACCCTGATGCTGCACACTTTTGTCGGCGATGACGATGACCGGGTGCGGGAAATCGTGCGTCAGCCGATGAAGGATTATCTGTCGAGTTCGATGAGTCTGGTGGTCGGTTTCGCCTGGTCGTTCCCCGCCTTCAAGCGTCCCGGCGGGGCGGACTCCCGACCGCAGGATATTGACCTGAATTCACTTTCGGACGAAGAACGCGACGCCATTCTTGAATTTGCCTTTGAGCGCTACTTCGAGACGAGCGGCCTTTTCGGATCGATGCAAACCTGTCTCAAGATGGTCGAGCGCGTCAAGGCGGCCGGAATCGACGAAATCGCCTGCCTCATCGACTACGGTGTCCCGCAGGAGCAGATGCTGGCAAGCCTGCCCTTGCTCAACCAGGTGCGGATGGCATCAAACCCGGCGGAAATTCCCGCCGCGGGCGCAACCGCGCCGGATTTTTCGCTGGCGGCGCAGGTGCAGCGGCACGGCGTGACGCACATTCAGTGCACTCCCTCGATGGCGAAGATGATGACGATCCACGCCGAGATGCGCGGCGCGCTTGGCCGCATCGGCAACCTGTTCATCGGCGGCGAGGCATTCTCCCCCGCGCTGGCCCGCGAACTGCGCGCCTGCACCTCCGGCGCCATCACCAATATGTACGGTCCGACCGAGACCACGATCTGGTCCACCACGCAGCCGGTCGCGGGAACGCCGGAATCGATTTCGATAGGCCGACCGATCGCCAATACGGCGCTTTATATCCTCGACCGGCATCTGCAACCGGCGCCGCCCGGCGTACCCGGCGAGTTGCTAATCGGCGGCGCCGGCGTGGTGCGCGGCTACCACCGGCGCGCCGAACTCAGCGCCGAACGTTTCATCCCCGATCCCTTCTCCAGGCAACCCGGAGCACGGCTCTACCGCACCGGCGATCTCGCGCGCTGGAACCCGGACGGAACGGTTGAATTCCTCGGGCGTCTCGACCATCAGGTGAAAATCCGCGGCTATCGCATCGAACTGGGCGAGATCGAGACCCAGCTCGGCCGCCATCCGGCGATCCGCGAATGCGTCGTGACCGCGCGCGAAGACAGCCCCGGTGACCTGCGTCTGGTCGCCTACTATGCGGCGCGGGGCGAAGCGCCATCCGCCGAGGAATTGCGCCGCAGCCTGCGCGAAACCCTGCCCGAGTTCATGCTGCCCGCCGCCTTCGTGGCCTTGCCCGCGCTGCCGCTCACGCCGAACGGAAAAGTCGACCGCAAGATGCTGCCCGCGCCCGGCGCGGAAAAGAAAGACGACGCAAAGCGCGAGTTCGTCGCGCCGGCGGGCAAGCTCGAAGAACTGATTGCCGCGGTGTGGCGCGAGGTGCTGCATCTCGACGCCGTGGGCACCAGCGACAACTTTTTCGACCTTGGCGGGCACTCGCTGCTCGTGGTCCAGGCGCACCGCGCGCTGCGCGACAAACTGGAGCGGCCGTTATCACTTACCGACCTCTACCGTTTCCCGACCATCGCGTCACTGGTCACGTATCTCGGTAACGAAGACGGCGGCGCGGCGGCGCTGCAGGAAAGCCAGGCGCGAGGCCAAAAACGCCGCGACTCGCTGCTCCAGCAACGGCGGCGGCGAGGGCAGGAATAATGTGGCACAGCGCCGGGGGTGACGCGTGTGGCTGACCCCGTGACTGAAGACAAAATTTCGCAAACCGACATCGCCGTGGTCGGCATGGCGGTCCGCTTCCCCGGCGCGCGCACGCCGGGCGAATACTGGCGCAACGTCCGCGACGGCATCGAGTCGATCCGCCGTTACAGCGACGAAGAACTGCTCGCGGCCGGCGTAAAACCGGAGCTGCTGCACCACCCGCGCTATGTCAAGGCGGGCGCACCGCTCGACGATATGGAACTCTTCGACGCGGAGTTCTTCGGCTTTTCGCCCAAGGATGCCGCCATCATGGACCCGCAGCATCGTCAACTGCTCGAGTGCGCGTGGGAAGCGCTCGAAGACGCCGGCCATCCGCCCGAGTCGTTCGCTGGCCCGATCGGGGTCTACGCCGGTTGTGGCATGAACGCCTACATGATGTTCAATCTACTCTCGAATCCGGAGTTGATGGAGTCGGTGGGCCTTTTCCTGGTACGCCACACCGGCAACGACAAGGACTTCCTGTCCACGCGCATCTCATACAGCCTGAACCTGACCGGCCCGAGCATCAATGTGCAGACGGCGTGCTCGACATCGCTGGTCGCGATCCACATCGCCTCCCAGAATCTGCTCAGCGGCGAATGTGACATGGCGCTCGCGGGTGGCGTCACCATTGAGCAGCCACACCGCCGTGGTTACCTCTACGAGGAAGGCGAGATACTCTCGCCCGATGGACACTGCCGCTCATTCGACCACCGCTCGCGCGGAACCGTTTTCGGCAGTGGCGCCGGACTCGTGGTGCTGCGTCGGCTGGCGGATGCCATCGCCGATGGTGACCATATCTACGCGGTGATCAAGGGTTCCGCGATCAACAACGACGGTTCGAACAAGGTCGGCTATCTGGCGCCCAGTGTCGACGGGCAGGCCAAGGCAATCGCCGAAGCGCTCGCGGTCGCCAACGTCGACGCGGACTCGATCCAATACATCGAGACGCACGGCACCGGTACTCCCGTCGGCGACCCGATCGAGATCGCCGCGCTCACTCAGGCCTTCCGTGGCTCCACGGATCGCAAGCAATTCTGCCGCATCGGTTCGGTGAAGACGAATATCGGGCACCTTGACACCGCCGCCGGCGTCGCCAGCTTTATCAAGGTCTGTCAGGCGCTGCGACATGCCCAGATGCCGCCCAGCCTGCATTTCGAAGCACCGAACCCAAACATCGATTTTGCTTCGAGCCCGTTTGTAGTCAATGCCAGCCTGCGCGATTGGCCGCGGAACGCGGGACCGAAACGCGCCGGCATCTCATCGCTTGGCGTTGGCGGCACCAACGCGCACATCATCGCCGAGGAGGCGCCGACGCCGGCGCCGAGCGGACCATCCCGCGACTTGCAACTGCTGACGCTTTCAGGTCGAAATCCTGCGGCGCTTGAGGCCTTGAGCCAACGCATGGCCACCTGGCTAAGGGAACATCCGCAAACCAACTTCGCCGACGTGGCCTGGACGCTCCATGTCGGTCGCCGGGAGTTTGACCAGCGCCGTACCGTTGTCGCATGCAGCGCTAGCGAGGCGGCCGATGCGCTTGATGGAAAGGACGCGACGCGCGTCGTCACGCGTCGCGTGCAAGCTGAAAAAACTTCCGTCGTGTTCCTCTTTCCCGGTGGCGGTGCGCAGCACCCGCGCATGGGAATCGATCTCTACGAACACGAACCGATCTTCCGCCAGCAAGTTGATCGGGGGCTCGTGTACCTGCGCAAGCATCACGGGCTTGATCTTGCGCCGTTGCTTTTTCCGAGCGACGCCGACCTGGCGCAGGCCGCCGAAACGTTCCATCGGCCATCGCTGCAACTCCCCGCGATTTTCATCATCGAGATCGCGACAGTCGCGCTCTGGAAATCCTGGGGTATCCACCCAGCAGCCTTGATTGGCCACAGCATGGGCGAAAACACGGCAGCCTGCATCGCCGGGGTGATGCGCTACGAAGATGCACTCGGGCTGGTCGCGCTGCGCGGAAAGTTGTTCGAGCGTATTCCCCCAGGGGGAATGCTGTCGATTCCACTCCCCGCCGCCGAGCTCGCGCCCTTGCTCAGCGGTCAGCTTGCGCTGGCTTCGGTGAACGGTCCGTCGCTCAGCGTCGCATCGGGACCAAATACGGAACTCGACGCGCTCGCGCACACCCTCACTGCACGCGGCATCGAGACGCAGCGCATAAAAATCGACATCGCCGCGCACTCGAGCATGCTTGACCCGATTCTGCCCGAGTTTGGCGACTACCTGCGGCGCATACCGCTCTCAGCGCCGGAAATCCCGTTCGCCTCGAACCTGACCGGAACCTGGATCACACCCGAACAAGCGACTGACCCAGAATACTGGGTGCGTCACCTGCGTGGCACGGTGCGCTTCGCCGACGGCATCGCGACCCTGCTCGAACAGCCGGGCCGCGTGCTGCTTGAGGTCGGCCCGGGCAAGACACTCGCCTCGATCGCACGGCAAAACGAAAAGTTCACGCCGGGCCAGTTGGTTCTCTCGTCACTGCGCCATCCGGATGAGCCGGTCTCCGACCTGCCGTTCTTATTGGGCATACTCGGGCGGCTGTGGACCGCGGGCGTGGCTGTCGACTGGCCGGCGTTCCATCAAGGCGAAACGCGCCGGCGCGTTTCGCTCCCGACCTATGCATTCCAGCATCAGCGCTACTGGATCGCTCCTGGCGAAACACTCTATGCAAAGCGCGATGAGGACACGCTTATCGCGAAGACCGCGCGGATCGAGGACTGGTTTTACCGGCCGATCTGGCGTCAGATTGCACGGGAAGCGCCGCCAGTCACCGCTCACCGTTGGCTTGTCTTTGTTGACCAGGCCGGCATCGGCACGCGTGTCGCCGAGCGACTGCGCGCTGCCGGCGACACGGTTCTGACCGTACGCGAAGGCGACGCGTTCTATCGCATCTCCGCGACCGAATTTGCGCTCGCTCCCGAAGAAGGGCGTACCGGCTACGACGCGCTGCTGCGAGAGTTGTCCAGCGCCGGGCAACTTCCCGATCGCATACTGCATCTGTGGGCGCTCACCGAGGATGAGCGCGCACGGCCGGGTTCGAGCTTCTTCCACCACATGCAGGAGCGCGGTTTTTATAGCCTGCTATTCCTTGCGCAGGCGCTCGGCGATCTCGGTCACTCCGAACCGATTCACTTCTGTGTCGTGACCAACGGTGCACAGCAGGTCGGCGACGAACCCTTGTTGTACCCGGTGAAAGCGACGTTGCTGGGGCCCTGTCTTGTCATTCCACAGGAATTTCCAAACTTCACTTGCATCAATGTTGACGTCGAGCTACCGGATCTGCGCAGCCGCTTTGGTCACAAGCAAGCGGTGGCGGAGGGCGACCGCTTGGTCGAGCGCCTGATCGGTATAGCGAACGGCGCCGCCAAAAGCGACACGCTCGCGCTGCGCAAGGACCAACTCTTCGAGCAAGGATTCGAACGCTCGGGGCTCGATCCACTTGCAAACGCACGCACGCGCCTGCGCGATGGCGGCACCTACCTGGTCACCGGAGGACTCGGCGGCATCGGCCTGGTGATCGCCGAGCACCTCGCCCATTCACGAAAGGCGCGGCTGGTCCTCGTCGGACGCGAAGAATTGCCGGAACGCCATCAGTGGGAGACCTTGCTCGCCTCGCCAACCGTGGGCGAACGTACGCGGCGCAAGCTGCGCAGGCTCATCGAGATCGAAGCCGCCGGCGCCGAGGTAATGACCGCCGCGGCCGACGTCGCGGATCTGACGCAAATGGGAGAGATCGTGGCGAAGGCCCGCCAACGCTTCGGCCCGATCCACGGCGTGTTCCACGCCGCGGGCATCCTCAATGACGACCTGATCCAGTTAAAGACCCAGGCGGCAATCGATGAGGTTCTGACGCCAAAGATCCAGGGCACATTTGTGCTGGACCAACTGCTCGGCAAAAGTGAACTCGATTTCATGGTGCTCTTCTCATCCACAAGCTCGCTGCTTGGCGCGGCAGGACAGGTCGATTACGTGGCCGCGAATTCGTTTCTGAACGCATTCTCGCAGTCGCGCGCGCGCGCCAAAGGACCCTGCATCGTGGCGATTCAATGGGGAATTTGGGCGAGCGTGGGCATGGCCGCCGACGCGGCTGCACGCGACTCCGCTCACGGGCCGTCGGTGGAACCTTCTAAAGAACGCGCACAACACCCGCTGCTCGATTTCCATACCCCGACGAATTCTGACGAAATAGTCTTTGAGAGCGTCTGGTCAGCGCGTGACAAATGGATCCTTGACGAGCATCGCACCCTTGCCGGACAGGCGCTTCTTCCAGGCACGGGATACATAGAACTCGCCCGCGCGGCCCTCGCCGAGTGCGGGATGACGGGTCCGCTGCAGATCGACAACCTTGCCTTCATTTCCCCGCTTGCAGTCGATGACCGCGAGCCACGCGCCGTGCGCATCAGCCTGCATAAATCCGGCGACAGCTTCTCGTTCCGCGTCGAAAGCCGGGCCGCGGATACGCACACGGAATTTGAGCTGCATGCGCAGGGCCTGCTGTCTCCCGGCGCGCAACCCGCCGCAGACTCGATTCCGGTCGATGTGATTCGGGCGCGCTGCGCGCGGAGCACGCCTGTCGATCCCGGCGGCATTCGCACCCGTCAGGAAGATCACATCAGCTTCGGTCCGCGCTGGCGCTGTCTGCGCCAGGTGCACTGGGGCGAAAATGAAGCGCTCGCCGAGCTTGAACTTCCCGCGATCCATGCCGGGGAATTGTCCGCTTTCCAATTACACCCGGCGCTCCTCGATATCGCCACCGGCTATGCGATGGAACTCGTGCCTGGCTATGGAGAAGGCGCCAGTCTGTACGTGCCTATGTCATACCAGCGCATCCGCGTACGCGGCCCGCTGGTGAACCGTGTGGTCTCATGGGTTCGCGGCGCGCCGGACAACCAGGCCGACAAGGAGATCGCAAGTTTCGACATCGTGATCGCCGACGAAACCGGTCGCGTGCTTTTTGAAGCCGAGCAGTTCACGGTACGCAAGATCGACGCCCGCAAGAACTTCGCCGCGTCGACCGCCAAGAGTGCCGATGCTGCGCAAACCGACGCTGGCGCGCATCTGTCTCCCGCGCAGCGCAACTTCCGGCAAACGCTGGCTGCGGGCATTCTGCCCGAAGAAGGTGTCGCCGTGCTCGAGCGCGTGCTTGCCGCGGAGCCGCGCCCGCAGGTAATCGCCAGTTCAATTGACTTGGAGTCGCTGGTCAGGCAAATGCGCGCTGCGACACCCGCCCAGAAGAGTGGCGGGCAGAAGTTTTCGCGTCCGAATCTCTCCAGCGAATACAAGGCGCCGGGCAACGAAATCGAGTCTGAGCTGGTGGATATTTGGGAAGAACTGCTTGGCGTCGACCAGGTCGGAGTGCAGGATGATTTTTTCGAACTGGGCGGACACTCGCTGATCGCCGTGCGCCTGTTCGCGCAACTCAAGAAGCGCTTTGGCGTCGATTACCCGATCTCAGTACTCTTTAAAGCGCCGACCATCGAGAAATGCGCGGCGCTGGTGGAAACAAAGATCGGTGCCGAGGGCGCGGCCGCGGTCGCAAAACCCGGGTTCGATTTCCTGGTGCCCATGCATACGGGAGACCTGCGTTCCACAAGTGCGCCATTCTTCCTGGTCGCCGGCATGTTCGGTAATGTCCTCAATCTTCGACATCTCGCAAGCCTGGTTGGCCGCGAGCGGCGTTTTTACGCAATTCAGGCCAGAGGCCTGCGGGGCGACGAGGAACCCCATCAGAGTTTCGCAGAAATGGCGCAGGCCTACCTCGCCGAGGTGCGAGAGGTGCAGCCGCATGGGCCCTACTTCCTCGGCGGCTTCTCAGGCGGCGGCATTAGCGCTTACGAGATGGCGCAGCAGTTGCGTGCGGTTGGCGAACAAGTCGCGCTCGTCGTGCTGCTCGACACACCGCTGGCAGACCGGCCGAGAGCCGTGGCGTTGCGAGATAAACTCACAATCCACCAACAAAGACTCCTGCGCCACGGGTTGAGATACCCGGCAGAATGGCTGCGGAACCGGATTCACTGGGAACTTGCGAACCGCCGGAACGACGATGACTCAAGCTCGGCGCCGTACGAGTTTCGCTCGCGGATTATCGAAAAGGCGTTCAACGAAGCGCTGACACGTTACGAAATGAAGCCCTATGACAGCCCGCTTGTGCTGTTTCGCCCAAAGCTGGCCGTGGCCCATGTGCTGGCGGGCGGGCGCATCGTGAACGAAGACCGTCAATTCCTGTATCCAGACAACGGCTGGACCCGCTACGCCAAAGCAGTCGAGGTACACGAGGTACCGGGCAATCACGACAGCATGGTCCTTGAGCCAAATGTTCGCGTGCTCGCCAGCAGGCTGCGCGAAGCGCTACAGCGAGCAGAACAACTCCACGTCGCACCGCCAAGTTGAATGGGGCCACACCAACGTCCGATAATCCACGGAAGATTCTGTAGTGAATCAAATTGAATTTCAAGGCTCGAGTCTGGCGCACAAGAAATGACTCAAGCTGATGGATAGTCTGTTAAGCACATGAATCAAAAGGAATCCCCGCCCTTGATAACGCTTGACGCACTGCAATAATTGCGGTGCGGTACAATCGGAACTCGTTCAATCAGATGATAGGAATCCCCCAGTGATTATTCAACAGACGCGGAAAGCGATCCTGTGTGCTATTGCGGCATTGGCCTGTCTATTTGCCATGTCGGCGCAATCGGCAACCAACGATTTCAACGCCGACAGGAAATCTGACATTGTCTGGCGTGGCTCCAATGGCGAGGTCGCCATCTGGATCATGAACGGCACCGCGCTGGTATCAGGGACCGTGGTTTCCAACGTTGCATTGAATTGGACGATAAACGGGGTGGGCGACTTCAACGGGGA
>JAYUGL010000115.1:0-1930 GCA_043738385.1 Sterolibacteriaceae bacterium
TCTTCATCAGGCCGTCGGGTGTGCTCGGCGCAGGCCGGAAGGAGCGCGTATGAGTGCCACTGCGCTGCGCCAAATCTCGATTGCAATTGCGGGCATCGCACTGGCGTTTGCTGTTGGCCCCTTCAGAATGGTTGGCGACTACGCCCAGTTCATCATTGCCGCGGTCAGCTTTTATTTCATCGCCGTTCTGTCCGTCAATATGCTGGCCGGGCTGTGTGGCATCTGGTCACTGGGACATACCGCATACATCGCGATAGGCGCCTATATGGCGGCGAACCTGACCAAGTACGGCGTCCCGTTGGAGGTCATCATCGTCGCTGCGGCGGCGACGGCTGGAATATTAGGCTTCATCCTGGGCTTGAGTGCGGGGCGGTTCTCGGTGCTTTACTTCGGCCTGTTGACCATGGCGCTGGCGCTGGTAGCCACGGAGGTGATCGGCCACTGGGTGCAGGTGACAGGAGGTGATGATGGCATGAAAGTTGGTAAGGCCATCTCGATCTTCTGGCATGAACCGATCGCAACCAAGAATGCCGTCATGATCTGCGTGCTGCTTGCCACGGCGGTCTATCTGATCGGCGAAGCCGTCAGTTCGAGCCGTTTTGGCCGACGCTGGCTGGCGGTGAAGGGGCAGCGTACCGCCTCCATGGCGATTGGGTTGAAGCCGCACGTCGAGAACGCCACCGCATTTGGACTGAGTGCGGCAATCGCCTCCTTGTCGGGTATTGGGATGGCTTTTTCCGTCGCCTTTATTGACCCGGTGGCGTTCAGCCTCGACTCCAGCGTCACCCTGATCGTGGGAACCGTGGTGGGCGGGATCGGCAGCAGTCTGGGCGCGCTGGTAGGTTCCGGATTCATTACTGCAGTCCCGGAACTTGCTCGGGACGCGCTTGCAGTGGCTAATTTTCTTTACGGCGGCGCGATGATCGCCGTACTGCTGCTCTTGGGCCAAGGCCTTGTGCCCGCGATCCGCAGCAAGATCCGGCGTTGGCAGGGTCGCGACAAGGTGAAAACTGAAGGCCTGCGTCAGGCTGTGGACGCGGCTGCCATGAGCGCACTGGTGTCACGGCTCCTTCCTCCCGCAAAACACACCCTGTTTCTGAAGAATGTCTCTGTCCAGTTCTCAGGGCTCAAGGCGATTGATGATGTGTCGTTCGAATTGCCACCGGGAACAGCGGTTGGGCTGATTGGCCCGAACGGTGCGGGAAAGACCTCCCTGCTCAACGTACTCAGCGGGTTTTACAAGCCACTGGCCACAACGTCGGTAAGACTCGGCGATGCCGACGTGCTGGCAACGTCCCCTTCCGGACGCGCTGCACTCGGTATGGGGCGAACATTTCAGCATGCCGAATTGTTCCCGGAGCTCACCATCCGCGACATGCTGGTGACCGTCGCTGGGCTGGCACGGCCACTGCGTCGGGCCCACAACATCGAATTGCAGGATCCGGAGGCTGTTGCGGACCTCATTCTTGATGGTCTCGCGTTGCACCCGTACGCCAATTCGCTGCCAGCCGAACTTCCCTTTGGCATCCAAAAGGTAGCTGACATCGGGCGCGTGCTTGCCATCGGCGCATCCGTGGTTTCAATGGACGAGCCGTTTTCTGGTCTGGACGAGCATGAGCGTTCGGAATTGCGTGCGATCCTGCGGGGCATGCGCAGTGCTGGGGTTTCTATCCTCATCATCGACCATGCCGTGCAGGAAGTGCTGAGTCTTGCCGACAAAGTGGTCGTGCTCAATTTTGGCCGCCTGCTGGCTTATGGCGACCCCGAAGTGATCCGGCGCGATCCGGAAGTAATGACGGCGTATTTTGGATCAGCGCATCAGGTAGAGGTCGCAGTAAATGGTTGAAAAAAGAATTCGCGGCGGAAAAATCGCCGTGACCAATATCATCCACCGCTATGCCGCCGTATTGGCGTTGAACGGTGTTTCGCT
>JAYUGL010000116.1:0-5846 GCA_043738385.1 Sterolibacteriaceae bacterium
GCGCTCAAGTGTTCAATCTTTTTGTAGTTACTTCGCCCAAGCAATTACTAGGCATGTCGTATTTTCAGGTTGAACTGTACCCGTTTTGATGAATTGTTCAGTGAATATTAACGTTCATCGTCTTTTCAATTCTCTAGAGTTGAATTTACGTTGAAGTTTATTGATCTTCACATGCTTGGAACACTGATTTGAAGAGCATACAAGTGCAAAAACCAAGGCACAGAGACCAATACTCACAAAACGCAAAACTGAAAATTCCCAGGGCACAGCCAAGGCACTGGGAAGGCACAGACTGTTTTTGGAGTTTTGCCCTGACTAATGGCCCATTTGGGCACATGGGTCCATTTTGACTATTGGCACTCAGAGCTCAAAACCAACTGAATATTGGTTTTTTGAAAACTCATTGAAACCAAGGTACGGCATGAAACCGATGATGCAAATCAGGATTTAATTTACGAAGTGAAAACGATGCTTGATACAAAGTAGATCCGTCAATACTGAACATCGTATTGCCCAAGAGTGTTGATACCGACATGTTTTTACCCGAGTGCAGGCATTTGATTGCCCCACTTCGTTTTACACATCCCGCCAAAATGGAAAGCGAGCAGTTCGAAGCTCGGACACGACCTTCCACGCTTGGGTCCAATGCGAGAGCCACCTCAACCTCTTCTCGCAGTCAGTAGTATCCAGCCGTAGCGGCACTGTGCACGGGAAAACTGAGTCATGAGTGCGTCGGCCATCGGATGCTCAAACCGTCTGGAAGCTCAAGTTCAAGCTTCGGATCCAGCTTGCGATCTGGAGCAATCGTGAGCAGTTCGAGAGGAATGCTCCATTCCTCGGCCAATTGCGCCTTCAGCTCCTTGACTGTGAACGCACGGAATGACAAGCGCCAAACCCGCCCCTCTGGGCTATCACTGTCTTTGTCTTCACTCAGTAGGCTGCGCCCCCCAATCGTGAGCGCCTTCACCAAAGGCGGGGCACCGCGCCGAACGCTTAGCTCGACTACGACTTCCTGAGGTGAAGCAGACGGCACAAACGGAAGCTCATCGCGATACGGTTCAAGCGTTCGCTGGATGAACAGCATTGTCGGCTCGTACTTCTTTACAGTTTGAATGGCCAGCAACTTCTCCAGACACCGGCCCTTGATCTTGCCAGAGCGAAACTCGCCAGCGGCGTCGAAGTAGACCTCAAATAACATCCCATTCAACAAATCGAGCGCACGATCGGTTGGAATGGACGCCAATTCCTGACGCAGCTTGTCGAGGAACGCGACCGCCCGATTCTCGTTTCCACAGGCACATTGATAGAGATTGCGCCCCAGCACAAAGGCTTCGTCAGAGCTGACCTTACCCCAATCGAGCTTAAGCACGTCAACGATGGCTGGATTTTGCTTGTACCAGTCGTAAGTCTTCATCGCCTTGATGAGG
This sequence comes from Sterolibacteriaceae bacterium, assembly GCA_043738385.1. GTDB lineage: Bacteria > Pseudomonadota > Gammaproteobacteria > Burkholderiales > Rhodocyclaceae > JANYCD01. The sequence goes on from JAYUGL010000116.1 coordinate 1,428, forward strand.
CCGGCGATCTTGTTCCCATTCTTCAACGGAAAATCCACATCAGCTTTGGCCTCGTCTGAATACGAAAAGGCTTGCTTCAGACGCACACCAGCCTTTCGCAACTTCTTGGTGATGAGCTCAGCCAGAGCGGCGGGCGCACGTCCAGCAAGTGCAATATGCCCCGTTGTCTTCAAGAGACCCGGCACCTCGACAGTCTCATCAAAAAATGCTGGCAGGATGTACTCCCTGCTCTCCGTGAATGCCCGTGCCTGCGCACTCTTGCGCTCGTGGTTCGTCCACAGCTTCTTGCGATACGCGTCGGAGACGAACATGACAGTAAAAACGGCCCGGTTCTGGTAGACGTCGCTCAGGTGCGTGTAGAGATCCTTGCCCCACAAATCCACTTCCTCGAACTTGTCGTAGAAGACATCGACGCCTTCGGCTTGCAACGCCTTGGCCACGGCATCGACATACACACGATCTTCGCCAGCAAAGGACAGGGCGACATGAAATTTTTTCGGCACTTGAACAATCTCCCTTAAGAATCGGCAACCTCTGCGGGGGGGACAGGATCGTTCTTCGTCCCGCCATTCGATGAAAGCAGGGTGCGAAGATTTTCCCGTATCGTCGCGGCAACCGCGGAAGTCGACATTCCATGTAGCCGCCCGAGTGCTTCGACTACTACCGCCACATCGGCAGGTTTAGATGGGCGCTCGCCCGTCTTTGTGAACGGGCCATCGGTCTCCGTCAACAGCCTGTCGAGCGGAATGAGTGCCACCGTCGGTGCATGCCGCTCATTCTCCAGCATGGCCGCGTTTATCGAGAAGTAGCACCCGAGTTCGAGAGCCCGCTGTGCCTCTGTTTTGCTGCCGGTGAACCAATGCAATACGACCTTACCTCTAGATGGAGGCAAGAACGATTCGACATGATCAAGCACCGCCTTGGCGGCCCGAACGCTATGAACCGTGACGACTTTCCCCCCCACTTCTGCGCAACGCTGGAGGACGTGCTGAAAGACTTGCTTCTGCAGATCCAGGGATTTATAGAAGCGCGGGCCAGCATCGAGACCGACCTCGCCAACATAGCGCGTCTCCGGCAGGTACCTATCCCACAGTTCAATCTCGGACGCGCGCTCCGCGACCAACTGGGGATGTAGTCCGAGCGCCGCCCGAACGTGCTTCGTACGTTGAGCCAGTTCGTGGTTGCGCGGCCAAGCTCGCGGCGTCGTGGTCACCGCGAGGGTGAACACGCCCGCGTCTTCTGCGTCCAGCACCGCAGCCTGATGATCTGGGTAGAGATCAAGGTGGCAGTGAAAGTCTACGAGACCGTTGCTTGTACTCATCCGTAACCTAGCCTGGCTTAGTTTCCACGCCCTCGATCAACTGGGCGACTTCGGCAAGACCACGCTGATATACGGCGGCGAGTTGATCGAGTCGTAAGGCCTCGTCGGTGAGCGAGCCGGGCTTATGGATCAGTAATTTCGCCAAGTGTGGTGCTGCACGCAGACGCTCTATCGCAAACTGAAATGACCTCACCTGTTGTCCGTTCGACTCGCGCGTGCCCAGCGGGTGAGCACGCAGGTCCGGCAAAGTGTATTGGGTAGTGTCATTGCCACGCCCCCAGGCAGCATCCAATGCGGCGCGACGAATCAGGCAAGGCAGACAATAGCCGCACTGTTCAATCCCGCGCCCCTTAATGCCCAGGTGTCGAGCATTCGCGGCGTGAGCGCACGATAGCGCATGTGGAGCCAGCGCTTTCAGCAGCGCGGGATTCGCGCAGGCCGAAGCCATCTCACCCTTCGTCTTGGCCCAATACGGATTCTCGATACGGCCAGATATGCCGAGATTTCCCAAGAGGTCGTTCCACCGCGCGATGTAGTACGGATGGGTGGTTCGAGTACTGTTCGAGCCGAGGCGCAGCGGGTCCAATGGCACGTTCAATGCGATCAATCCGTTCTCCGGCACACGGAGCACGAAATCCGTCCCCAGCCCGGTACTGGCGAACACACCGAGTGCGAAAAACAAGAACGAACGCCCACGAGTTGAGTTTTCGGAGCTCACGCCCTGAACCAAGTCGGCTGGAAACAACATCCAAACTCTGAGGCGATCGAAAGCGGCTCCGCTGAAGTGCTTCTTAAGTGCAGCAAAGAGCACATTCTGTGCGTCGCTGGTCGCGCCTTCTCCCGCATGACTTATCAGCAACGGCGTGCGTCCTCCTTCCAAAAGGTCGATCGCTCCAATCAGACTATCCAAGCCTCCAGAGAAGAGGCTGACTGCATCGAAGACCGGGGGCAAAAGGGTCGCTGGCGGCGTGACAATTTCAGCAAAACGTTCGGGGCGGTGACGAAAGCCGATCGTCCAGCGATCCCCTGTCAGAAAGTCCAGAGTCCGTTTCACCGTATGCGCGGCGGCGTTCCACCGATCCGGATCGCTGACCGGCACAACCAGGCGGATCTCACGCGTCCAAGAGTCTTGTGACTGCTCAGACCGCGAGATGCGCGTGTCAGCAGCATGCACGTGCGCGGCGAGCACCAGCAAATCCACCCCGATCTCCGAGGGAAATACGTCCAGTGCCTTCAAACTGGTCAGCGCACCACCGATGCCGTGGTCAAGTGATTTTTCGCCGGCCACAAGTTGCAGGTAAGTCACCTGTTCGTCGGACGCACAGGGAATCGAAATCTGGTCGTCGGGACCATACCGGCCCACAAGAAGGTGTCGATTCATTGGTCTGCCTCCGCGTCTCCGAGTGCCTGCAAGATGCCAAAGGCAAGTTCATAAACTGTGTCGACAAAAGTGTGTACGCGGTCCTGCGTCAAAGTTGGCGTTTCAGCACGCGCGGCCGTCAAAGCATCGCTGACGCCATTGCGGATGAAGTCTCGTAACTGGCTCTGAACTCGCAGCGCTACCTGCGGGTCGGCCGGAGCGGTGATGAGCTTGGTACCAATGTCATTGCACAATCGGGCTTCGATAGCGTGGGTTGCGTATAACTCGAAAACCGTTTGCATCTGGTCAGAGGTGAGTGCATCGAGATCGGTCAAGCCCAACGTGCTCAAGTCCACGATCGTTTCGATGAACGCCTCCCTAGCAATGCCTTCGTCGACCGTGCCCGCGTTTGGGCAAATGTAGTCGGCCAGCCCCATGAATACTTCGTCGATCGGGCGCCCCGCCAGACCTTCGAGATCCAATGAGCGCAGTGCCTCGGTCGCGCCGCGAGCCTGTGCGTCCGTCAGGAAGCCCAGCAGCCGAGCGCCGGAACCACGCGAGGCGCCCATCCGTTGAGCCGCCTTCCGCGCCCCACCTGAGGACTTGGATACATACCCTGAGACTGCACGCCCCAAGCTCGCACGATCGCCGCCACCAGAGTGCGCGAAACGGGTGAAATTGCTGCGGGGTGCAGTGAACCGATTGCTGTCTGCCGGCGCTGGAATTGCCGGTCGCGCTGGCGGCGCCGACGGCAGGGGCGCGGGGCTGGCCGGATCATTTGCCGGTGGCCCTGCTGGTGGAACTGGTGAGGCCGGCCCGCCGGCATCGCCATCAGATCCAAGCCACGAAGGTACCAGCGGCGTGCCCCCTCCTGGTCCGCCGTATGCAGTCGAGGTTCCCACTATCGGCCTCCCTTTTGCATCTTATTCGCGGCCTCGGCAGCGGCCTTAAGCATCTTATTGTCAGACACCTTTGACCATCCGACGACCAACTGAGCCATACGAGTCTGGGCGTCGCTATCCTTTAGCGCCCCTTGCCAGCCACTAACCACCCACGGACCACATCGACCGGCTGGTAGCGCCTGCAGAAAATCAACCAGGCTGCCCTGCAGGCTCGGTTGTGCCTTAACCAGCACAACCATGCCGTCTACTCCTGCAGGTTGCGTATCAAAGCTGTCCCCGCTCACGATTTTGGCCCGGACAGCTTCAAACAGCTTTGCCGCTTCCGGCTGAGCAAGTTGCTTCAGCTCAGACTCCAATGCCTGGACAGAGAGTTTGGGACCAAGCAATTTCTCTGCAACCGCCGCCAAATGGCCGAGCACCGAAGCTGGCCCGAAGTAATCTTTTTTGTCCTTGGTCGCAAACAGGTATGGCCGTAGATCGACGTCCGCCACGGGAGGCAGTACCCGAGCCCAGGCAAGGATGGCCTCTGACGACTTCCATTCGGCGAGTAACGCGCTTTCCGATTTCGTCTGCACCACACCAGTTCTGGCTTCACTCACATCGGTCAGCTTGGCCTTCGCGGTCGAGCTCAAATTCTCGGGCGCGTCAACCTTCTCCAACATCACCAGGTCCGCGCAGTGTCCCTTCGAATCTGTCACCGCTACAGTAGCTATTTGATCGAACAGGCTGGGCAGAAAGCGTTCAGCGAGCATCAACTTCGCCAGCACCGGCAGCTTGATTTCCTCGCCAAAGCCACGAGCCTCAGCCATCTTCTGCCGCAACAACAGCGTGTTGAG
>JAYUGL010000117.1:0-1918 GCA_043738385.1 Sterolibacteriaceae bacterium
AATGGCCGAAGCGCAACTGGCCGCCCGTTACAACCAGGGCGGGCACGCGCCGGTTGATCATCGGACCTGGGCCATCGTCAGCGATGGCGACTTGATGGAAGGGGTGGCGTCGGAGGCTGCTTCGCTGGCCGGACATCAGCGGCTGGGCAAGCTCACCTGCCTGTACGACGACAACTGCGTGACCCTGTCGGCTGGCACTGATATCACCTTTTCGGAAGATCGCGCAGCCCGTTTCAAGGCTTATGGCTGGCATACGGTGACGCTGGCCGATGGCAATGATTTGGCAGCGATTGACATCGCGCTGCAGGCAGCGCGCGCGGAAACTGTGCGGCCCACGCTGATTTTGCTGCGCACCCATCTCGGCTATGGCTCTCCCGCGCAGGACAGTTTCAAGGCGCACGGCTCCCCGCTCGGCGTGGATGATGTGCGCAAGACCAAGGAAAACCTGGGCTGGCCTACCACCCCCGAGTTCCTCGTGCCGGATGAAGCGCTGGCTCGTTTTCGCCAATCAGTGGAGCGCGGCGCACATGACGAAGCGGTATGGAACGATCGGATGGCTGATTACGCCAAGGCCTTTCCCGAGTTGACGCGCGAACTGCAATGCCGTTTGCGCAGCGAGTTGCCGCCCTACTGGGATGCGGCTATCCCGGTATTTCCCGCCGACGCCAAAGGCATGGCCACGCGCGTTGCCGGCGCCAAGGTAATGAATGCAATTGCGCCGAAACTTCCGGCCTTCACGGGCGGCTCGGCCGACCTTGACCCCTCAACGAAAACAGCCTTGAACGGCCTGGGCGACTTCAACCCGTTGCCGTCGCAGAGAAAGGATGAGCAAGGCTCCGATGGCGGTGGCTGGAGCTACCAGGGACGCAATCTCCACTTCGGCGTGCGCGAACATGCGATGGGTGCCGTCGCCAATGGCCTCGCTGCACATGGAGGCTTTATTCCGTTTGCTTCGACTTTTCTGATCTTCTCCGACTACATGCGGCCGCCGATCCGCCTCGCCGCGCTGATGGGTTTGCATGTGGTGTATGTCTTCACGCATGACAGCATCGCGCTCGGCGAAGATGGCCCAACGCATCAGCCGGTGGAGCAATTGGCCAGTTTGCGCGCGATTCCCGATATTTTAAGCCTCGCTGCAATCAAGCTGACGCCGCTGCTGATCCTCGTGGTCGGTGGATTGTTTTTTGTCCACACCGATTTTATTCGTATCGATGCACTGCCTTCATTGCCGGCGCTGGGCAGCTCGATGGTGTTGGTGATGTTCGCGTATTCCGGAATGGAAACCGCGCTGGTGCCCTCGGCCGAAATGACCAACCCGTCGCGCCTCGTACCCCGCGCCACGGTCACAGCGATCCTGTTCGTGGTGGTGTTATATGTCGGTCTGCAAATCGTCACGCAAGGTATTCTCGGCGGCGCGTTGGCAGACAGCGCGACGCCACTGGCGGCAACCGCAGGCGCGCTCTGGCCCGGTGCCGCTGTAATGTTGCTGATCACGGCGACGATGTCGATGCTCGGTTTCCTGCAAGGCAACCTGCTCGGTACGTCGCGACTCGTTTATGCGTTGGCGCGTGACGGTTATCTGCCTTCCTTACTGGCCCGCGTCACCGCGAAAACGCGCGTGCCGATCTTCGCCATCGTCGTGCATGCTGGCATCAGTTGTACGCTGGCCCTGATCGGCAATTTCGCCGCACTCGTGTTGATTTCCGGCGGCGCAATCTGCCTGACATATTTCGCGACCAGTGTCGCGGCCTGGGTATTGCAACGTCGCGGCGTAGCCGAACAAGGCAAGCCGTTCGTGCTGCCGGGCGGCGGGTTGATTCCGGTCATCGCCTGTGCCGCGCTCGCGCTCGTGCTGGTCACACTTACGCGGATCGAGTGGCTGGCGATCAGCATCGCGGTGGCCGCGGTGGTTGCGTTG
>JAYUGL010000118.1:0-15348 GCA_043738385.1 Sterolibacteriaceae bacterium
AACCGGGCGCATACGCTGCGTCTGGTTGGCCCCAGCTATTTCGAACAGGCGCTGGTCACGGAACTCATTTTCGTGGATGACGCCGGCGACGATGACACGGAATCGATCATCGCCGGCATCGCGTCGGCTTACCCGGAAAAGACGGTCCACGTCATCCGCAACAAGGATCGACTGGGCGCCTCGCGGTCGCGCAACATCGGCGTGGCACGTTGTTCAAACGCGTTCGTGCTGTTCTGCGACGACGACGAGTATCTGGAGCCCGATTACGCAGCCGTCTGTCTGAGCAAGCTGGAAGAACACAATGCCGGTGCAGTTTCCGGTCGGCGCATCTACATGCGTACCGGCGAAACCCGCGAACAGGCCACGCAGCGTTTTGGCGTCGGCATGCGGCGCGCCAAGCCGTTTCGTCCATGGTTGTGTGAGTACGTCAATGGCGCGATCTTCTCTGGCGACATCCGCCTGCCGATTACCAACGCCGTCATCCTGACACGGCGCAGTCTCGTTCAGCGCTACCCCTTCGACGGATTCTATTCACGCGGCAACGGCTATCGTGAAGAGACCGATTTTCAGATGAACCTGTTCGTCAACGGCCACGCGATCTATGTGACCAACGCGTGTCACAGCCTGCATTTGCCGTTGGCTCAGGTCAGGCACGGCGGACAGCGCACGGCCATGCTCAAGCGCATCTACTGGTCGGTGTACTACACCCGCTATTTCTTCGGCAAGTATTACCACCGTTATGCGGCGCGCCTGGGACTCACGGCGCCGCGCTGGTTCGCGCTGACGGCATTTGGGATCTTCGCGGTCTATCGTGAACTTGTTCGTCCGCCGCTCTACCGCATCGCCATCTGGATGATGAGCCGGCGCGCGCAATTGAGTCACGCCGCGTCCATTTAAATATAAGGCCAGGTGACAGAGATGAATATTAACCGCCGTTCTTTCTCGGCACAGGGATGTGCGATTCTTGGTGAATCGTACTTGGCGACTTCGGTAACAAGTCGAGCTGCGAAATTTATGGCACTGGCGCAATGCATGCCGCCATCGTCTTATGTTCCGATACCGTACCCATGGGTATTGGGAGACGAGTTCGACAATACAGATCAAACGACGACGTTTTCCAGGTTGTTCTGCATCGGTTACCTCCAGGCCTACCCCCATGTCTGAGCACAATTTCGAGGCCGCCGACAGCCCTTGTGTCGATGTGATCATCCTTTCATGGAATCGCGTCGACGACACCATCGCCGCGATCGCCAGCGCCGACGCCCAGGAGGGCGTGGCCAAACGGATTTTCATCGTTGACCAGGGCAGCGATTCCTACAACCTCGGCAGGCTCAAGGCGTTCCTCGAGCATGTTCCGTGCGCGCACCTGAAGGTGCTGCCGGCAAACTCGGGCGTGGCGGGTGGCCGCAACATCGCCACGGCGATCGGAACCGCGCCTTACATCGTCGCCCTCGACAATGATGCCGTTTTTGGTGACCCGCACATGCTGGCGCGCGCCGTGGCCTACCTCGATGAACATCCCCGTCTGTGTGCGATCGGGTTTCGCATTACCAACTACTTTACCGGCGAGAATGACCATACCTCCTGGGATTACGCGGGCAGGTGCACGCCGGATCAGTGTTTTCCCACGACGCGCTTTATCGGCGCCGGCCATGCGATACGTCGCCAGGTATTCGAAGCGGTGGGCGGGTACGACGCCCGTCTGTTTTTCTGCGGCGAGGAGCTCGACCTGTGCTATCGCATGCTCAATACCGGATCCAGGATCGAATATGTTCCGCACGTCGAGATTCTTCACAAGGTCTCGCCGCAGCACCGCGTGTTTTGGGGGCGTGGGCGATTCTTCTTTACCGTCCGCAACAATCTTTACATGTCTTACAAGTTCGGCATGGGGCTGCCGCGGCTGCTGCTGGCGGCGGGCGCCTTCGTCCTCAAGGGTACACGCAACCACATCGGTCGCGATGCCTTCCGTGCGATTCGCGCCGCGATGGCCATGTGTAACGCCTTCCGCCATTCGCCCGAGGACAAGCAACTTTATCGACTGAGCCGGGAAACGCGGAAATACATCGAGATCTGCGAGCCGTGGCGAAATGAAAGCTCTCTCAGAAAAATCTTACGCCAGTTCCAAGCTTTGCCAAGTCAGGCTTGACTTGGCCTTATGTTTTACAGGAGTTCACTGCAAGCGGCTTCGATAAATTAGCGGTGTGTCCAGCATGAGCAATAGCAGGAGAATGCCACGCATCCATGGCCACAGAACAGTACTCAATCTAATTAAAGTTCTATTCGCGTCACAACTTCGTACAAAGGTGACCTCACCATCCCACTCGCGACCACTTGTTCAGCGGTCCTTTTGAAATGCTCAAGACCGCAACCCTGATTGCTGTCGGAAGCCAAGCTGGTCCATGACGAGTGATCATTAAGCAAGCACTGGACAGATTTTCTAGCATTTACGCGTATAAAACTGGAATCACCAATTCAAAGGGAATGAACGATGTTGCCAAACTTTCTGCGGAACTTATTTGTAAAGTTGCTTGGCTACGATAGCCGTAACTGGCTTAGGATCAGACAAATTGAGGCGTTCACTTTGTTCATCAAATCGCGTCCCCCGGGTGATATCCTCGAAATTTCCCCTGGTTGGAACGAGATGTGGAAAAAAATCGGCAGCAAGAGTTACCGCTCAGAAGACTATCCAGATTTCAATATCTGCAAATCACCCCTGTCGGAACAGTTCGATATTGTTATTGCTGATCAAGTTCTAGAGCATGTCAGCCACCCGATTGCTGCAGTTGCTAACATTCTGGCAATGGTTAGATCAGGAGGAGCGGCAATGATCGCGACGCCATTTTTATTCCGCGTGCACGCTAGGCCACATGACTATAGTCGATGGACCGAAGTTGGTTTGAGAGAAATACTAGTCGCCGGTGGCTTCGATCCCGGTTCAATTACCACAGGATCCTGGGGTAATAGAGCATGTGTCAAAGCACACATCGGTGGCCAAGTCCGGGATTATGGATTTTGGCGCAACATGTCGAACGATGCTGAATACCCGATCATGGTTTGGGCGATCGCCACTCGAGCTTGATCGTTGGCGCGCTCTATATCGCTGACGCATACCAAGTCATTAAAAAGTGGCTTCTTTTATTTGAACAACGAACCCCGATTTAAAAGCGGATTCGGGGCGGGTTGCGTGAAGTGCAGAGTTATTCCTGATAAAGCTATTCAAATTTGCGGGCCAGTTCTCATCCTTTCGGAGAGCAACTAGATTGAAGTAGGAATTAGTTTGCGGGTGGCGACCAGGCGCTCAAGGCGATCCACGAGGGGTGATGAAGCGTCGGTAAACTTGCGCGCGAATAGGAACTCGCCGCGACCAAAGACGTCATCGGCAACGACCGGTCCGCGCGCGAAGTGGTCGATATCCGTCTCATCCAGAAAGACGGGATTTGGGCTATCTGATGTTACCCAACGGGTGTAGACGAGGTTATGTTCCATTCGCGCCCGGAAGGGTGAGTTGCCGAGGATTGTGTGAAAGAGCATTTCATCAGGTGGGAGGGTATTGCGAAAGAAATCAACGACCGCGACATTGTTTTGGACAAAGTGCTCGATGTAGTTGCAGGCATCCCGAGTCAATGCCCACCAACTGCTTCCCCCGTATGGCTGCAGGCTCTTAAAGACGGCTCGGTAGTCGCGGGAATGCGGGAGCAGACCGAAGGTCTTTAGCGCCTTGCGGAGGATTCTTTGCCCCAATCGTGCCGGCGCGTCGCTGGCGATCCAATAGTTGGTGAGACGTGAGATTGGCTTGCCGACATGATCTGCTGGCATGTTAACGATATTCATGAATTCGCTTAGTGCATGTCGCTCGAAAAAATCCTGAATCTCGACTGCCGGATAGAGCGGATACTCTGCCCCGCTGAGTAAAACGAATCGATCGAATGCACCGCCTGCGCTAAGGGCTGTCCGGAGTAGAGTTAACTCGGCCTCAACCAGAGAGAACCCTCCCCAGTAGACGGCAAAACGCTTGTTGCAGAAGGTGACATCGGAAGGAAGAAGTGAGCTAAATGGCGCCATATCTACCTTCTTATCGACATGAACGAAGAATGCCGAGCGATCAGTCCGCAGGGCGTCGACGAGTCGCTTGAGGTGGAGCGGACTGTGGTAAGTCGCAATAAGGTATGCAGTGGGCATGTAAGCGCGGTGAAATCCGTGTCGTGGTCGTAAATATTATTGCTCAAAAACTAGGCAACTAAGAAAGTCAAAGTCAGTGGCTGGCATTCTTTACGGTCGCTTTCAATAGCCGCAACATCCCGGTTAACCAAAACCCACCTTTTACGAATTCTATCCAGTCACGCACTCTCGGACGAAATCCATAATATGGCGCAAATACCTGCAAAAACAGCTGTTGTCTGCGCATCCCTCCGTTAGGTGCGTGCTTCAACGCGACTTGTTCGAAGGCGTTATAAATCTTCGACGGTGACTTATGCGAAATACGATCCACCCTTGGAGAATCATCAAAAATATATGTTGCCGCATCTAGCAGGTGCGCCGGCCCGAAATTCTTCACCACCCGCATGAAAAATTCTAAATCTTGCCAAGCGCGCAAAGATTCATCAAATAAGCCAGACTCGATGAAATGTGATCGCGGCGCAAAAATCTGATTTCCGATGCAGTTATAACTGAATAGATCCTCGTATCGAACTTGTCCAGCCTTCTTTGTAAGCCGGATCCGATCATTGCCTTCGATAATAAGATCCTGAGAATAAAGACACGATGGCGTCACACCATTTTCTTTCAGCGACTCCCAGCATGAAACAAATGATGCAAGGCGGTCAGGTTGAAAATGGTCATCGTCATCAAGCCCCGTGACAAAAAAACCACGTGCTTCTCGGATAGCCCGATTTCTGGCCGCTGGAGCGCCATAGGACTGTTGGTTATTGATAGCTCTCACCCGAGAATCATTTGCCGTGAGATCCGCCAGATACTTTTCGGTGCTATCTGCCGCGCCATCGTTAACGACGATCAATTCAAACTCTTGATACGTTTGACAAAGAACTGAGTCAACAGCAACAGCAAGCGCCTCGGCACGATCCTTTGTCGGAATATAAATAGTTACGAGCATTCCATCCAGTCCTAGTTAGTCATTCCCAAACAATTTTAAGCTGAGGCGCCTAAGGAGACAGACGCACGAGTGTGCGAACGTCTGACAAATCCTGCCGAAATATGAAAACGATAATGAAACCATAAGATAGAACACCAAAGCCAACACTCATCAAAAACCCCAAATTGCCCTGTGCAAACGCGGAAGGAAAGATAAGTTGCATCGCAGTTAGCGCTCCCCACATGAGCAAGGCGCCGACAACTGGCACAGCGATGGCTTCCAATAATTTGTTTAAGGATGACTCCAAGATTCGCATGGTCGTCACCATGCATGGAATGGCGTTGACAATATTTGCAGCACAAAATAAGGCTGCAACGCCAACGACGCCATACTGAGATCCGACGACAAAAGCTGCTATCGCCAAGGTGGCGTAAAACATACCAAGCCACACCATGATATCTGTCCGCCCACGCGCCATAAATATAGTTCCACTAGTACTTACAATCGATTGGATAAAACCTATCGGTGCCATCCAAGCAAGTATTTCTGGCACCATGCCCCAGTTCGGCCCAAAAGCGATGCGTACAAAAGGCTCTCGTACAGCGACGAGTCCTGCCATCAATGGCGCGGTAAATAACGCAATTAAACGTATTGCTCGAAGGTATAACTTCAAAATTTTGGCTGTGTCATTTTGATGTTTACTCATGACCGGATATAGAGCTTTTGCAGCGACCCAACTCAGATTTTGTACCGGGAAGAGCATGAGTTTGTACGCCATTGAATATGCCCCTAGCGCGGTAACACCTAGGTAGCGTCCTATGATCATGCCGTCGGCGTTTCGTGAAAAATAGTTGATGAAATTGAAAGCGGTGAGATTTCCGCTAAAGCCGATCAAGCCCTTGATTTCTGACCATACCGGACGTGATCGAGGATGCCATCCTGATGCCAGCCACAACTGCGCACAAGACAGACCGGTTGTCAGAACTGTCTGGATCACCAAACTATATACACCGGCACCCGAAAGAGCAGCGACCATTGCTGCCGCCAGACCCAGACCAGAAGAGCCTAGTTCAATTCGTGCGAGTACTCTAAACGCCGATTGGCGTTCTAGTAAGGCTTGATGTACCGCTCCCGCACTCGCTAACGGGAATAGTATTGCCAACGCAAGCAAGACAGGCACCAGTTTGGCCGAAGAGAAATAACGTGCGATAACTGGGGAAAAAACAATCAGTGCGAACGCGAGACACCAGCCCATCAAGTTATTCAGCCAAAATACAGTTGCTTTCGTTTCCTCTTGCAAATCCTTTCTCTGGATAATCGCGGCCGTTGTCCCGAGGTCCCGTAGCAACAACGCGAAATTCGTGACAACCGTTGCCATCGCCATTAGTCCGTAGTCAGCGGGCGGTAACAAACGTGCGAGGAGGGCCAGACTGCATAACTGCATTGCAACGCGCCCCACTTGTGAAAGTGCCACCCACCGCGCGCTATTAAACGTGTCCAAAGGCTCGTCCCAAGCTCAAAACAATTGCCTTGCGATATGACGAATTTTGTTAGTTATGCGTGCTGACATTTTTCTATTCTTCTGCATGATGAGTGATAGCCCAAAGCCTGGATGAACCAACTTTTGATTCCCGTAATCGAGCACCGGCTTACCTGAGCGCATACAAATTTCATGCGCTTGATTGGCCTCACTTTCAACAAACAAAACGGTGCTTAATAGCTTTGAATAAATGTCGGCTTTGAATGAGGCATGAATTCTTTGTCTTCTTCGCTCTTCCGCAGATTTCAAATCCAGCATGTGTAGATGACCGTATTTGATACTCCGTTGATGTAGCCATGCCTCAGTCTCAGCACGATATTTTTCAAGTCGGCTGGTCACCAAGTGACCGATTGGATAAGTAGGTCGAGCTAATGGCGTGGCATTTAGCAAAAAGTCACGATAAGATTTACTGTCATCGTTCTGTTGTTTGCTTGGATCAAAACAAAGAACTCCGTCGATATCGACGCAATAATATTCCGCTTCAACACGATGAAAAAGGTTCCACTGAAAAATTCGTGGTAGTGGAACCACCTCAGCAAAGCAGTCTAAGTCGTCCTTAAATTCATCGGTTGCATATACGGCCATATATAAGACTTTCCCTTTATATTCGCAGCCAGCAACCTCGGCACGCACCTGATCTAAACTAGATCCGGTTGCGATACTGTCATCAACAATCAGAACTGAGCGCGCGTCATGAACACGATCAAAAGAAAACCCGGTCGGACTCCTCGTTTTTCCATTTGCAACCAAACCATTATTTAGAAATGACTGTAGATCACAAATCCGCCTGTTTAAGTTCAATCCCAATACTGAAGCAGCCAAAAGGCCACTTCGTGGGACGCCAACAATAAGGTCTATGTCCCCAGGTATTTTATGGGCAGCAGTCAGAACATCAGCTGCCAGATCGCAATATGACTTGTAGTTCATTGTTACCTCATTCACAATTCGAACAAAAACAACTCGAAATTATTTTCGACAGTCTTCGGACTCATCGAGTAGTTAGCATGCACTTGCATCAGGCTACTCACTCACCCTGGTTTTTAATTGACTTTCCCTGAAAGGGAATGCGAAGGCAAGGTGCCAAATAACTGTTTATACTTAGCGGCAGCATTCGGATATTGGTTGTTGGAGAGTGCCCCGGCAAATGCGGAATTACTATTCCAATAGGCCACGTAAGCATAATCGTGAGTAGTGATCCAGTTGTACATTTGCTCGATGAAGTAAGGATCGTCCCTGTTGACGCCCCACTCAGGCAAACTCATTGGCTTGCCGTGCGCGGTAGAAAACGCTTGCTGCCATACCAGCCCATGACTGAATGTTTTCAGCCATTCCCATCTTTTGACCGGATCCGTCTTGTAGTCACCCCATCGGTAATCGTTGTATAAATCCAAACCGATGACATCAACCACGTCATCGCCGGGGTATGCCTGCTCGGCCGAAGCATTTGCCGAGAATCCGTTGACCGGGCACCAATCGATTGTAAAAGTCGGTGACACTGATTTGAAGATGTTGCTGACACGTCTGAATGCATTGATGTAATCCTGCGTCCGCCCGGCGGCGGACCAGGCATACCAGTCGGCATTGAATTCCCATCCAATCCGAATAATGGCATTCGGATAATTGCTGGCGATGTTTTTCGCGATATTGGTGAACACAACATCGTATTGTCCTGCCGCCACATTCGCCAGGGACCGATCCTGTTTGGTCGCAAGCGGAATGGAAAACAGCATATTTCTGTCGGCGTGGCCGGCGGCCCATACCGGCGGCAGCCATCCGGAATGCGACAGAGCGTCGGTTATTTTTTCTCCACCCTGCCCCACGTAGTCGGTGTACGCGGTTTCGGTCAGGAATTCGACGTTGAAGTCAGACTTTCTGCCCAACCAGATTTCAAAACTGTCGGCGGACTTGGGGTCGAAACCGCCCGAGAAAACGCCCAGCAAAAAACCTGCATTTAGCACCGGGGTGTTTCGTCTTCCCGATGTCGACCGGGTAGTGGCTTGGCGGGGTGCTTCCTTCAGGCCAAGCGAGTTGCCCGTCATCGCCTTGTTTGATGGAAGGCTTTGCGCATGGGTCAAAGAATCCAATCCGGACAATAAGAACGCCGCGCACCACACTGCCTTGGATAATTGATGGGACCGCTTCAGCCATTTTCTCAGCATTGAGACAAGCATATAAATACCTCCAAAATTGTTTTTGGCAAGGAACGAGTTAGGTCGTGCCTGATGCCAATGGTCGGCCGGTAAGCCGCCATCGGTGGATAGGATCCCGGGCCGGATCAAACACCCACGCGTACCACGCTCATGGGAAATATTTGCGGAACGTAGCTCGCGACGTCGAGTTGCCAGACGGTGGAACCATCTGCGCGCTGCTCAAGCGCAGTGAAACCGAGTTTGGGGTAATGATCTGCTACCAGTTTGTTGCGCTCGGTGGGCAGGTAGACGCCTCGGATGTGACGAATACCGCGGGTTCTGGCATTCATCACGACTTCTTGCAAAACCGCATTCTCCGCTTTGCGGCCCAGAACCCTGCAGCTCATCAGCCACGTGTCGACGTGCCAATCGTCGCCGACGGTGCGACAGATGAGAGCGCTGATCATGCCGTTGTCACCAAAGGTATCGGACAAGCGCACCTGCAAGGTGAAGCTGTCGGGATCGCGCTCGGCTTCGGCAACTTCAAGCTCGGAGTAGCGACGCGTCGTAAGGTTGAACTGGTTCGATTTATTGATGAGCTGAGAAATGCGCGCGCGACCAATTCCATCGAAAGGCTGGAATGTGATGGTCATGTTGAGCGAGTCGAGATACGCACTCAGATCGCCCGCCAAATTCGACAGGGCAACGCGCCGCGCATTGTCCTGATAGAAACCGGCGCGTTGCCTGTCCTCATTGGAATAAGCCACCGCTTCGAAATAGCCGGCGGCGAGAAGGGTTCGGGCATGTAGCGCCGGATCTTCAGGCAATTCCGGGACCGCCACTTCGGGAAGGATTCTTCGCACCAGCCCACGCTCGACCGGGTTGTCGTCGAGGAATACCATCGACTCAAGTCCGAGCGCCAGTTCTTTGGCGATGGCCTGAATGTTGGTTGCCTTGTCGTTCCAGTTGGCCTGGAAGACCGCGATATGGTCCTCGCGCAACAGCATCTCCGGATGACTTTTAAACGGCAGCCTGGCCGTCTCGTCATTGTTTTTCGAGGAGACCGCCAAGATGACACCACGTTCGCGTAGCGCCAGGGCGGTTCGCTGCGTGTCGAGGAAGGCCTCGCCGGTGGCATCGCCCTGCCCGAGGACTATCCCTTCCAGGCCATCGTCACCGATCACCCCACCCCAGATCGTATTGTCGAGATCCAAAATCAGGCAGCGCCGGCTTTTGCCTCGCTGCGCGGCGATCAGGCGACAAACGTGGTCCGCATACAACGGCAAATAGGTATTGGAGAACGGGACTTTCGCCATGTTCCACAAGCCCGCATCGTGCCATCCCGACAGGCCGACGGTTTCCGCTATTCCAGCGATGTCGAGAAGCAGATCCTGGGTGCCGGCGAGACTTTCAGCAAGCCCGCGATTGAATGCATCGACCAGACCACGCGGCGTCCCCGGAAGTACGAAGTCCAGGTTGCCGAAGTTGGTTTCCACCGGACGTACGATGGTCTGAAGTATGCAAACAGCGTTGCTGTTATTTCGTATCCCATCCCGGATCAACTGCAGGTATTCCAGCGCACTTGCCACCGACTGCTTTGCCGCGGTGGCTTCGCCGGGCGTCGACCGCAGAGGAAGACCGCGATGATCCAGAGCGACCAGCACGATATCCGGTTTGGATTGGGCAATCTCGGAATCCGCAGACAGGGCCTCCTGCATTACTTGGTCGAAGTTTGCTTCGATGCATTCAAGTGCAATGCCATGTCTGGCTGCCGTAGCAATCAACGCCGGCACCAAGAAGTGAGTCGTCGCGTTGCTGAGAATTCCTAGCCGGACCGGTATCAATGGCGCCAGAGATTTCCCATCAATGCGCGCCATCTCGATGGTTTTTGACAGGCGATTCAGCTGGTTCTCATCCAGCCCATGGCGGGCCAGATGCTGTATGTGCCTGCCCGGCTCAGCCGGGTCGTTCCGCAACTGGCGACATTGCGCAGAAAAATCGTCGGGCGGCGGCGGTAGCCAAGCGAGCTGGGAATAGAGATCGTTGCTCATGCGCCGATGGCCTCCTCAACAATAAGCGCCGCCACCTGCTCCGGCGTCTGAAACGGCGCTTTCTCGCGCTGGAGGGCGAGAAAGCGTTCATCAAATGCATCGAGCATGCGGGTCTCGGTGTAGCCGGGTTTCACGGCCCGCACGCGCAGCCACGGATACTCGGCCGCGAGCGTTGCCAGCACGCCAGCCATGCCGTGCTTGGCGATGATATAGGCGCCCATACCCGTTGAAGCGCCGGTGATCCCGTCGCCCATTGCGCGCGTCAGAACGCCCACCACCGACCCACGCCGGTGCTTGCGAAAGCAGTGGCGGACCAGTTCAGCGAGCAGTCGCTGCGGACCCAGTACATTGACCAACCATTGCTGCCGCATCTCGTCGACCGTGATCTTGCCGAAGGGCGCCAGCGACAATGGCGGCGAGCCTGCAAGCACCAAGCCGGCCAGCACAGGCGCAGCTTCAAGCTGTGCCACCGCGGCGAGAATGGAGGCCTCGTCGCTCAAGTCCAGCGCGAGGCTGAATCCACCACTGCGGCGCGCCACTGCTTCAGCTGCAGCGGCATTGCGGTGATAGGCCACCACGGGCGTGAAGCCGCGTGCGGCGAGCAGGTCGCACACGGCCGCACCGATGCCGCCGGAGCCGCCGGAGACCAGGAACCATTTCTCAGCGGTGGGTGGGGCCATGAGGAGGTCAGCGTCCAACGATCACCCCGGCCGTGCCCTTGGCCAGCACCTTACCCGCGGCGCGCACCGTGAGCATCAGTTCAGCCATGCCGGTCGAGTCCGACACCATGGTGACCACGCCCTCCACCTGCGCGGGCTGGTCCACGTAAAGCGGATTGCGAAAGTCGAGCGACACGCTGGCCCACACGCTGTTGCGCCCGGGCAGCTGCATGCCGATCAACTGCGAGATCTTGGCCACCAGTAACGCGCCATACACGACCACGCCTTTGAAGCCCTTGTTGCGCGCGAAGGTGGCGTCGGTATGCAGCGGATTGAAGTCGCCGGACAATTCAGCAAACTTCTGCATCTCCTGCGCCGTGACGCTGAAGTCGACGGTGGCCTGTAGACCCTCCGCCAACGCGCCCAGCAAAATGTTTTTCGCCTCTGGCATGGTCATGCCGCTTTGGCCTGGATCATGGAGACGAACTCGCCGACGTTCTTCAAACGCCCGACTTCGGCGGCGGAGAACTTCAGGCCAAACTTCTTTTCGATGGCCAGCACCAACCGGATGTGACTGAGGCTGTCCCACTCGTCCACGTCGGTGGCGGTAAGCTGCGCTGTCACGACGATACTTTCGTCATCGAACACATCGTGAAAAATGCCGGTCAGCTTGGTAAAGATGGTCTCGGTGTTCATGGTGGTCTTCTCGGGAAGTGAGGAGTAAAGGTTGTCGTGGTCAGCGCGCACTGGCAGTCTGTCGCCGTGTCAGGTCCGAGCTGGCATTCAACACCACGGCCAGGCGCTGCGCCCAGCGCCTGGTCACCCGCGGCTTGGGGTGCACGTCGTCGCTGAAATCATCGTTGGCGCCGGCGTCGCCCATCTTCAGCACCGAGACCCCGGTGCGTATCTGCAGGCCGGCCAATATGGCGTCCACGCGTTGCCGGTAATCGGCCGCAAGTGCCGAACCTTGTGCATGCCACTGTGGAATCGGCATGTCGACCAGAACCACGCGGCCGCCTTCGGCCAGGATGCGATCAATCATTTGGGCCAGCACTTGAAATGGTGCGTCATCAAGCGTCTTGGTGGAACCCATGTACTCGCGCCAGAAAGCGAGGTACTTGCGTTTCTGGGCGTCGCGCAGCACGACCGCATCGCGCTGGTCGTCACTGAGCGGTGGCGACTTGACCTCAATGAAGTTGCGCAGCGATTGGGTCAGGTCACGGGCAGTGCGGTCCAGCACGAGAAAGGGGTGGATCAACAGCACACCGGTATCCAGATACCGCGGCGGCAACAGGGGCGTGGCGCCGGCTGCGGTACGCCGGTAAAAGCCATAGCGATAACGCTCGATGTCGATATCGGTGTCACCTGCGTGCCGATCGGGCGTGTACCAGCGCGCCTTGTCGTCAGCGAAAAGTCCGTACCAGAGGCCGATCACGTAGGTGTTGTGGCGCCGCGCTTCGGGTGCTTGCACCTCCCGAACAAGATCCACGATCTGGCTCACTTGCCTGATGTTGGATCCACCCACCGACAAGTTTTGCACCTCGGCCTCGGGTACCAGCGCCTGCACCTGGGCTTGCTTGAAACCGGCGAGCATGTTCGATGCGCCAACCAGAACCACCTTGTCGGCAGTGGTGTTCAATTGGCTGCGCGCCATGAAGACGTATTTTGGCTCAGTCAGGAACAGCGATGACGCCGCGCGGGCCGTATCCAGCCGCTGCCCCACTTTGGTCTGTGGCACCAGCACCAGACTGATTGCAAGCAGCACGCCATACAGCGCCAGCACGGCGGTCAGCAATTGCGCGATCTGGATGAGGATGGATTTCATCAGAAGGCGCGGTACACAAACTCCGGCGCCTTGTGAAAAAAGGAGGCGACCGTGACGATCAACAGTATCTCGAAACTCAGCGCCAGATTGCGCGCAACCACACCGCTCGATAAGCTGTTCACACGCAGACGCAGCGGCGTCAGTTGCGAGGCCAGCGTGTCCCACACGAGAAACGCCATGACAGCGGCGACCGTGAGGCCGAGGTAACAGGCAATGATGCCGAATATGCCGAGCTGCCGCGTCAGCCAAACCAGCTGCTGCATGTCCAGCCACAGACAGGTCAGCGCCAGTGCAAAGTAGGCGAATGTCAGGCCACGAGACAGGTAGACGAAGGCCGATTTTTTTGCCAGCGCTTGGTAGCTCTTCTTGCCGAGTCGCCGAGTCGCCACTACCTGCCATAACTTGTTGATACTGGCCCCTGCCCCCATCAGCAAGCCG
Organism: Sterolibacteriaceae bacterium; assembly: GCA_043738385.1. Taxonomy (GTDB): domain Bacteria; phylum Pseudomonadota; class Gammaproteobacteria; order Burkholderiales; family Rhodocyclaceae; genus JANYCD01. The sequence goes on from JAYUGL010000118.1 coordinate 13,732, forward strand.
TACACGATGAACACCGAACTCGCGCCGTGCCAGAGACCCATGATCAGGAAGGTGATGAAGAACACTACCACGCCGAGATAGGGATCGATCCCCGGCGAGGTGAAACGCGTAGCCAGGGCCTTCAGCAGCGGGTTGAAGACATAGGTCTTGAACCAATCCGACAGGGTCATGTGCCAGCGCGACCAGAATTCCAGGAAACTGCGCGCTGAGAATGGCTTGTTGAAATTCTCCGGAAGATTTTGTCCTAACAGCCAACCGATGCCGATGACGATATCCATGTATCCGGAAAAGTTGTAGTAAAGGTAGAGGGTGTATGCGGCGGCGGCGAACACATACATGGCGAAAAATTTCAGGCTTGGCAAACCCAACTCGGGAGCCAGAACGATTTCGGTCAGATGGGAGAAAAAGAATTGAGCAATCGCGGAGAACACCGCGACCTTGACATAGCCGGCGATGATTCGTGAAACCGCTGCAAAGACCCTGCCGGAATCCAACGCCTGCGCTGGATCAGCTTCGGCGGCCAAGAAATCATTGGAGCGCTGAATGGGCCCAGAAACGAAACACAAGAAATTGCAGGTGTAGTTGAGGAAGCTCAGGGGACTCATCGGCCGCTGGAGATCTCCGGAGTAACCGTCAATCATCACTTGCAGGACACGAAACAGAATGTAGGAAAGCCCGACGCTCAGATAAGGGAACGGAAGCAAAAAATGTCCGTCAAGGAACGAGTACCTCTTTAGCACGGCGAAAACAAATAGCAGTGTCGCAATTGCAAAACCAAACACAACCCGTGGCGGCCCCCAACGCATGGCCAGCGTTGCGACGTAGCTCAGCACCAGGAACGCGGCAAACGGAGCGATTTGTAAGGGCTCTGAAACAAAGCTTCCCACGAACACAATGTTGGCGATCAACATCAGCCAGCGCCTGAGTTGTCTTGACTGATTCAGGTGATATAGAAACGTCAGACCCGATACAAACAACAAAAAATTGCCTGAAGTGAAATCCATTTCATTTCACTCGAAGAGTTTTGCCGTATGGCCTCTTCGATGAGTCTCTATGTAGATTGATGTCCCGCTCGAGATCTTCCGGCTTATCCAGCATCGCACTGTGCGCCCGTTTGATCGCCGAATCCGCGCTCAGATTGGGCGTCAATTGCGCGGCTCCTGAAAGCCGGTGTGCCGAGCGATCAATAAATAGCTCTCGCCCGAGCCCGCACAGCAAGCGTCCGCGCCGTTCCAATCGCTGCGACCAGACGGGAGACTCGTCCAGCCACGACGCGCAAAGCTCAATGGTATTGGAGGGACCGATGTTGCGCGGGGCAAACATGATGCCCAGCGCGGAGACCCAATCTAGCCACATCATTTGGTTACGGCCGCGTATCGGCTGCATCGCCAGCCACGGCACGTGCATCGCTTCGCTGATGATACGATCGCAGGCGCTGTCCGTTCTCAGCGTTGGCCTGCTTTTGTGTCGCCGACCACCGCAGAGATTGCGGCGGCGTCAGCAGCAGCAGACTGAGCACAATGCCGGTCACCGGCTCTGAGTACGCGCCAGCCATGAAATGGAGAGCCACAACGGCGATTTTGATTGCAGCCGGCGCCGAAGCGCTAAAAATGCAAT
>JAYUGL010000119.1:0-1912 GCA_043738385.1 Sterolibacteriaceae bacterium
GAAAGAAAGGAAAGTCGAACAGCCATACAGCCGAATTCAACAGGCCACATCGGTCTGACTCACACCAACTGGCCTCCAGGAAAGCCGGTGCGGTTCAGGAACAAGAACCCCGACACCGGCGTCCTGACGCACGACTTCACCGACGCCGCTTGGAACACGCGCTTCCTCGGCGACCTGTACCAGGACCTGAGCGAAGCCACGCGCAAACGCTACGCGCTGCTGCAGACGCCCGAGTTCGTCGAAGAGTTCATCCTCGACCGCACGCTCATCCCCGCCATCAACGAATTCGGTTTCCGCGAAGTGCGGATGATCGACCCTACCTGCGGCTCAGGCCACTTTCTGCTGGGTGGCTTCCATCGGCTGGTGGCCGAGTGGCAGAGGCACGAACCCGGCCGCAACCCGGTGGACATTGCACAGAAGGCGCTGGACGCGGTGGCCGGTGTGGACCTGAACCCTTTCGCGATTGCCATCTCGCGCTTCCGGCTTCTTGTGGCGGCCTTGCAGGTGTCGGGTACCCGGCGGCTGTCTGAGGCGCACAGCTTCCGAATTTCGGTGGCAATAGGCGACAGCCTGCTGCATGGCACGCGCTTTGGTTTGACCGAAACCCAGTCGCTGTTCGACAACGCAGCAAGCCATGCCGACACCGGCTTGGCCCACGCCTACGCCAGCGAAGACCTCGCCGAAGTGCAGCGCATCCTGGGCCGGCAATACCACGCTGTGGTTGGCAACCCGCCCTACATCGTGGTGAAGGACGCCGCGCTGAACGCGGCCTATCGGCTGAAGTACGCCAGCTGTCACATGAAGTATTCGCTGGGCGCTCCGTTCACCGAGCGCTTCTTCGAGCTGGCGGTGCAGCCCGCCGATGGCCGCAGCGCCGGCTACGTGGGCCTGATCACCGCCAACTCGTTCATGAAGCGTGAGTTCGGCAGCAAGCTGATCGAGCAGGTGCTGCCCCGGCTGGACCTGACGCATGTGGTGGACACCTCTGGCGCCTACATTCCGGGCCACGGCACGCCGACGGTCATCCTGTTTGGCCGCCATCGAGCGCCAGTGGATGACAGCGTGCGCACGGTCATGGGCATCAAGGGTGAGCCCAGCACGCCGGACGATCCGGCGAAGGGGCTGGTCTGGAGCGCCATCGTCGGGCAGCTTGACCAGGCAGGCAGCGAGAGCGACTTCGTCAGCGTGGCCGATACGCCGAGGACAACGTTTCGCAAGCATCCGTGGAGTATTGGGGGTGGCGGTGCGGCGGACTTAAAGGAGTCCATCGAAGCCGTCGCGACAAAAACGCTCGGCGCAATATCGCTAGAAATGGGTGTTTTCGGCATGACCAACGCCGACGAAGTCATGCTCGCACCGGCATCGGCGTTTCTCCGCGCCTCGGTTGAGCCTGAAGCTAGGCGCCAGCTTATCGTCGGTGATCAGGTGCGTGATTGGGGCATTGCGGCGAACGACGAAGTTCTGTTCTCGTACAGCGGCACTGAGGCACGGTCTCTCAACGAGACACCAGCTATGGCACGTTGGCTTTGGTCAAGCCGAACGGTGCTTGGCAATAGAGCGACGTTTGCCAAGAGAACCTACTTTGAGGAAGGGCGGCCATGGTGGGCTTGGCATCAGGTTGGCATGCGTCGAATCGCGACGCCGTTAACCATCACGTTTCCGCTGGTTGCCACCCACAACCACTTTGTCTTAGACCGCGGCGGGAAGGTATTCAATCGACACGCGCAGGTCATCAAGCTGCCCGCCGATTGCAGCGAGGCTGATCACCTGGGTTTGCTCGGGCTGCTGAATTCGTCCGTGGCTTGTTTCTGGATACAGCAAATCTTCCATAACAAGGGTGGGCCCGGCGGGGGCAGTAGCAAGGACGAAAAATGGCACGATTTTTATGAAGTTGGTTCCACAAAGTTGGCCG
>JAYUGL010000120.1:0-1910 GCA_043738385.1 Sterolibacteriaceae bacterium
GCGCCAACGCCGGCAATGCTCAGAATGCTCGCCATCTCGACAATCAGCACCATCGCGAGCGCCGGCTCGGGAGCGACGCCGAACAAGCCGAGCGCAAACACCCCACCGACCACAAAGCTGCCGATGAAGCGGAGGAAGTGGCCCAAGATCATCAGGAAGCCGAGAAACACGACCAGGAACAGGTACTGTGCCGGTTCGAGCACAACCCCGATCGACAGCCCCGCCCACAGCAGATGGGTGGCGGCCAGCAATTTGATCGCTACGCTGGCAAGTACGACGCCCACCCCGCGCCAGGCTTGGCCTGGCCACGCGATGCCCTCGGCGAAGGCTGCCGCAACGCGCTGGACCGCTGGTACGAAGCGCTGCGGCAGCCGACGGACCAGCGTGAACAACGGGCCGTTGGGGTTCCACGCATCGCTACGGTACGCCAGCAAGGCGAGCAGTACCGCGGCGAACAACACGAAGCTCCCGGCACCGCCCCAGACCAGGCCCTTGCGGATACCCCCGGTGGGGTCGTCGAGGACGACAGAGAACAACGCGAGCGGCACCAGGCAGGCGAACACAATCCCGTCGGTCAGCCGATCGAGCGCGACCGTCGCCAAGACGCTCGCGAGCTTCAAGTCCTCGCGACGCGCAACCAGCCAGGATCGGGCGATGGTGCCAAATCCAAGCGGGATCAAGGCCGCCAGCAGGTAGCCAGCCATGATGGTCCCTAACAGGCGAAGCACGCCCACCGGACGCAGCGGGTACAGCAGTTGGCGCCACTTCCATGCGCGCACCAGTTGCTCGACCAGGATGGACAAGGGCACCAGGACCAGCCAGCGTGGGTCTGCGCCGGTCAGAATGCTGCGAAAGCGGTTGAGGTCAAAGCTGCGCAGCACTCAGGCCAGCGCCAGCAGGCCGAGCAGCCCACCGACCCACGGCAACCAGCGTCGCGCCCCGCGCGGCGTGCGGACGCCCGCCCCTGGCGTCACGTGCGAGCCTCGGCATCAAATTGCGCCACGCCTATCACTTCACGACTTCCGCCGGAAAGCCTGCATCCGCTGTTGCCTTGGTCAGAGCCTGGACAGAAGTTTGAGCGTCATCGAATAACACGACTGCCTGACGCCTTTCAAGGTTCATCTCCGTCGTCTTGACTCCTTTTACCTTCGTCAGTGCAGCCCTGATTTTGTTCGTGCAGGCGGCGCAAGCGATCTTCGGCATCGACAGTACGACGGTCTGCGTCGCCGCTACGGCCGGCGCCGAAAGGAAGGTCAAAGCACCAAGTAACAAAAAGATTTTCACGCGCATCTCCAAAAAAAATTTACGCAATCGGCGTCTGATCAGTGGCACGCACGACCAGGACAAAGCTCCAACAATTGGCCGTAGGCAGATTCCAACAGCGCATCATCACCTTCGCGCTCTGCAATCGCCTCCAAAGCCCGAAGGAGAAACTCCGCCACTTACCAGTCTTTCTCCCGGCAAGCCAGTTTAAAAACCCTGGCTATCTGATCCATCAAGGCGGCATCGGTCGTTGCGCTCATCGCTCTCACCCCGCCAGTTCGGGCACCACGAAGAAGTAGGCGTTGAGCATGTACAACCCCACAAGGACTAGCAAGACCCCGCCGCCCACATCGAAAGCACGTTGATATCTCGCAAGCGGCTTGAAGGTTTCCAGCCAACCCATGGCCCAAGCTCCCACCCCGATCGGGATAGCTCGCCCTAAAGCAAACGCAAGCAGGATGGTGGCACCCAGGACAGGCGAGCCCAAGGCCGCTACTACACCGAGCAATGCCAACAAAGCCGGCGTGCAGACGGGGCAGATGGCCACTGATTCTAAGTAGCGTTCAAGTTGAGACTAATGATCCAAGGCCATGCAGTGAGGCTGCGCAAGCCTTTGGCGTTGGCAGCCAGCCGGGGCAGTCCTGACT
>JAYUGL010000121.1:0-15323 GCA_043738385.1 Sterolibacteriaceae bacterium
CCCTTGGGTATCAGTTCCACATCCTCGGCGAACATGGAGAACAGGCAGCGGGTGAGAAAGCCGGCGACGGTTTCGGCGCTGTGGCCGGCGGCTTCGAGCGACTTGGCGACTTCGGCCAGATGCGCGGCGATTTCGCGCGTGACGCGGGCGGTCTGCGTCGCCGGGTCGAGCGCCAGAGGCTCCAGCCACAACAGGCGCAGGCGTTCGCGGATTTTGGCATCGGCCAGATCGGCCAGCGCGATGCGGTGGCTGCGCGGATCGGGGTAGGGCGTGTAGGTGGCGCCGGAACGCGAGAATTCGGCATACAACTCGATGACATTGCCGACATCGACCACGACGAGGAAGGGTGGCCGGCCCTCGTCGGCCGGCAGGGCGCGGGCATAGCCCTCGGCCTGGGCGCGGGCGCGCATCAGCGCGTCGTCGAAACTGCGCGCGCCGCCGCTCTTGAGCTTCTTGGCTTCGAGCACGAAGGCGCCGCGCCGGTAGCAGTCGATGCGGCCTTCGGCGCTACCACCGTCGCCGTGGCGAAAGATGATGCGGCGTTCGAAGACGTAGGCATTGTCGGCGGTGTCGGCCCGCGCCGGGTCGGGCAGCGGCACGCCCAGCAGCTTGCACAGTTCGCCGACGAACATCTGTGCATTGGCCAGCTCGCTGCCGTCGGCGTGCCGCCAGCGGGCGATGAAGGCGGCCGCCTGGTCGGTGGCGTCGGCGCTGTCGGTCACGGGCGGGTTTCGTTTGGCATATCGAGAGGCAGTTTAGCCGATTGCCAAAAGGTTATATAATCCGCCCCACTCCGAGGAGCGCTGCAAGGCGGACTGCACAGTTCGCCCCCAGGCTCGGATTTCAGAACTGCGCTCACCTGACCAACCCGTGCCGGACACGGGGCGACGGGTGAGCAAACCTCCCCCTGTTTCCCCAGTCTGGCCGCAAGCTCAAGGAGCAAGCATGAACGCCATGACTGAAGCTGTTACCGCTGTTACCAAAGGCGACTTTATCGTCGCCGATCTTTCGCTGGCCGACTGGGGCCGCAAGGAAATCCGCATTGCCGAAACCGAAATGCCGGGCCTGATGTCGATCCGCGAAGAGTTCGCGGCGGCGCAACCGCTCAAGGGGGCGCGCATCACCGGCTCGCTGCACATGACCATTCAGACCGCGGTGCTGATCGAAACATTGGCCGCACTGGGTGCCGAAGTGCGTTGGGCTTCGTGCAATATTTTCTCGACCCAGGATCACGCCGCTGCCGCTATTGCCGCTGGCGGCACCGCCGTGTTCGCGGTCAAGGGCGAGACGCTGGCCGAGTACTGGGACTACACCCATCGCATCTTCGAGTGGCCGGATCGCGGCTATTCCAACATGATTCTCGACGATGGCGGCGATGCCACGCTGCTGCTGCACATCGGCGCTCGCGCCGAGCAGGATGCGTCGGTGATCGCCAAGCCCGGCAGCGAAGAGGAACGCGTTCTGTTTGCCGCCATCAAGGCCAAGCTGGCCACCGATGGCAAGTGGTATTCGACGCGGCTGGCGCAGATCAAGGGCGTGACCGAAGAAACCACCACCGGCGTGCATCGGCTGTACCAGATGCATCAGCGTGGCGAACTGAAGTTCCCCGCCATCAACGTGAACGACTCCGTCACCAAATCCAAGTTTGACAACCTCTACGGTTGCCGCGAATCGCTGGTGGATGGCATCAAGCGCGCCACCGACGTGATGATCGCCGGCAAGGTCGCGCTGATCGCCGGTTATGGCGATGTCGGCAAGGGTTCGGCCCAGGCCATGCGCGCGCTGTCGGCGCAGGTGTGGGTCACCGAGGTCGACCCGATCTGCGCGCTGCAGGCGGCGATGGAAGGCTATCGCGTGGTCACCATGGATTACGCCGCCGACAAGGCTGACATTTTTGTCACCTGCACCGGCAACTACCATGTCATCACCCATGACCACATGGCGAGGATGAAAGATCAAGCCATCGTCTGCAACATCGGCCACTTCGACAACGAGATTGAGGTCGAGGCGATTGAGAAGTACGAGTGGGAAGAAATCAAGCCGCAGGTGGATCACATTATCTTCCCGGATGGCAAACGCATCATCCTGCTGGCCAAAGGTCGGTTGGTGAATCTTGGTTGCGGCACGGGCCATCCGAGCTACGTGATGTCATCGTCGTTCGCCAACCAGACCATTGCCCAGATCGAATTGTTCGGCCGCAACGCCGACTATCCGGTGGGCGTCTACACTTTGCCGAAACATCTCGACGAAAAAGTCGCGCGCCTGCAACTGAAGAAGCTGAATGCGCAGCTCACCGAGTTGACGGATGAGCAGGCTGCGTACATCAGCGTGTCCAAGGCCGGCCCGTACAAGTCGGATCAGTATCGGTATTGATTGAAGGCAGTGAGGGGTGAGGAGTGAGGCGTGAGGAGAAAACATCAAAACCTGTTGGCGTGGCAACGTTCCGTCGCGCTGGTGGAAGAGGTGTATCGGCTCACTACATCATTCCCCGCCACCGACATTTATGGGCTCGTCGCGCAGATGCGACGGGCTGCGATCTCGATTCCGTCGAATATCGCCGAGGGCGCGGCACGCAATGGCGAGCGCGAGTTTGTTCATTTTCTGGGCATCGCACGGGGCTCCTTGAGCGAACTGGATACCCAACTGATCATTGCTCGTAACCTCGGCTATCTGGCAGACCTGACGCCTTACGAAAAAAAATGGATGAAATCTTCGCGCTGCTCGGTGGCCTGATCAATTCTCTGCGCGAGGCAGACACATGAACTCCTCACTCCTCACTCCTCACTCCTCACTGAACTTCTCCATCGAATTCTTCCCGCCGCAAACGCCGGAAGGTGCGGACAAGCTGCGCGCTGTGCGGGCGAAGCTGGCAGCATTGGGGCCGGAATTTTTTTCCGTCACCTACGGCGCCGGCGGTTCGACGCGCGAGCGCACCCTGGATGTGGTGCTGGAAATCAAGCGCGACGGCCTTGAGGCGGCACCGCATTTTTCCTGCATCGGCTCGACGCGGGAAAGCATTCGCACGCTGCTGGCGCGCTATGAGGCCGAGGGCATCCGCCGCATCGTCGCGCTGCGCGGCGACTTGCCCTCGGGTGTGGTCGATGCCGGCGAGTTTCATTACGCCAATGAGTTGGTGGAATTCATCCGCGCCGAAACCGGCGACCGCTTTCACATTGAAGTGGCGGCCTATCCCGAGGTGCATCCGCAAGCCAAGAGTGCGCGCGACGATCTGCTCAACTTCAAGCGCAAGGTCGATGCCGGCGCCAACTCGTCCATCACCCAGTATTTCTACAATGCCGACGCTTACGAGAAATTCGTTGGCGAGGCGCGTGCAGTAGGGGTGCAGGTTCCCATCGTGCCAGGCATCATGCCGGTCGCCAACTTCGCCAAGCTGGTGCGTTTTTCGGATGCCTGCGGTGCGGTGATTCCACCGTCGATGCGCGACAGGTTCGCCGCGTATGGCGACGACGAGGCTTCGGCGCGTGCTTACGGCCTCGATCTGGTGACGGCGCTCTGCCAGCGCCTGCTGGCGATGGGCGCGCCGGGCCTGCATTTTTATTCCATGAACCAGGCCGGTTTGACGACTGAAATCGTCAGTCGTCTTGGGCTGGGCCGCTAGCTACCGTCTCCCCGCCAGCAGCACGCCGGCCAGGATCAGGGCGGTGCCGATCCATTGCCAGAGCGAGACCGGTTCACCGAGCAGCCATGTGCTCATGGCGATGGTCATCACCGGGCCGATGGTGCCGATGAGCGCGGCTTTTCCGCTGCCGATGCGCGGAATCGCGGCTGACAGGGCGAACACCGGCAGCACCGTGGAAAACAGCGCCAACCCCAGCGTCAGCGCATAGACCTGCCAGGGTTGGTCGAGCGCCTGTAGCGGCTGCGTGAGCACAAAGTGCAACAAGACTGCACCCGTCGAGGCGAGCATTGACAATGCCGCGAATCGTGCCGCGCCGACGAGGGGGATGATGCGGCCGCTGCCCACCAGATAGATCGCATAGCAGAGCGCGGATGCCATGATGAAGCCGCCGCCGATCCACACGGTGCGCAGGTCTTCCGCCGTGTGCAGGTCGTGGGCGAAGGCCGCGGCGATGCCGGCATAGCACAGCAGCAAAGCGCCGAAATTGCGCCGCCCGATGGGTTGGCGGTAAAACACCGCGCCAAGGATCAGAGTCAAGGCGGGATAGCTGAACAGGATCAGCCGTTCCAGACTGACCGAGATGTAGTGCAGGCCGATGAAATCAAGCAGGCTTGCGGCGTAATAGCCGAGTAGCCCCAGCGTCATCACGACAAACCACTGTCCCTGCGAGAGCGGCTGTAACCGGCGCGACTCGCGCAGCCCGATCACGGCGAAGAAGGGCAGCGAGAACGCCATGCGTATGGCGAGCAGGGTCACGGCTTCGATCGGCCAGTGATAGGCGAGCTTGACCCAGATCGCCTTCATCGAAAGACTGAACGCGGCGATCAGCGCCAGCCAGACGCCGACGGTGTGTGCTCTATCTTTCATGCAACGGCGATCTAGCGGCGACGGCCGCCGAGGATGGAGCCCAATACACCACGAATGATTTCGCGCCCGACTTGCGAGCCGATGGCGCGCGCCGCGCTCTTCACCGCTGCCTGAGCGACGCTCTGTCCGCCGCGTGGCCCGCTGCCTCCGAATGCGCCACCAATCAGGTCGCCCAAGCCACCAAAAAAACCACCGCCGGAGGCGGGCGGCGCCGCTGGCGTTGTGTCGGATGCGGAAGTGGGGGCGGTCGCGGACGGTGTTGCCGGTGTGCCCTTGAGTTTTTCGTAAGCAGATTCACGGTCGGCGGTTTTTTCGTAATGGCCGTAGAGCAGCGAGGATTTGATCAGTGCGGCGCGCTCATCCGCCGTCAGCGGCCCGATGCGCGTTGAGGGCGGCAGCACCCAGGCGCGTTCGACGATGCCCGGCGTGCCCTTGACATCGAGGAAGGACACCAGCGCTTCGCCGACGGCAAGCTCGGTGATCGCGGTTTCGACATCGAGCTTGGGGTTGGTGCGCAGGGTTTGTGCGGCCGTCTTCACGGCTTTTTGATCGCGCGGAGTGAAAGCGCGCAAGGCATGTTGCACGCGGTTGCCGAGCTGGCCGAGCACGGTGTCGGGCACGTCGAGCGGATTTTGCGTGGCGAAATAAATGCCGACGCCCTTTGAGCGGATCAGGCGCACCACTTGCTCGATTTTTTCCAGCAGCGCCGGTGGCGCTTCGTTGAACAACAGATGCGCTTCATCGAAGAAGAACACCAGCTTCGGTTTGTCGAGGTCGCCGGCTTCGGGCAACTGCTCGAACAGTTCGGCCAGCAGCCAGAGCAGGAAGGTGGCGTAGAGGCGCGGCGAGTTCATTAGTTTTTCGGCGGCGAGGATGTTGATGACGCCGTGGCCCTTGCTGTCGGTCTGCATCAGATCGGCGATGTCGAGCATGGGCTCGCCGAAGAACTGGTCGCCGCCCTGCTCGTCGATCTCCAGCAACCCGCGCTGGATGGCGCCGATTGAGGCGGTCGAGACGTTGCCGTATTCGGTCTTGAACTCGGCCGCATGTTCACCCACATGTTGCACCATGGCGCGCAGGTCCTTGAGGTCGAGCAGCAGCAGACCCTGGTCGTCGGCGATCTTGAACACCAGTTGCAGCACGCCGCCTTGCACGTCGTTGAGGTTGAGCAGACGGCCGATCAACAACGGCCCCATGTCGGAAACGGTGGCCCGCACCGGGTGGCCCTGGGCGCCGAAGATGTCCCAGAACACCATGGGGCAGGCAGCGGGTTGCCAGTCGTCGATCTTGAGCATATCGAGCCGCGCTTTGAGCTTGTCCGACGCCAACCCCGCGGCGCCCAGGCCGGACAGGTCGCCTTTCACGTCGGCCATGAAAACGGGCACGCCGATGGATGAGAATTGCTCGGCGAGGCGTTGCAGCGTCACCGTTTTGCCGGTGCCGGTGGCACCGGCGATGAGGCCATGGCGGTTGGCCAGCGCCGGCAGCAGCGCCAGGTCGAGGGATTCATGGCGGGCAACGGGAAGTGGTTGGGTCATCTGGCGCTCACTGAAGGGGAATGAAGGGGCGGAGGCTGGCTCAGGTAAAATTCACGGCAAGTTCAGCCACGCAAACAGGGATTCTATATGGCCGGCCATTCAAAATGGGCCAACATTCAGCACCGCAAGGGCAGGCAGGATGCCAAGCGGGGCAAGGCTTTCACCAAGCTGATCAAGGAAATCACCGTTGCCGCCAAGATGGGCGGCGGCGATCCGGGCGCCAACCCGCGTTTGCGGCTGGCCATCGAGAAGGCCAAAGGCCAGAGCCTGCCCAAGGACAACATCGATAACGCCATCAAGCGCGGCACGGGACAACTCGACGGCGTGAGTTACGAAGAGGTGCGCTACGAGGGCTACGGCATCAACGGCGCGACCGTGATGGTCGATTGCCTGACCGACAACAAGATTCGCACCGTGGCCGATGTGCGCCACGCTTTCAACAAATACGGCGGCAACCTCGGTACCGATGGTTCGGTGGCGTTCCTGTTCAAGCATTGCGGCCAGATATTGTTCGCGCCGGGAGTCGATGAGGCGAAGTTGATGGACGCCGCCATCGAAGCCGGCGCCGAGGATGTGGTCAGCAACGACGATGGTTCCATCGAAGTGCTGACCGCGCCGAATGACTGCATGGCGGTCAAGGAGGCGCTGGAGAAGGCTGGCTTCAAGGCGGAGTTGGCCGAGGTGATCCAGAAATCGCTCAACGAAGCCGAGTTCACCGGCGACGACGCGGCGAAAATGCACAAGCTGCTCGACGCGCTGGAAAGTCTCGATGATGTGCAAGAGGTCTATACCAGCGCTGTTCTGAGTGAGGCGTAAGGCGTGAGGGGTGAGCAGAAAAGCCCGCCCTCCATCCGCATCCTGGGCATCGATCCCGGTCTTCGCATCACCGGCTTTGGCGTGATCGACAAGATCGGCAGCAAGCTGGCGTACGTCAGCAGCGGTTGCGTGAAGACCAAACACACCGGCAGCCTTCCGGAACGCCTCAAGACCATTCTCGACGGGTTGGCGGAAGTCATTGCCGCCCATCGTCCACAGCAGGCGGCGGTGGAAATCGTTTTCGTGAACGTCAATCCACAATCGACACTGTTGCTGGGCCAGGCGCGCGGCGCCGCGATCAGTGCGTTGGTGACGGCCGACCTGCCGGTGGCCGAATACACGGCTTTGCAAATCAAGCAGGCGGTGGTGGGCAAGGGCAAGGCGGCCAAGGAACAAGTGCAGCACATGGTGCGGCGGCTGCTCGCGTTGCCCGGCGATCCGTCACCGGATGCTGCCGACGCCCTGGCCTGTGCCATTTGTCATGCGCATGGCGGCCAAGGGTTGGGTGCGCTGTCGACGCAAGGCTTTCGCATGCGCAACGGACGGCTGGTGTGAGCAAGCTTTTTTATGCCTGGGAGTTCGGTGCAAATTTTGGGCACATCGGAGCCTTTCTGTCGCTCGGTCGCGCCCTGAGAGAACTGGGTCACGAGGTCCCATGGGTGGTCACTGACCGTCAATCTGCTAATGGAGTCATATCATGATTGGTCGCCTGACCGGCACGCTGCTCGAAAAAAATCCTCCCGTCGTGACCATGGATGTTCACGGCGTCGGGTATGAAGTCGGCGTGCCGATGAGCACCTTCTACAACCTGCCTGCGACGGGTGAGAAGGTTTCGCTGTTCACCCATTTTGTGGTGCGCGAGGACGGTCAATTTCTCTACGGTTTTCTCACCGAGCCCGAGCGCGCGGCTTTTCGCCAGTTGCTCAAGATCACCGGCGTTGGCGCCCGTACTGCGCTGGCGCTGCTCTCCGGCCTGTCGGTCAACGAACTTGCCCAGGCGGTGACCATGCAGGAAGCCGGACGCCTGATCAAAATTCCCGGCATTGGCAAGAAGACCGCCGAACGCCTGTTGCTGGAGTTGCGCGACAAACTGCCCAAGAGTACGGTGATCAGCAGCGCCACGCCAACTGTCGCTGATACCGGTAGCGACATCCTCAACGCGCTGATTGCGCTGGGCTACAGCGAACGTGAAGCCGTGGCCGCGATGAGGCACTTGCCTGAAGGCGCCACGGTATCGGATGGGATACGCCAAGCGTTGAAGTTGCTCTCCAAGGCTTGATACACTGAACGCCATGACCGTCGAAACTGATCAGCTGACCGAGCGCCTCATCACCGCCGCCAAGGAGTCACCGCAGGAAGAAGTGATCGAGCGCGCCCTGCGGCCGAAGAAGCTCGCCGACTACATCGGCCAGCAGAAAATCCGTACCCAGTTCGAAATTTTCATCGAGGCGGCACGCAAGCGCGGCGAGGCGCTGGATCATCTGCTGCTGTTCGGCCCGCCGGGGCTGGGCAAGACCACGCTGGCGCATATCGTCGCCCACGAGATGGGTGTCAATCTGCGTCAGACCTCGGGTCCGGTGCTGGAGCGGGCCGGCGATCTGGCGGCGATCCTGACCAATCTCGAACCCAATGACGTGTTGTTCATCGACGAAATACACCGCCTCTCGCCGGTGGTGGAAGAAATTCTCTATCCTGCTCTGGAAGATTTCCAGATCGACATCATGATCGGCGAAGGCCCGGCGGCGCGCTCGGTCAAGCTTGACCTGCCGCCGTTCACCCTGGTCGGCGCCACCACGCGCGCCGGCATGTTAACCAATCCATTGCGCGACCGTTTCGGCATTGTCGCGCGGCTGGAGTTCTATACCGCGGACGAGCTGGCGCAAATCGTGCGGCGGTCGGCGCAATTGCTCGATTGCCAGATTGTCGATGACGGCGCGACGGAGATCGCCAAACGTTCACGTGGCACGCCGCGTATCGCCAATCGCCTGTTGCGACGCGTGCGCGATTACGCCGAAGTTCGCGCCGATGGTGCCATCACGCGGGCAGTGGCCGATGCGGCGCTGACCATGCTTGATGTCGACCACCTCGGCCTTGACGTCATGGACAGAAAGCTGCTCGGCGTCATGCTGGAGAAATTCGGCGGTGGCCCGGTCGGCGTGGATAATCTGGCCGCCGCCATCGGCGAAGCGCGCGATACCATCGAAGACGTGATCGAACCCTTCCTGATCCAGCAAGGTTATTTGATGCGCACGCCGCGCGGGCGCATCGCCACTCCGGCCATCTGGCGGCATTTCGGACTCACGTCGCCCGCAGAGCCGAATCCACAGCTCTGGAATGACCATTGACCCAATGCCGCGCGCCGGCCTTTTCTGACATGCCCAAGTGATTGTGAAAAAAACCGATACGGCGAAATTTCTGCTGAAACTTCGCGTCTATTACGAAGATACCGATGCCGGTGGCGTGGTCTACTATGCCAACTACCTGCGCTTTTTTGAGCGGGCTCGCACCGAATGGTTGCGTGCGCTGGGCTGCGAGCAGGGCCGTCTGGTGCGCGAGACGGGGGTCGTCTTCGTTGCGCGTTCGGCTGCGCTGGAGTATCTGAAGCCAGCGCGATTGGACGACGAATTGAACATTTTGTCGGAAATCGAGTCTGTTGGTCGTGCCCAGGTGGTATTTGTTCAAAGAGCGGAACGCGCGGGAGAAGTGATCGTCGAGGGCAGAGTGCGCATCGCCAGCTTCGATCCGATACGGGGCAAAGCGATTGCGATGCCAAAAGAAATTTACGAAAAATTCAAGGCGCTTCTATGAACGTGACCCAAGATCTGTCCATATTTGAACTGGTCTCCAATGCCAGCCTGGTCGTTAAACTGGTCATGGTGTTGCTGATGGTGGTGTCGCTGATGTCGTGGTACTGGATTTTTCGCAAAGGCTTCGCGATTCGTGACGCGCGCATTCGCACCGAAAAATTCGAACGCGATTTCTGGAGTGGTGGCGATCTGAACAACCTGTTTCAGAGCGCCATCAATGATCGCCACAGCACCGGTGCTCTGGAGCGTGTCTTTGAGGCCGGTTACCGCGAGTTCACCAAGCTGCGCGGACAGAAGACGCTCGATCTCTCGGCCGTGGTGGGCGGTATCCGCCGCGCCATGCGCGCCACCTATCAGCGCGAACTCGATGACCTCGACTCGCACCTGGCGTTCCTTGCATCGGTTGGTTCGGTGTCGCCCTATGTCGGGCTGTTCGGCACGGTGTGGGGCATCATGCATGCGTTCCGCGGCTTGTCCAACATGAGCACCGCCACGCTTGCTGCGGTGGCGCCCGGCATTGCCGAGGCGCTGGTGGCGACCGCCATCGGCCTGTTCGCCGCGATTCCCGCCGTGGTTGCCTACAACCGTTTCGCCCATGATGTGGATCGTCTGTCGGTGCGCTTTGAAAGTTTCATGGAAGAGTTCGCCAACATTCTGCAACGGCAAATTCGATGAGCACGCACCTTGAATTTTCCGAGCCCCACGCGGCACAAACAGCGCCGTTGTGTCATGGGATGAGCCCATGAGACAACGGCGGTTAATGAATCAGATAAATGTTGTTCCATACATCGATGTGATGCTGGTGCTGCTGATTATCTTCATGGTCACCGCGCCGATGATTCAGACGGGTAGCGTCGATCTGCCCAGCGTTGCCAAGAGCTCTAAACCCCAAGTGAAGCCGCTGGAGGTGACCATCCATGCCGACCAGAGCATCACCACGATAAATCGAGCCAAGGGAGACGCCGAGCTTGCGGTGAGCCGGGACGACCTTCCGGGTCTTATCAAAGAGGCACGCGCTGCCAATCCTGATCAGGCGGTATTGATCGCCGCCGACAAGAGTGTCCGGTATGAGGCGGTGCTGGGCGTCATGGACATGTTGCAACGCCAGCAGGTCGCGAAAATCGGCCTGCTGGTGCGGCTGGGCAAATGAATCTGGCGGACGGACTGCTGCAGCGGCCGGATGAACCGGGCAAGCATGTCTCGGCGATCATGGCGCTGGCCGTGCATCTGGCACTGGCGGCATTGCTGATCTATGGCGTGCGCTGGCAGACCGCGCCGCCGGAAACGGTGGAAGTGGAACTGGTGCGCAGCATTCCGAGTTCGACACCGGAGCGGGTCTTGCCTGAGCCGGTGCCCGAGCCTAAGCCGGTACCTCGGGCCGAGCCCAAACCATTGCCGCCGAGCATCAGGCCCGAGATCGCATTGAAGCCGGAAAAGCCGAAACCCGTCGTCAAACCTGAAATCACATCAACCCGAAATCCGCTGGAATGGTTGAAGAGCGAGACCAAGCATTTTGATCAGCAGAAGCAGGTCAATGCCGACCAGCAAAAGGTGAACGACATCAAGGCCAGGCAGACCTCCGCCGCACTGGCGGCGTGGAGTGACAAGGTCAAGGCAAAAATCCGCGGCAATATCGTGCGCGTCGGCAGCACCACCGGGAATCCCGAGGCGATCTATGAAATCACCCTGTTGCCGGATGGCTCTCTGGTGGGCGATCCGCGGCAAAAAAAGTCCACCGGCAACCCGGCGCTCGACAACGCCATTGAAACCGCCATCCTGAAATCCAGTCCACTGCCCAAGCCGGATGACCCGGGCGTCTTTCAGCGCGTGCTGGAACTCAAGGTTCGGCCCTTCGAAGAGTGACCCTCTATAATCCCCCACTATGAAAATCCTTCGCACCATCGCATTGGCCCTGCTTTCCAGTGCCGCTCTGAATGCCGCCGCCCAGCTTACGATTGAAGTCACCGGCGCCGGCGCCAACCGCATTCCGATAGCCATCGCCAACTTCGAGGGTGACCGCGTTATTTCAGCGGCGCTGACGGCGGTGATTCGCGCCGATCTGGAACGCAGTGGCACATTCAATCTGATCGACCCCGGCAACGCGGCGATTGCTGAAGGCGCCACCGTTAATTATGACGACTGGCGCGGCCGCAAAGCCGATGCCGTGGTCACGGGCAGCATTTCGGCGAGCGCCGACGGGCGTTACGAAACCCGCTTCAGGCTGCACGACGTGCAAAAGCAATCGGCGATTGCTGGCCAAAGTTATATGCATACCCCGGCGCCGTCACAGTTGCGCACGGCGGCTCACCGCATCGCCGACGTCATCTACGAAAAACTCACCGGCGAGCGCGGGGTCTTCTCGACCCGCATCGCCTATGTGGTGAAGAGCACGGGCCGTTACGAACTACAGATTGCCGACGCCGATGGCGCCAATCCGCAAACGGCGCTGGGTTCGCGTGAACCGATTATCTCGCCGAGCTGGTCGCCCGATGGCGGAAAACTGGCCTATGTTTCCTTCGAAGCAAAAAAGCCGGTGGTTTATGTGCATGACCTGGCGACAGGGCGACGCCACGTTGCCGCCAACTTCAAGGGGTCGAATTCGGCGCCGGCCTGGTCGCCCGATGGCAAGAAACTGGCGGTGGTACTGACCAAGGATGGTGGATCGCAGCTCTATCTGGTCAATGCCGACGGCAGCGGCATCGTTCGCCTCGCCACGTCTGCCGGCATTGATACCGAGCCACGCTATTCGCCTGACGGTCAGTGGATCTATTTCACCTCGGATCGCGGCGGCGGCCCACAGATCTACCGCTTGCCTGCAAGTGGCGGCGACGTGCAGCGCATCACCTTTGAAGGCAGTTACAACGTGACGCCGCGCCCTTCGCCGGATGGCAAAAGCATGGCCTATGTTGCGCGTGACGGGGGTACCTTTCACGTGACGCTGATGGATCTGGCGACGAAACAGACCCAGGTCCTGACCGATTCGGTCAAGGACGAATCACCCACTTTTTCCCCCAATGGCCGTATGATTCTCTATGCGACCGAAGTCGGTGGCCGGGGCGTTCTGGCGGCGGTGTCCAGCGATGGACGCGTCAAACAGAAACTCTCGGTACCGGCTGCGGATGTCAGGGAACCTGTTTGGGGCCCATACGTTAAATAGTATTTCACTCAGGAGCCAAATCATGCGCCAGTCTCTCGTCCTCGCCACTGTTACCGCCGTCTTTCTCGCTGCTTGCAGTTCACAGCCGCCCGCACCGGAGCAAAAGCCCGCGGCGGTAGAAGAACGGCAGGGATCTACCGTCGCCGAGCCGGGCATGATCAAGTCCGACAAAATGGATCCTTACGGCCTTGCCGCGCTGAAGGATCCCAACAGCATTCTTTCCAAACGCAATATCTTTTTCGATTTTGATCAGTATGTGATCAAGGACGAGTTCAAGCCCCTGGTTGAGGCTCACGCCAAACTTCTGCTTGCCAACCCCAGTGTCAAGATGCTGATTCAGGGCAATGCCGATGAGCGCGGCAGCCGCGAGTACAACCTCGCGCTGGGACAGAAACGCGCCGAAACAGTGAAAAAGGCTTTGCTGCTGCTGGGCGCCAAGGAAGATCAGATCGAAGCCGTCAGCCTGGGTGAGGAAAAGCCGCGTTGTACCGGGCAAACCGAGGAATGCTTTGCGCAGAATCGCCGCGACGACATTCTCTACACAGGCGAGTACTGATTGATGTCGCGTCTGCTGGTTCTGCTGTTCGCCGGCCTGCTAGCGCTGCCGGCGAGCGCGGGGCTGTTCAGTGACGACGAGGCGCGCGCGCGCATAGATCGCGTAAAGAACGATCTGGATGAGGTTGCCCAGCGCGCGGACTCCGCTTCCAAGAACCAGGTCGAGTTTGCCAATCAGGTGGGACAGATCAAGGCGGACATCGCCGCGCTGCGAGGCCAGCTTGAGGTTCTGACCAACGATCTTGATACGACGCAGAAACGGCAAAGAGATTTCTACGTCGATCTCGATAACCGTCTGCGCAAGATCGAATCTCCCACCGTGGGTGAAAAACCCGACGCACCTGCAAACGCCGATCTTGCCGCCGAAACACGTGACTATGAAGCGGCGCTCACAGCACTCAAGGCGTCAAAGTTTGCCGATGCCTCTGTCGGCTTCACCGCATTCATCAAGACCTACCCCAACAGCACACTTCTGCCCAGCGCGCATTTCTGGAGCGGTTATTGTTATTCTCAGATCAAGCAGCCGGCCAAGGCTGCCGAGATGTACGGAAAATTCGCCACAACCTGGCCCAATGATCCGAAGGCGCCCGATGCCTTGCTGGAACAGGCCAACAGCCTTGATATTGCCGGCAACCACGCTGAAGCGCGCAAGGTGCTGGAGAATCTGGTCGAGAAATATCCCGCCAGCGAGGCCGCTAAAAAGGCCCGGCCGCGAATCAAGCCGGCAAAAAGAAAATAGCAGTGCCGGCCGACCTGTCCGCAACGCTGCGGATCACCGAGATATTCCATTCGATTCAAGGTGAGTCCACTCGCGTCGGGCTTCCCTCGGTCTTTGTTCGCCTCACCGGTTGTCCCCTGCGCTGTAGTTGGTGCGATACGGAATACGCATTCACTGGCGGCGAAGTGATGGACGTGGCCGGCATCCTCCAGAAGGTCGCCAGCCATGCCTGCCCTACGGTCTGTGTGACCGGCGGCGAGCCGCTGGCGCAAAAAGCCTGTCTCGATCTACTCACCGCGCTATGCGATCACGGCTATTCGGTATCGCTGGAAACCAGCGGCGCGCTGGATGTCTCGGCGGTCGATGCGCGCGTTGCGAAAATCATGGATCTCAAGGCGCCGGGCTCCGGCGAGACAGAAAAAAACCTGTGGAGCAATCTGGAATTTCTTACGCCGTGCGATGAACTCAAACTGGTGCTGGCTTCGGCGGATGACTATGCGTGGGCGGTTGATCTATTGAAGCAGCGGCGGCTCGATCAGTATTGCGGTGTGCTGTTCTCACCGGTTCAAGGGCAGCTCAACCCAGGACAACTGGCCGAATGGATATTGCGCGATCGTCTGCCGGTGCGCTTCCAGTTGCAGCTTCACAAAGTCTTGTGGGGCAACACGGCGGGACGCTGACCGACGCACACGTGCCACGAATTTAAATCGAATGGCTATCGACATGAAATCCGCGGTCGTTCTTCTTTCCGGTGGTCTTGATTCCGCCACCACGCTGGCTATTGCCCATGAGCAGGGCTTTACCTGCCACTGCTTATCCGTAGACTATGGCCAACGGCACAGCGTCGAGCTGGAAGCCGCCACCCGTGTGGCAGCAAGTTTGGGTGCAGCGTCGCATCGCGTGTTGCACATCGATCTCGGCCTGCTGGGTGGGTCGGCGCTGACCGACAGCAGCATCGCCGTGCCCACGGCAGGGGTGCAGTCCGGCATTCCCGTGACCTACGTTCCGGCGCGCAACACCATCATGCTTTCACTGGCCCTGGCGTGGGCCGAGGTATTGGGCGCAAGAGACATTTTTATTGGCGTCAATGCCGTCGATTATTCGGGCTATCCCGATTGCCGCCCCGAATACATTCGCGCCTTCGAAGCCATGGCCAATCTTGCGACCAAGGCCGCTATCGAGGGACGCGCGCTACATTTGCATGCGCCGTTGATCGATCTCGGCA
>JAYUGL010000122.1:0-1898 GCA_043738385.1 Sterolibacteriaceae bacterium
CTCGTGCCAAAGGACGCTGAATGCAAACTGATGCTGCCAAGCAGGAAGAAATTGCTCGCCTTGAAGGCGAGGTAACCGTTGCGGCGCAGGCCGGACGCAATGACCTTCTTTTGCCGCTATTTACCCGCATTCTCGGGATCGATCCGAACCATCTGGCAACGCTTACGGCGCTGGGGAAATACGCGTTCCGCAACGATGACTTCGGCTCTGCGCGGACGGCGTTTCAGCGCATCGTCGATGTCGATGGACGCGACCCCCAACAGTGGGTGAATCTCGCGTTGGTGCATCGGAGTCGCAAGGATGAATCAGCGGAAGAGGCGGCAATCAAGAGCGCGCTCACGACCGATCCCTCGGATTTGTTGGCGCTTGTCCTCCGTGCCAATTTGCTGGAGCGACAAGGCAAAATGCATCGGGCGGCGGGTGCGTATGCGGCCGTCGCCACCGTTGCGGGACCGCTCGAGCGGCTACATGCTGATCTTCGGCCCGCAGTGCTGCAGGCGATCGGGTTCAAGGAAAACTATGACCTCAAGTTTGGTGCGTTTCTGGACGATTACCTGTCCGAGCAATACAAGCAGCACAGTGGCGAGAACCTGAAACGCTTTGCCGACTCGGTCGACATCATGGTAGGACGCAAGCGCCGATACGATGCGCAGCCGGCGATCTTCTATTACCCAAATCTGGCACAGATTGAGTTCTTTGATCGCGCACTGTTTCCATGGCTCGATCAGATCGAGGCGGCAACCGACGCAATTCGCGAAGAATTCCTGAATGTGTTGGAGGTTGAGGAGGGGTTCACGCCCTACATCACCTACCCTCCCGATGCCCCCGTCAATCAATGGGCGGAGCTCAACAATTCACCGCAATGGAGTGCGTTCCACCTATATAAGGACGGGTCGCTTCTTGCCAACAACGCCGACAAGTGTCCTCAGACGATGTCGTTACTCGATCAGGTTCCGCAGCCGGTTCAGACGGGGAGGACGCCGGCAGCGATGTTTTCGCTGCTTAAGCCAAAAACCCGCATTCCACCGCACACCGGCGTATCGAATGTCCGGCTGGTCACGCATGTACCGCTCATCATTCCTCCTGGCTGCGGGTTTCGCGTCGGCAACGATGTGCGTGAGTGGGTTCCGGGAAAAGCCTGGGTGTTTGACGACACCATCAACCACGAGGCGTGGAATGACAGCGACAAGCTGCGGGTGGTATTCATTTTCGATATCTGGCACCCGCATTTGTCAGAGGCCGAGCGCGCGATGATTACGGCACTCGCCATCGGGATGAATCAGTTTTCGGCCGATTCAGCGGGCTTTGAGCTTTAACGATATACACCAGCATCCACGCGGTGTTCGAGGCGAAAACACGCCAGAAGGCGCGCCAGTAAAAGAGTTTCATTGCCGAATAGCATTGATCGTGGCGACGACTTTGGCCTGCTCCAGTCTAGGCCGGGCGCGATGCGCTGGACACTATTTGGGTTGCGCCAAGTGCAGCAAAAAAAAACGGCGAACCGAAGTTCGCCGTTTTGACCAAAGCAATTGCTGTACAGATTTAGAACTTTGCCGTTGCCGTCAGGAATACGCGACGACCCAGTGAATCGTAGACCTGCGGGAACGTATTGCCGTTGCCGAAGATCGACGGGCCAGAAACCGCAGTGATTGGCGGGTCTTTGTCGAGCAGATTGTTGATACCTGCGCGCAACGTGATCTGCTTGGTCGCCTGCCATGCCGCTGCCAGATCAAAGTAGTTCCGCGCAGAGAGCTTTTCGTTCACGCTCAGAACCGTGCCGGTCAACAGTGGGTTGCCGCTGGTGGTGTCGAGCTTGACTTCGCCCATGTAGCGCCAGGTCATGGCGAGATCGACGCCCCATGGGCTAGACCAGCTCAGGCGCGTCTTGTTACGCCATT
>JAYUGL010000123.1:0-5721 GCA_043738385.1 Sterolibacteriaceae bacterium
GCCGCCATCGCGCGTGTAGGTCACGCTGGCATCGGCATAGCTGGCCTGGCTGAGGCGGTTCAGCGCATCGTAGCTGAAGGTGGCGACCTGGCCCTTGCGGTTGGTCACCTGGGTGCGGTTGTAGAGCAGGTCGTAGGCGTAGCTTTCGGCGTGGCTCAAGCAGCATTGGGTACAGACCACGGTTCTTTTGATTTCCAGTTCCAGCGAAAGTCCCTGCCAATGTAAGCCAAGACCTCTTAGCTGATTTACGCCGCGATTTCGATGTACTCGACCTGGCTGGAAGGCAAGGGGATGCTGCTTCCATCCTCTCGCAAACCATCGATATGGAACTCGATGGCTTCGCGAATCTCAGCCTCGACTTCCTGGATGTTTGCACCTGTCGCGATGCACCCGGGTAAATCGGGAACATACGCGGAGTAATTGGTTTCAGCTTTCTCGATTACGATGGCGTAACGCATGGTGACCTCACTTCTTCAAACCGGACTGCTTCATGATGCTGTTCAAGGTTCCCGGTGCAAGATCGTCGCTTGGCTTGCCCGGCACCGTGACCCGTCCGGGTTTTGCAGGGTGCTTGTACTGCCGATGACTGCCGCGTGTCGCCGCCAGAAACCAGCCATCAGCTTGAAGCATACGCAGAATCTCGCTGACTTTCATCGGCAAAGAATATCAGTTTGTGCATTTGCAAACAATGCATGGATAGCCGCGCCGTTATTCCGAGAGCGACCACTCTCCGGACAGCACTTTCTCCGCCCACATTAATGCGGTAATCGTCTTGGCGTCGGTGATCTCGGCGTCGCGCACCGCAAGCAGCGCATCGGCCACGCTCATCTCGATCACGTCGAGCAATTCGCCGTGATCGCGTTCTTGGCCGACATAGCTCAGGCCATGCGCCATGAAAATTTCGATGCGTTCGTTTGAGTAACCGATGCAGGGATGCATGGTGCCGAGGTGGCCCCAGGTTTTTGCCTTGTATCCTGTTTCTTCCTTCAGCTCGCGGCGGGCGGTATCAAGCGGATGTTCACCCGCGTCGATCTTGCCGGCGGGCAGCTCGAGGAAGATGCGACGCAACGGATAACGAAATTGACGCTCGAACAACAGCTTGCCGTTGTCGAGTACGGCGATGACGACAACAGCACCAGGGTGCGCCACCCATTCGCGAATGCTCTCGTGGCCGTTCGGTAATCTGACGCGATCGCTGTGGACGTGGAGCAGGACACCATCAAAGACTACTTCAGTCGATATTTCCGTTTCGATCAGGTCTTCGTCCTTCATCTGTGGACCCCATGCTGCCGCCAAAGATAGCGGACCGCAAAGCCGGGAAAGGCCAGCACGATGAAGAGGCAGAAGGTGATCGCGTAAAACTGCCAGTCCTGCCGATAGACAGCACCGTAAGCACGCGACTCAAGCGCCATGGCGATGGCGCCGACGATGAAATAGCCGGCAATGGCCTCCAGCAGGCGCCAGCCGAAGGCTTTCTCACCGGCACGCGGCGCGATGACAAAAAAAATTTTGCGGGTGAAAAACGGCAGATTGGCCGCCACCAAGGCGAGGACGACGACAAGGGCCTGTGCTGCCGTCATCTTCGCTCGCTACGCGCCGAGAGAGAGCCTCAGCGCTACCAGGCAGGGGACGATGACGAATTGCGGAAACAGTCCGAGCAGCGCGATGGCGATGCCATTTGCCGAGAGCAGAACACGGAACGCCAGCGCGGCCTGAATGGGCGCGTGATCGAGCGGCGCATCGAAGTACATCAGCTTCACCACCCGCAGGTAGTAGAAGGCGCCGATCAGCGAGAACAGGACGGCGAACACGGCGACACCGACATGCCGGGCGGCAATGATGACCGTCAGCACCGAGAACTTGGCGAAGAAGCCGATGAAGAAGGGAATGCCGGCCATGGAAAACATCAGCACCAGCATCACCGCGGCGAACCACGGGCTGCGCTGGTTCAGGCCTTTGAAGTCGTCGAGGTGTTCGGCCTCGTGGCCGGGCCGCGACAGCAGCAGAATCATGCCGAACGAAGCTAGCGACATCAGCACATAGGCGACGGTGTAGTACATGGCCGAGGTGTAGGCCGACAGCGCATAAGCACGATCGCCGGCCACCACGCCGGCGGTCAGCGCCAGCACCATGAAACCCATGTGTGAAATCGCCGAATACGCCAGCATGCGCTTGAGGTTGCTCTGCGCGATGGCGGCGAGGTTGCCCAGTCCGATCGACAACACGGCAAGCACCATCAGCATGGTCTGCCACTGCGGCGCCAGCTCGAACATGCCGGAAACCAGTAGCCGCATCACGATGGCAAAGCCAGCAAGCTTGGGCGCCGACGCGATGAACAGGGTGATCGCCGTTGGCGCGCCTTCATAGACGTCCGGAATCCACATATGGAAAGGCACCACGCCGAGCTTGAAGGCGAGGCCGGCGACGATGAACACCAGCCCCAGCAGCATCACGCTGTGGTTGTAGTCGCCCTCGTAGATGCTGCGGGCGATGGCATCGATTTGCAACGTGCCCGCAGCGCCGTAGAGCATTGACATGCCATACAGCAGCAGGCCCGACGCCAGGGCGCCGAGGACAAAGTATTTCATCGCTGCTTCGGTGGCGCGCGCCGAATCGCGGTCGATGGCGACCAGCGCATAGAGCGACAGGGACAGCAGTTCCACGCCAAGGTAGATCGTCAGCAGATGGTTGGCCGAGATCATGACCATCATGCCCAGCGTGGCGAACAGCACCAGCAGGTAGAACTCGCCCTTGTCGAGATTGCGCGCCTGGAGATAGCCGCGGCTGTAGATGAGCATCACGATGACCGCGGCGTAGGTCAGCAGCTTGAGAAAGTCGGAGAGCAAATCATCAACGAACATGTTGTTGAAGGTCAGCACCGAGTGACCGTCGGCGGTAAAGTAGGTGATCGCAGCGCAGAACAGCAGCGTCGCGACGCTCAGCAGCGCTACCACGGAGCGATGCGTCTTGCCGACCACCAGATCCACCAACAGGATCACGCAGGTCATGGCCAGCAGAAAAATCTCCGGCAGGGCGGGAAAGAGATTAGGCGCAACGAAATTGTTCAGCATCGTATCTCTCGCGCGTTACATGACCTTGCTCGTTGCGACATGCTTGAGCAGGTTGTCCACCGAAGCGTGCATCACTTCGGTAAAGGGGAAGGGATACAGGCCCATGGCCAGCACTGCAGCCGCCAGCAGGCCGAGCACCAGAAATTCACGGGCATTGATGTCGGTCAGCGCCGCCACCTTGGGGTTGGCGACCGCGCCGAACACCACGCGCTTGACCATCCACAAGGTGTAGGCCGCACCGAGAATCAGCGTGGTCGCGGCGGCAAAGCCGATCCAGAAATTGAACTTGACCACACCCAGCACCACCATGAACTCGCCGACGAAACCGGAGGTGGCGGGCAGCCCGGAGTTGGCCATGGCGAACAGCACGAACAGCGCGGCAAATTTGGGCATGGTGTTCACCACACCGCCGTAGTCGGCGATCTGGCGCGAATGCAGGCGGTCGTACATGACGCCAATGCAGAGGAACATCGCGGCGGAAACGAAGCCGTGGGAGATCATCTGCACCAGCGCACCCTCCACGCCGATCTGGTTGAAGATGAAAAAACCGAGGGTGACGAAGCCCATGTGCGAGATCGACGAATAGGCCACCAGCTTCTTCATGTCGGTCTGCACCAGCGCGACGAAGCCGATGTAGATGACGGCGACGAGCGACAGCGTGATCATCATCGGCGCCAACAGATGGCTGGCATCGGGTACGATGGGCAGCGAGAAGCGGATGAAACCATAGGCGCCCAGCTTGAGTGCAATCGCCGCCAGCACCACCGAGCCGCCGGTGGGTGCTTCGACGTGGGCGTCGGGCAGCCAGGTATGCACCGGCCACATCGGCACCTTCACCGCGAATGAGATGAGGAAGGCAAGGAAGATCAGCGTCTGCGCGTTGCGATCAAGCGGCAACTGCTGCCATTCGAGAATGCTGAAGCTGCCCGAATGGAGGAACAGATACACAAAAGCCACCAGCATCAGCAGCGAGCCAAGCAGTGTGTAAAGGAAAAATTTCAGCGCCGCATAGACCCGGTGCGGCCCGCCCCAGATGCCGATAATCAGGTACATCGGAATCAGGCTGGCCTCGAAGAACATGTAGAACAGCAGTCCGTCGAGCGCGGAGAAAATGCCGTTCATCAGGCCGGACATGATCAGGAAGGCACCCATGTATTGGGCGACCTTGTCGTTGATCACTTCCCAGCCGGCCAGCACCACCAGGAAGGTAATGAAGCTGTTGAGCAGGATGAACAGCATCGAAATGCCATCGACGCCGAGCAGGTATTGCGCCCGGAACAGGCGTATCCACGGCAGTTGTTCGATGAACTGCATGCCGGCTTCTTTCGAATCAAAGCCAAGGTAAAGCGGCAGCGTCACCACAAAGCCGGCCAACGCCACACCCAGCGCCAGCCAGCGCGCTGCGGCGGGCCGTTCGGAACCAACGATGAATACCAGCAGGGCGCCGAAGATGGGTACCCAGATGGCAAGACTCAACAGGTGGTGACTCATTTGATGGAGGCTCTCATCAACCGCGATTCAGTAACAGCCACATCAGCACAAGAACACCGACGAGCATGGAAGCGGCATATTGGTAAATGTGTCCGCGCTGGAGCAGCCGCGCGCCGGCAGCCACCAGGCCGACCAGTTGCGCCGAGCCGTTGACCGCACCGTCGATCAAAGCTTGGTCACCGCCCTTCCACAGGCCGCGACCGAGCAGACGCGCGCCGCCGGCGAAGAACACTTCGTTGAATTTGTCGAAATAATACTTGTTGTCGAGCAGGGTATAAATCGGGGCGAAGCGCTGCTTGAGGGTGGCAGGAATGTCGGGACGCTTGAGGTAGAGGAACCAGGCCAACGCAACGCCGGACATGGCGAGGAAGAACGGCAGCGCGGTCAGACCATGGATCGCCATCGCGAAGGGTCCGTCAAACTCTTTGGTCATCTCTTCAAGGCCGCCGTGTTTCGCGGCATCGATAACGACCGAAGCGCCGAACCAGCCGCCATGCAGCATCGGTTCGATGGTCATGTAGCCAATCAGCACTGACGGAATTGCCAGCAGCACCAGCGGCAGCGTCACCACCCAGGGCGATTCGTGCGGTTTCTCGCCATGGCCAAGGCCGTGATGGTGGTCGACGGAAACCTCCTCGTCATCCTGGTCACCCACATGATCGTGGTGATCCTTGCCAAAGCGTTCCTTGCCGTGGAACACCAGGAAATACATGCGGAACGAGTAGAAGGCAGTGACGAACACGCCCGCCACCACGGCGAAATACGCAAAACCGGAGCCGGGCAAATGCGACAGCGCCACCGCTTCGATGATCGAATCTTTGGAATAGAAGCCGGAGAAGAACGGCAGACCGATCAACGCCAGCGAACCAATCAGCGAGGTGATCCAGGTAATGCGCATGTGCTTCCACAGGCCGCCCATGTAGCGGATGTCCTGATTATGGTGGCAGCCGATGATCACCGAGCCGGCGCCGAGGAACAGCAGCGCCTTGAAGAAGGCGTGGGTCATCAGGTGGTAGACCGCTGCCGAATAGGCCGACACGCCCAGCGCCACCGTCATGTAGCCAAGCTGCGAGAGAGTCGAATAGGCGACCACCCGCTTGATGTCATTCTGGACAATGCCGATCAGGCCGGTGAACAGCGCCGTGGTCGCGCCAATGAA
>JAYUGL010000124.1:0-15096 GCA_043738385.1 Sterolibacteriaceae bacterium
ACTCGCACCGGCCCCGATCGAACAGTGGGAATCGCTCGAACAACTACGTGCGCTTTGGCATGGCTATGCCATCCACGTGGTTGCCTGCGCCCATGCTCCAGCCGCTGGTGTGGATACCGCGGAAGACCTTGAGCAGGTGCGCCACGCGTTTGACCGACAGGGTGATTGAAGGTAAGGTTCGGGCCAAATATAAAAATCGATTCGACGTTGGGGAAAACATGAGACTCATCCTTCTAGGCCCGCCCGGGGCAGGCAAGGGGACGCAAGCCAACTTCATCAAGGAGAAGTTCGCCATTCCCCAGATCTCCACCGGCGACATGCTGCGTGCCGCGGTCAAAGCCGGCACGCCACTGGGCATCGCTGCAAAAAAAATCATGGATGCAGGGGAACTGGTTTCCGACGACATCATCGTTGGTCTGGTCAAAGATCGTCTGACCCAGTCCGATTGCCACGCCGGCTACATGTTCGATGGTTTTCCGCGCACCATTCCACAGGCAGAAGCCATGAGAGACGCAAAAGTCGCCATTGATTTCGTGCTTGAAATCGATGTGCCGGATGCCGAAATTATCACCCGCATGAGCGGGCGGCGGATTCATCCGGCTTCGAGTCGCACCTATCACTTGATATTCAACCCACCCAAGTTCGCCGGCAAGGATGACCTGACCGGCGAAGATTTAATCCAGCGCGAGGATGACAGGGAAGAGACGGTCAAGAAGCGCCTCGATGTCTATCATTCGCAGACCGAGCCGCTGGTGGATTACTACTCCAGGTGGGCTGCGGCTGGAGATGCCAAGGCCCCGAAGTATCGCAAAATAGCAGGCGTCGGCCGTGTCGATGCCATCACACAACGCGTCCTCGACGCCCTGAAATAGTCTTATGGCCCGAAACGCTTTTTATGCCCAGTCCGGTGGTGTCACCGCCGTTATCAACGCCAGCGCCTGCGGCGTGCTCGAGACAGCGCAAAGCTATCCGGACAAAATCGGCAAGGTGCTGGCTGGACGCAACGGCATCATCGGCGCACTCGAAGAAGACCTGATCGATACTTCGCTGGAAAGTCCAGCGGACATCCGCGCACTGCGCCATACCCCGGGCGGCGCCTTTGGTTCCTGTCGCTACAAGCTGAAAGGGCTGGATCAGCATCGCGCACAATACGAACGACTGATCGACGTCTTTCGCGCACACGACATCGGCTATTTTCTCTACAACGGCGGCAACGATTCCATGGACACCGCCTGGAAAGTGTCACAAATCGGCCAGCAACTAGGCTATCCGGTGGTGTGTGTCGGCATTCCCAAAACAGTGGACAACGATTTGCCGATCACCGATACCTGTCCCGGATTTGGCTCGGTGGCCAAGTATGTGGCGACCTCGATACGGGAAGCGGGTTACGACGTCGCCTCAATGGCCAAAACCTCCACCAAAATATTTGTCCTCGAAGTCATGGGCCGCCATGCCGGCTGGATCACGGCCGCTTGCGGCCTGGCCGCCGAATCGGAAGGGGAAGCACCGCATATCCTGCTGTTTCCCGAAATCCCTTTCAATGAGGAAAAATTTCTGGCCCGTGTCGGGAAGACCATTGAACGCCACGGCTATTGCTGCATTGGCGTTTCGGAAGGCTTGCTCAACAAGGACGGCAAGCTGATGGCCGAGGCCGGCGGCAAGGATGCGTTCGGCCACGCACAGCTCGGCGGCGTCGGCCAGGTCATCGCACAACTTGTCAAGGATCGCACCGGGATGAAGTATCATTGGGCCCTCGCCGACTACCTGCAACGCAGCGCCCGTCATATTGCATCTAAAACTGATGTGGAACAGGCCTATGCGGTGGGCAAGGCGGCAGTGGAATTGGCGGTAGCGGGTCGCAACGCGGTAATGCCAACCATCGTGCGAATTTTCGATGCGCCCTATCACTGGGAAATCGGCGTCGCCGCGTTGAAGGACATCGCCAACGTAGAAAAAAAAATGCCGCGCGCGTTTATCAGCGCAGACGGCTTTGGTATTACCGAAGAGTGTCGGCGCTATCTCGCGCCATTGATTGCGGGCGAAGACTTTCCACCCTACCGGAATGGCCTGCCACACTATGTGCGGCTGAAGAACATGTCGGTCGGAAAGAAGCTGCCGGTCTTCACTATCTGATCGGTGAACGAATACATGCGACCGTCGTTACGGCGGTTGAGTGGTTGTCGGGCAGCCGCCGCGAGAGCGGCTGCCTATTTTTATAGACTGGGAGGGAGAGCATGTCGTCAGCACTGATGTTTGCCTTGATTTGCGCCGTGGCCGCTATTGCCTACGGCTTTGTACAAAGCCGCTGGATTATCGCGCAGCCCGCGGGCAACGAGCGCATGCAGCAAATCGCTGCGGCGATTCAGGAGGGCGCGCAGGCCTACCTTAATCGTCAATACACCACCATCGGCATCGTCGGCGTCGTGCTCACGATTGTGATTGGTGTGCTGATCGGGTTGCCAACCGCGGTGGGCTTCGTGATTGGCGCAGTGCTCTCGGGCGCCGCGGGCTACATCGGCATGAATGTCTCGGTGCGCGCCAATGTGCGCACGGCGGAGGCCGCGCGCAGTGGCCTTGCCAAGGCGCTCGACGTGGCATTCAAGGGCGGCGCGATTACCGGCATGCTGGTCGTTGGCCTCGGCCTGATCGGCGTTGCCGGTTACTACGCCTACCTCAAATCCACCGCAGCGCCGGATCTGCCGCTCGATCAGTTGCTGCATCCGCTGATCGGCCTCGGTTTTGGCTCTTCGCTGATTTCAATCTTCGCGCGTCTCGGTGGTGGCATTTTCACCAAGGGCGCTGACGTCGGTGCCGATCTGGTTGGTAAAGTCGAAGCCGGTATCCCGGAAGATGACCCGCGCAACCCCGCAGTCATTGCCGACAACGTTGGCGACAACGTCGGCGATTGCGCCGGTATGGCGGCTGACTTGTTTGAGACCTATGCGGTAACCACGGTCGCGACCATGTTACTCGGCGCCTTGCTGTTCAAGGGGCAAGGCGTCGTTGCGGTGGAATATCCGCTGGCACTTGGCGGTTTTTCGATCATCGCCTCGATCATCGGTGTGCTGTTCGTCAAGACTTCCCCCGGCGGCAAGATCATGAACGCGCTTTACAAGGGCCTCGCGGTCGCGGGTGTGCTGGCGCTGATCGCTTTCTATCCGATCACCCAACGCATGATCGGCGCGGGCCTCACTACCGCCGATGGGCACACGATCACGGCAATGTCGCTCTACTACTCGGCCATCGTCGGCCTCGTCCTCACCGGCCTCATGGTGTACATCACCGAGTATTACACCGGCACCGATTTCAAGCCGGTGCGCCATATTGCTGCGGCATCTACCACCGGTCATGGCACCAACATCATCGCCGGTCTCGGCGTATCGATGAAGGCGACCGCCTGGCCGGTGCTGTCGGTGTGTGCCGCGATCTATGCGTCTTACACCCTGGCCGGGCTTTACGGTATCGCGATTGCCGCGACTTCGATGCTCTCAATGTCCGGCATCATCGTTGCGCTAGACGCCTATGGCCCAATCACCGACAACGCCGGCGGTATTGCCGAAATGGCCGATCTGCCAGACAGCGTGCGCGCGGTGACTGATCCGCTCGACGCCGTGGGCAACACCACCAAGGCCGTGACCAAGGGTTACGCGATTGGCTCTGCCGGTCTTGCCGCGCTGGTGCTGTTCGCCGATTTCACGCACGGTCTCGAAGGCCTGGGCCACCGCGTACTGTTCGATCTTTCTGATCCCGCCGTGATCATCGGCCTGTTTATCGGCGGCCTGATTCCTTATCTGTTCGGTGCGATGGCGATGGAAGCAGTCGGCCGTTCCGCCGGTGCCGTGGTAGTCGAAGTGCGCCGTCAGTTCAAGGAAATCAAAGGCATCATGGACGGCACGGGCAAGCCTGAGTACGGCACCTGCGTCGACATGTTGACCAAGGCCGCGATCAAGGAAATGATGATCCCGTCGCTGCTGCCCGTGCTGGTGCCTATCGTTGTTGCCTTCGGCATGAATGCGCTAATGGGCCCGGGTGCTGGTGTGCGTGCGCTGGGCGGTCTGCTAATGGGCACCATCGTTACCGGCCTTTTCGTGGCGATCTCGATGACCACCGGCGGTGGCGCGTGGGACAACGCCAAGAAATACATTGAGGATGGACATCACGGTGGCAAAGGCTCGGAAGCGCACAAGGCAGCCGTCACCGGCGATACCGTGGGCGATCCCTACAAAGACACGGCCGGCCCGGCGGTGAATCCGCTGATCAAGATCATCAACATTGTGGCGTTGCTGATTGTGCCGCTGTTGCCAATGGCTGTGGGATCAGCAGCAAGTTCGCCCGTGGCTGCTATGGACAGCACGACGACCAGCACTACGGATGGCGCATCGATCAAGGTCGAAGGCGGCGTGGTCAAGTTCTTCTTCGCTTCGGGCAAGGCGGATCTGGCCGATGGTGCTGCCGCTGCGCTGGCAGGTGTGGTGAAAGGCGTGGCCGATGGCAAGAAAGCCGTGGTCAGCGGCTATCACGATTCGACCGGTGACCCAGCGAAGAACATTGAGCTGGCCAAGCGCCGCGCCATGGCGGTCGCTGCGGCGCTCAAGGCTGCGGGTGTGGCGGAAGACAAGATCGAGATCAAGAAACCGGAAGCAATGACTGGCAGCGGTAGTGCTGCCGAAGCCCGGCGCGTTGAAGTCACTTTGATGTAGCAGTGGCGATCGTGTTGCTCGGTGCCTTGCTGTTCAAAGGCTTTTCAGTCGCTGGCATATTGTGGCGTTGCTGATTGTGCCACTGGCAGCTTGATAGCCTCCGCTGGCGAATAAAACGGCGACCTTCGGGTCGCCGTTTTATTGTGGGCGGATCTCCTCTTCCATGCGATGAACAAAAGTGGATTTATCCACAAAATCTGTGGATAAAGGTGTTGATGAGAGTCGCCGGGACGCGCGAAACCCTTGCCAGCACTGGGTTTCGGCTACATCGTACAAAAATATTGCAGTGATGTGACTTCGTTTGTTTTCAATTGTTTATCACTCGTCATCAAAGGCGGCAGTGGTTTCACGCTGGCGCAAGCAGCAGCAAGGCGGCGCGGTGCATCCGCTACAATCACTCCCTGATTGATAGCGCGGCGCAACAAAACGCTTGTCCTCAATACCCATCTCCGTCACCGAGTTGAACCGCCTCGCACGCACCACGCTGGAGCGCGGCATTCCGTTGACTTGGGTGCTCGGCGAAATTTCCAACCTCACGCGCGCGACCTCCGGCCACTTCTATTTCACGCTCAAGGATGAGGGCGCCCAGGTGCGTTGCGTCATGTTCCGTTCGCGCGCCCAGATCCTGCCGTGGCGACTCGAGAACGGACAGCAGGTCGAAGCCCAGTCGCTGGTCACCCTGTACGAAGCGCGCGGCGACTTTCAACTCAACGTGGAAATGTTGCGCCGCGCAGGCCTTGGCCAACGCTTCGAAGCCTTCGCCCGGTTGCGCGAGAAGCTGGAGCACGAAGGCCTGTTCGACGCCACCCGCAAACGCGAAATACCGCGCTTCCCGCGCGCCATCGGCATCGTCACGTCGCCACAGGCGGCCGCGCTGCGCGATATCATCGTTGCACTGCGGCGGCGCGCCGCGCATGTGACGATCATCCTTTACCCGACGCCGGTGCAGGGTGACGGCGCCGCCGCGCAAATTGCCAGCGCCATTGCGATGGCCGGCGCGCAGGCCGAATGTGAAGTGCTGATCGTGGCGCGAGGCGGCGGCAGCATCGAAGATCTGTGGGCCTTCAATGAAGAAATCGTGGCGCGCGCCATCGCCTCCAGCACCCTCCCGGTGATCAGCGGCGTCGGTCACGAAACCGACATCACCATCGCCGATTTTGTCGCCGACCAGCGCGCCGCAACGCCGACCGCCGCCGCCGAAATGGCCTCGACAGGATGGTTCGCTGCGGCCGAAGAACTCGCCGCAATGTCAGTTGATCTGCGCGATGCCATGCGCATCGCGCTGGAAACCCGCATGCAGCAGGTCGACATGCTCAGTCGCCGCTTGCTCCATCCCGGCGAGCGAATCGCCCGCCACCGGCAACATCTTGATTATCTGACCACCCGCCTCGCCGCCGCCGCAAACCGGACCTTGCGGTTGGGTGAGCAACGCTTGGCAGATCTGCGATTGCGAACTGCCCGCGCACGGCCAGACCCAGCGCCAGGGCGTGCACGCTTGACCCTCACGGTGCAGGGGCTGCATAACGCGTTCGGAAATGCCATGGTGCAACGCGTGCATGCCGTCAACCGTTTGCACGCTTCACTGATCGCACTCAATCCTGAGGCGACACTTGCGCGCGGCTACAGCATCGTCCGCGATGGCGAAAGCAGGGTCATCACCAACAGCGAGCAGTTGCGCCCAGGTGACGCCGTCGCCCTGCGCTTCGCACACGGTAGTGCCGGCGGCCGCATCGAAACCACCGAGTAGGAGCGTTGTTGGATGGATTGAACTGGGCTAGAATCGTCCGCGTTGCACGTTCTGAACCACCCCAACAATGGAGAACCACAAATGAAAAATCCACTTGACAGCCTATGGGGCACCGTCATCAGCGGCCTCGTGCTCACGCTGATCCTGTACCTTATCGTCAAAGCCGCACTGCCCCACTAAGGAGAACACACCATGGAATTCATTACTCTCGGATTGGGTCGCTGGCTGCACATTGCTTCTGGCGTCATGTGGATCGGCCTGCTCTACTATTTCAACTTCGTGCAAGTCGCCGCGCTCGCCGCGGCCGGCAAGGACACCCCACCCACCGGCGCGGGCATCACCAAGCATGTCGCGCCACGCGCCCTGCTGTTCTTTCGCTGGGCCGCGCTCGTCACCTGGCTTGCCGGCGCAAACCTGCTTGGCGCTCACTTCCTTGACGCCTTCCTGTTCAAAGTTCCGGTCTATTACCCGATCGGGGTCGGCGCCTGGCTCGGCACCATCATGCTGTTCAATGTCTGGGGATTGATCTGGCCCAACCAGAAGAAGATCCTCGGCATCGTCAGCGCGACCGATGAACAAAAAGCCAAGGCGCGTCGCGTAGCCTTCCTCGCTTCACGCACCAACACCATGCTTTCGTTGCCGATGCTATTCATGATGTCGGCCAGCGGCGGAATCTTCCGCACCACGATTTTCGGCTGAAGCACCCGCCGGGCCGGCTCACCCCGGCCTGGGAAAAGCCCTTGCCTCGTCGGCAAGGGCTTTTTGTTTTGGCTGTGGTAAAACCCCGCCATGAATACGCCGCCCGGAAAGTCCGACGTCACGACCTCTTGCTCGCACCAGCATCGTTTCGATGCGGGCAACGTCATTGCCGAACGCAGCACGCGCATCGTCATGATCATCACCGCGATCACCATGGTGGTGGAAATCGTCGCCGGCTGGCGCTTCAACTCCATGGCCTTGCTGGCCGACGGCTGGCACATGAGTTCGCACGCCATTGCGCTTGGGCTCAGCGCCCTGGCCTACGCTGCGGCGCGCCGTTACGCACAGGACACCCGCTTCGCCTTCGGTACCTGGAAAATCGAAGTGCTGACCGGGTTCGCCAGCGCCATGTTCCTCATCTTCGTCGCCGGCTCCATGGTTTTTGGCTCGGTCGAGCGCCTGGTCACCCCGCAATCGATACACTTCATTGAGGCTATCGTCGTCGCCACCCTTGGCCTCGCCGTCAACCTCGGCTGTGCGCTGATACTCGGCAGCGCACATCACGACCACGATCATGCCCATGAACATGATCATCACCACGACCTCAACCTCAAGTCGGCCTACCTGCATGTCGTGGCCGATGCCGCCACATCCGTCCTGGCCATCGTCGCCCTGCTCGGCGGCATGTTCATGGGGTGGAACTGGCTCGATCCGTTGATGGGCCTGGTGGGCGCCCTACTGGTTGCAATCTGGGCTATCGGCCTGATTCGCCAAACCGGCCGCGTCCTGCTTGATGCCGAGATGGATCATCCCATCGTCGAATCGATCCGTGACACGATTCAGTCCACTTCGGCAACCTGGGCGACTCGCATTGTCGATCTGCACGTCTGGCGGGTCGGCAAACAGGGCCACGCCGTCATCATCAGCCTGGTGACCGACGACCCGGATCTCACCCCAGGAGATATCAAAAACCTGCTCGCTTCACGCGAAGAGCTGGTTCACATTTCCGTCGAAATCAACCGGCGTCCGCTCACTTCAGATCAGCGCTCGACTTCCTGAAATTGGTGGCGGCTTCCTGGAAGGCTTTGCGCAGTTCGACGGTCGACCGCCGAGCGGCCCCGGGGCCGCTCGGTGACAGCGGGTGCGGGAACTGAGTTGGCCGGTAAATTTCAAGTTGAAGTGAATGCGCGCGCGGCACGTTCGCGGCCAAGCCTGACCATCTCCTCGCCGCGCCAGAACTCATGAAATCCGCAGGCATTGCGCGGTATCTCCACCGTCACGTCTGGCGAATAGGCCGCGAGCTTGAGACGCGCAATGGTGTTCTGCATCGTGTCCATGGCCGCGAGTGCGATATCGATCATGCCACCCGTCGGGGCATCGGGCGCTCGCGGCAGGTGCTTGATGGACACCGGATGCCCGTTGCCATCGGGCGAAGAATCGCCGGAGAGCGGCGACGGCTGCCACACGGCGCGGCCGCTCAGATTGACGGCAACGGTAAGATCGGTAGTATCGTTAAGCGTGGGCGCAATCGGGATCGGATTCACCAAAGCGCCGTCAAGCAGCTTGCGGCCGCGGTATTCGAAAGGTGTGAATAGCAGCGGCGTCGCGATCGATGCGCGGATCGCGTCGAACAGTTTTCCTTCACGCAGCCAAACCTCCTTGCGCGAGCCGAGATCGGTCGCCACCGCAGTGAACGCGATAGGCAGATCCTCGATGGCGCAATCGCCGATCAACTTGCGCAGTACCACCATGATGCGTTCGCCCTTGAACAATCCGGTGCGGCGGAAGGACGGGTCGAGCAGCCACATCACTCCCCTGCGCTCAAGCGCCAACACCCACTCCGAATAAATGTCCAGCTTGCCGGCCGCATAAATCCCGCCGACGAGCGCGCCCATCGAGGAACCCGCGATCGAGCGAATGATGTAACCGTTTTCGGTCAGCCACTGAATCACGCCGATGTGCGCCAGACCCCGAGCGCCACCGCCCCCCAGCACCAGTGACACCGTCGTTCGATGTTCAGTCATGATTTTCCTGACGTGTCGACGCTGCGGCACGCCGTGTGCCGCAGCGTCTCACAGGTTTTAGGGTTGCTAAGATTTACGTTCCCCCAGCGCCTGCAATCGTTCGTTGAACTCCGGCGACTGCAAGCACAGCGCCTGATTGCGATCTTCCATCGCGATTGCCGATTCAAGCGAACCGGCGGCAAGGTTCATGTTCATGCATTCCTTGGTGAGCCGAAGCCCGAGCGGCGAAGTGGCGAGCATTTCGTCGATGTAGGAACGCGCGGTGCCAATCAAATCTTCGTCACCCACAATCTCCGATACAAAGCCAACCGCAAGCGCCCTCTGCGCGTTGATAAAGCGCCCGGTCAGCATCAGTTCTGCGGCAACTGCCGTACCGATGATACGAGGCAGATGGTAGCTCAGCCCCATGTCGCAACCCGACAGCCCGATGCGGATGAACGCCGCGTTCATGCGCGCCAAGGGAACAGCGATGCGAATATCAGCCGCGGCGGCAAGGGCAAATCCGCCGCCGCAGGCCGCTCCATTAATCATGGCGACAATGGGCTGCGGACAGCGGCGCATCTTGCGGACGATTTCGCTGGCGTGCCGGGCCGCCTTGAACGCATTCTCCGGACCCCGTGATTTTCCGCTTTGCGCGCCGGACTCCTGGTTCTTGACATCCCAACCCGCGCAGAACGCACGGCCCGCGCCGCGCATCGCGACAATCCGCACCGAGGAGTTGGTTGTCAGGCGGCCGAAATAATCATCCAGCTCGTTCATCATGACATCGTTGAGCGCGTTGAGCACTTCGGGCCGGCTCAGTGTCAGCCAGTCCACCATTCCTTCTTTTTCGACATGCAATGTTTCGTAAGTCATCGCCAAATCCGATATAAGTTGTCTGCGCAGAACATTCAAACCGCCCTAATCATGCCATCGCTTTGACTGCAAATTCTACGCGCGCCGGGCTTCAACCCGGCATCGCATGCATGACAGGCAAACACAGGCATCACGGAAACGCGTCGTCATTCCGAAATGGCAGATGCTCCGCCGCTTCCGCCCGATAATGCTCCACCGATTGATCAACCCTCGCCAGATGGGTTCTCAGCACCTCGCGCATGCGCGGGTCGGCAATCCAGTGCATCGTGGTGACCGGCGTCGGCTCGAAGCCGCGCGCGATTTTGTGTTCGCCGCCGGCGCCGGGTTCGAAGCGCGCGAGGCCTTCGCGAATGCAGTAATCAATGCCCTGGTAATAACAGAGTTCGAAGTGGAGGCCGTCGAAGCGGCCGGATGCACCCCAGTAGCGGCCATAGAGCACATTAGCGCTGCGAAAGCAGATCGAGACCGCCACCGGCATGCCGCCCAGCCGCGCGATGAACAGCACCATGCCCTTGCCCAATGCCTGGGCGATCTCGGCAAAGCATGCGGCGGAAATGGCAGGATGG
This sequence comes from Sterolibacteriaceae bacterium, assembly GCA_043738385.1. Taxonomy (GTDB): domain Bacteria; phylum Pseudomonadota; class Gammaproteobacteria; order Burkholderiales; family Rhodocyclaceae; genus JANYCD01. The sequence continues at coordinate 10,592 of JAYUGL010000124.1, forward strand.
TTGCCGAATTTGTCGAACGTGGCGGCGTAGAGCGCATGCAGTTGCTGCCACAGTTCGGGCTCGATTGCATCACCGTGGCACTGTTCGATTTCGATGCCGGCCTCCGCCACCTTGCGCTGTTCGGCCTTGAGCTTGCGCCGCTTGTCCGAGGCAAGTGTCTGCATGAAATCAGGGAAGTGACGATAGCCGCGATTGAACCAGTGAAACTGGATGTCCTTGCGCGTCAGCAACCCCGCCGTTTCGAACAGGGGGGTTTCTTCGGCGTCGGGAAAGGCGACGTGCCACGAAGGCAGGCCGCGTTCGTTGGCCAGCTTGATGGCAGCTTCAATCAGCGCGCGGCGGATGGTTTGCTGGTGGGTGCCCGCCGGCACCCAAAGGCGCGCGCCGGTAGCGGGCGTATAGGGAATGCCGCTGAACAATTTGGGGTAGTAGGCAATCCCGGCCTGGCGAAAAGCGGCGGCCCACGACCAGTCGTAGATGAATTCGCCGAACGAATTACCTTTGAAGTAGAGCGGCAGCAGCCCGACCAGCTGCCGCTGTTCATCGCGCAGGGCAATATGCGTGGGGCTCCAGCCGAGCGAAGGATCGACTGCGCCGTGACGTTCCAGCGCCGAGAGAAATGCCTTGTTTGCAAAGGGGTCTTGCGGCGGCAATAAAGCGTCCATGGCCCCAGCATCGATTTCGTCAATGCCCGTCAGATATTCGGTTGCCAAATGCATTTATCGAGAAAGCCAGAGGAAAGTGCCGTCATGCGGCAATTGGCGCATCTTGCCATTAACGGCACGATCAAAACGGTGCAATGAGCCCCGCGAGCACGCTTTAGATGCCAAGGAGCCGATGTCATCCGGCGCATCGAGGCATGGCAAGAGGCACCCCAATGTAGTAGGATTCGGGGCCTTGCAAAATCCCTCAACCGTCCTGTGAGCTCGCCATGACACACGTTGTTACTGAAGATTGCATCCGTTGCAAATATGGCGACTGTGTCGCCGTCTGCCCCGTCAATTGTTTCCATGTCGGCCCGAACATGCTGGTCATTGATCCGGACGAGTGCATCGACTGCACCCTGTGCATCCCCGAGTGCCCGACCAACGCGATCTACGCCGAGGATGATCTGCCCAAGGAGCATCAGGATTTCCTTGCCGTCAATGCCGAACTGGCAAAAATATGGCCGGTGATCTTCGAACAACCCGCGCCGCTACCCGAAGCCGAGCAGTGGAAGGACGTAAAGGGCAAGCGGCAGTTTCTGGAAAAATAAGTCGGGGCAGCAAAGGACTGGTGGTCCTCGGCCCTGTTGATCGACCGCCACCGGCCGACGCAAGACTGTCTGAAGCACGGAAATCACGGCACAGACGTATGCCGTGACCATACGGATCCCGCAGTGGAATCCCTTCTCAAAGGCACACCATGTTGAAACTCGCATTCGGTCTCGACTTCGTCGATCTGTATCGGCGCAACGGGCTCATCAAGGTCGACGGATTTTTCCTCGATCATGTCCGTACCGCTGATGCCGCACTGGCTGAGCGCCTCGCCACTGCCCGAGCCAATCCTGATGGCCTCGACGTCAAGGCCGAGTCGGTGTTGATCATCGATCTTGCCCCGCATCTTGAACGTTTCATCTCCAGCCTGTTCGGCATCGCCGACGATGTCCTCAAGCTGGTGCGCGAGCATGAAAATCTCGCGTCGCTATATACGGTCAAGCGGCAATTCGTGCAGCGCCATGCCATGGCCAAGATCAAGGCGGCCGATGCAATCAACCTTGACGGCCCCGCGCTGAAGGCGCAGCTGACCGAACTCTGCGGCGGACAATTCGACGAACTGACCTTCGTGCACAAAATCGCCGAATGGCAGAAGGACGAAGCGGCCCACGCCGCCGAACTCGACGTGGCGACCGCCTATGCCGGCTGGGCCATGCATACGCCGGAAGGCCGCAGGGCGACGCGCGGCGGCATTTTGTTCAAGACACCAAACAAGACCGATGCCAGCAACCTGCTCTCCCATACCCATGTCGAGCGCTTCGACAATGCGGGCGTGACCTCCTATCGCATCGGCCGCGGCCACGAACGTCGTCGTGAAGGTTTCGCCCTGACCGACGAAGGCATGAACCTGGCGCAGGCGCTTGACGAAACCAACTACTGCGTCTGGTGTCATCCCCAGGGCCGTGACTCGTGCAGCAAGGGCATGGTGGAAAAGCCAAAGCCCGAAGCGCCGCAAAAGATCACCTTCAAGAAAAACCAGTTCGGCGTCACGCAGGCCGGCTGCCCGCTGGAACAAAAGATTTCCGAGTTCCATGTGTTGAAGAGCACCGGCCATCCGCTCGGTGCACTGGCCACCATCATCATCGACAACCCTACCGTCGCGGCCACCGGCCACCGCATCTGCAACGACTGCATGAAGGCGTGCATCTACCAGAACCGCGACGCGGTGAATATTCCGCAGGCCGAAACGCGCACGCTCAAGGACGTGCTGTCGCTGCCCTGGGGCTTCGAAATCTACAGCCTGCTCACACGCTGGAATCCGCTGCACTTTCGTCGACCGCTGCCGCTGGCGCCGACCGGCCGCAAGGTGCTGGTGGCGGGCATGGGCCCGGCCGGTTACACCCTCGCCCACCATTTGATGAACGACGGCCACGTGGTCGCCGGCATTGACGGACTCAAGATCGAACCGCTGCCCGAGAAAGTTTCCGGCGTGCGTACCGATGGCAGTCGCATTCCCTTCGAGCCCATTCACGATATCGAATCGATTTTCGAACCGCTCGATCAGCGCGTGTTGGCTGGCTTCGGCGGTGTCGCCGAATACGGCATCACGGTGCGCTGGAACAAGAATTTCCTCAAGGTGGTGCGCCTGCTGCTGGAGCGGCGCGAAGAGTTTTCGCTCTATGGCGGCGTACGTTTTGGCGGCACCATCAGTGTCGATGACGCCATGGCGATGGGCTTCGATCACGTCGCCTTGTGCCTCGGCGCCGGCAAGCCGACGGTGCTCGATATTCCCAACGGACTCGTCCGCGGCGTGCGCACCGCATCCGACTTCCTGATGGCCTTGCAGCTCACCGGTGCGGCCAAGTCCGACTCGCTGGCCAACGTGATGCTGCGCCTGCCAGTCGTCGTCATCGGCGGCGGTCTCACCGCAGTCGATACGGCCACCGAGTCACTGGCTTACTACGTGGTGCAGGTGGAAAAATTTCTCGCGCGTTATGAAGCACTGGCTGCAAGCGTCAGCGAGACCGCGATCCGCGCCGCCTGGGATGCCGAAGATCGCGAAGTGGCGGAGGAATTTCTTTCCCACGCCCGCGCCATTCGCGCCGAACGTAAAGTTGCCGAACAGGAAGACCGCGATCCGCGCATCATCGAGTTGCTGCAGCATTGGGGCGGCGCCACGGTAGCGTATCGCCGCAGCCTGCAGGAAAGCCCGTCTTACACACTCAATCACGAAGAAGTGGAAAAGGCGCTGGAAGAAGGCGTCATCTTTGCCGAAGGCCTCACGCCACTCGAAGTGGAGATTGACGCCTACGGCGCGGCCAGTGGCATGCACTTCAAGAAGCAGATCAAGGGCGAAGACGGCAAATGGCAGGACGCGGGCGAACATCGCCTGGCCGCCGAATCAATCTTCTTCGCTGCCGGCACGCAGCCGAATACAGTACTGGCACGCGAGGACGCGCCGCACTTCGAACTCGACGGGAAATTCTTCCGCGCCTGCGACGAAGAGGGCAATCCGGTAAAACCGCAACCCTCGATCTCCAAGCCGGAACGCGCCGACGTGCTGCTCTCGCGCCTGCCTGATGGCCGCTTCCTCAGCTACTTCGGCGACTTGCACCCCTCCTTCCTTGGCAACGTGGTCAAGGCGCTGGGTTCGGCCAAGCAGGGTTACCCGAAAATCTCCAAGGTGCTTGCCCAACAGGCGCCACACAACGCAGAACCGACCAGCGTTTTTTTCGACCGGTTGAATCGCGACCTGCGCGCCACCGTGCACAGCGTGGTGCGGCTAACGCCGACCATTGTCGAAGTCATCGTGCATGCGCCGATGGCGGCGCGAAAATTCGAGCCGGGCCAGTTCTACCGTTTGCAGAATTTCGAATCGCTAGTGCCAGTGATCGCCGGCACCAAGATGCAGATGGAAGGCCTCGCCGTGACCGGTGCATGGGTCGATAAGGAACAGGGACTGGTGTCCACCATCGTGCTGGAAATGGGCGGCTCATCGGCCCTGTGCGCGGCGCTGAAGCCGGGTGAGCCCGTGGTGCTGATGGGCCCCACCGGCTCACCCACGGAAATCCCCGCCGGTGAAACCGTGCTGCTGGTCGGCGGCGGGCTCGGCAATGCGGTGCTGTTCTCGATCGGCCAGGCGCTGCGTGCCGCCAATTCTAAGGTGCTCTACTTCGCCGGCTACAAAAAAATAGAGGACCGCTACAAGGTCGCCGACATCGAAGCCGCGGCCGATACCATCATCTGGTGCTGCGACGAAACGCCCGGCTTCCAGCCGAGCCGCCCGCAGGACCGCACCTTCACCGGCAA
>JAYUGL010000125.1:0-5713 GCA_043738385.1 Sterolibacteriaceae bacterium
CGGCCGGCAGCGCCGAACAGCGGCATTATTTTCCGGCGTGTGGATTTGACTCCTGTTGTAGACATCAAAGCTGATCCTTATGCGGTGGGAGACACGCGACTGTCGTCGTGCCTCGAACGCGATGGCGCCCGCGTGCAAACAGTGGAACATCTGATGTCGGCGCTAGCGGGCCTTGGCATCGACAATGTCTACGTTGACCTGACCTCGGGTGAGGTTCCGATCATGGACGGCTCAGCGTCTCCTTTCGTGTTCCTGCTGCAGTCGGCAGGTATCGAGGAACAACCCGCTGCCAAGAAGTTCATCCGCATAAAGAAAACGGTTGAAGTAAAGCAGGGCGACAAGTGGGTCAAATTCGAGCCCTACAACGGATTTCGCGTGGACTTCAGCATCGACTTCAGACATCCGGTATTTGCCCATTCCAATAAGCGGGTAGTTGTCGACTTCGAGCACACTTCCTATATAAAGGAGGTGAGCCGGGCGAGAACTTTCGGTTTCATGCAGGATGTTGAGAACATGCGTGCCCAGGGACTTGCTCTTGGCGGCAGCCTCGATAACGCGATTGTGATGGACGATTACCGGGTGCTGAACGCAGACGGATTGCGTTACGAGGACGAATTCGTAAAACACAAGGCGTTAGATGCGATCGGCGATCTTTATTTGCTCGGGCATCCGGTCATAGGGGCCTATTCTGCGTACAAGTCGGGCCACGCTCTCAATAACAGTCTGCTGCGTCAACTAATGGAAGATGCGCCATCCTGGGAATTTGTCACCTTCCTCAAGCCGGAGGAGGCGCCTGCTTTCCTCAGGTTGCAGATGCAAACCGTTTGAGGTTTCCAGTTCGAGTTGGTACTGCGGCTAAGCTGGTTGCGCAAGAGCAATGTTAATCCTGCGTATCCTTTGCGCGGTGCTTGTAATTAGAGTTGGCGCATCGATCGCCGTCTACTTGGTGACGAAGGATAGACGGTGGTTGCGCTTCAGCTGGTAGATTCTGAAATTTCTCCTTGTTATCATATTCATAGTTATAGATTTATTAGTCTTGGAGCGTCTGGCCATCGCGATCTGAACTTCATGCGCCGCGACGGCCAAGACGTTTTAGCGCGGCCTTCAGGGGCGAGGTGTCGAGCCGTTCCGAGAGCAAATTGATCGCATCACGAGCCCTTGGGCTTAGGGAAATCTGTTTTTGCGGCAATGGGTTATCGCGCATACTTACTTGCACTTGTAGGCGTATTCCGGTAATCTCGTGACCCCGCTGGCGCAATTTGATCAGGATTCGCGGCGCAATTTGCCTTAATTTGGCGGCGACCGCGCCGTTGTCAGCGGACAGAGTCAATTCACCGGCCTTCACTAAAGCCACACTCACCGAAGTGGCCAGATTGCCGGGCAGTACTTCAGCCAAAACGCTTTGCAGAGCCATTAGCTGACGAGTTTTCCGATTCAGGGCCTGCAGTTCAGGAAGTGTGTCTATTAGCAATCCGACGCGTTTTTCGGACATGGGGTTGGTCAATAGGAAGGTTTAGAAGGGGAACTGATGAATATTATTCTGGTTTCCAACAAATTGTCACAGGCGCGCAGCTTTGCGCTCACCACGCCGCAGGTGGCGTTTCTCGGCTTGTTGATGTGCCTGATGATCGTATCGCTTGCCGTAATGCTCAACTATTTCTCGCTGCGCTACGCGGTAACCAATCAGAGCCCGTACCTTCAGTCCCTGCTGGAAGCCGTGCAGGCCGAGCAAACGCGCAAGACTCAGTCTTATCTGCGCGAGAGCCTCAATACCATGGCCGCCAGGCTCGGCGAAATGCAGGCCAAGTTGCTGCGGTTGGACACGCTTGGCGAGCGCCTCACAAAACTCGCAGGCATCAAGCCGCAAGAGTTCATGTTCGATCAGGTTCCGGGGAGGGGAGGTGCGGTTTCCTCCATTCCTGCCCAAGAGCTCTCAATGAGCGAGCTGGTCGACAAGGTGGATCACCTTGCTATGCAGGTCGACGACCGCACCGACAAGCTTGGCGTGCTTGAATCCATGCTGACGCTGTCTCATGCCAAAAAGCAGCTACTGCCGACGCAATTGCCGGTATCTACGGGCTGGTACTCTTCCAATTTTGGCTGGCGTATCGACCCGTTTACCGGGTGGAATGCTTTTCATGAGGGCATGGATTTCATGGCCGCCGAAGGTGCCGCGATCACTGCCGCCGCCGGAGGTGTAGTGGTCTATGCGGACCCACATCCTCAGTATGGTAATATGATAGAGATAGATCACGGCAATGGCCTCATTACGCGCTATGCCCACGCATCGAAGCTAATCACGAAAGTCGGAGATGTGGTGTTGCGCGGTCAGAAGATTGCCGAGGTCGGTAATACTGGCCGTTCGACCGGGACGCATCTGCATTTCGAAGTGCGTCAGTGGGGATCTCCACAGAATCCCGCCCGCTTCCTGCAGGTGCCGGGCTGAACTGAAACTACAAGCATTCCAGCAGAGGGGTGGGGGCGGGCGTCCCCACCCCTCTTGCTTTAAGGACATCCTGAGCGATGATAAATAGCCTTCTCAAGAAAATATTCGGCAGTCGCAACGATCGTCTGCTGCGGAAATATGCGCACGTGGTGCAAGCCATCAATGCGCTCGAGCCAGAAACGCAAAAGCGGAGCGACACGGATTTGCGCGCGCGTACGGAAGTTTTCCGGCAGCGCTCGGGCAACGGCGAGACGCTGGATGCGCTGCTGGTGGAAGCGTTCGCAACAGTGCGAGAAGCGAGCCGGCGAGTTCTGAACATGCGTCATTTCGACGAACAGCTACTTGGCGGACTGGCACTGCATAACGGCAAAATCGCCGAAATGCGCACCGGTGAAGGAAAGACCCTCGTTGCCACATTGCCGGCGTATCTGAATACGCTTGCAGGAAAGGGTGTGCATGTCGTAACGGTCAATGACTACCTCGCCAGTCGCGACGCAGAATGGATGGGCAGATTATATCGCTTTCTCGGTCTGTCAGTTGGCGTGAACCTGTCGCAAATGGAGCACGAACTGAAGCAGCAGGCCTATGCCGCCGACATCACCTACGGGACGAACAGCGAGTTCGGATTCGATTATCTGCGCGACAACATGGTGTTTCTGACATCCGAACGGGTGCAGCGTGGATTGTCTTATGCGATCGTCGATGAGGTGGACTCGATCCTGATCGACGAGGCGAGGACGCCGCTGATCATCTCCGGCCAAGCCGAAGACAGTACCGAATTGTATTACCGGATGAACGAAGTCGTGCCGAAACTGACCCGTGTCAAAGAAGAAAATGGTCCGGGCGATTTCACCGTGGACGAAAAGGCTCACCAGGTATTGCTCACGGAAGCCGGCCACGAGCGCGCCGAAGAACTGATGACTAGCGCGGGGTTACTGCCCGAAAACGGCAGCCTCTATGATGCGGCCAACATAAATCTGATGCATCACTTGTATGCAGCACTGCGTGCAAACTCGTTGTTCCATCGCGACCAGCACTACGTGGCGCAAAACGATGAGATCGTGATCGTCGACGAATTTACCGGCCGTCTGACCCCGGGACGCCGTTGGTCGGATGGACTGCACCAGGCCATAGAAGCCAAGGAAGGCGTGCGCATTCAGCGGGAAAACCAAACGCTCGCTTCGATTACGTACCAGAATTATTTCCGCATGTACCACAAACTCGCGGGAATGACTGGTACTGCGGATACAGAAGCCTACGAATTTCAGCAGATCTACGGACTCGAAACGGTCATCATGCCGACGCATATGCCGATGATCCGCGAAGACCGTCTGGATCAGGTCTATCGTACTGCGCATGAGAAATACAACGCGGTAATCAACGACATCAGAGTTTGCCATCAGAGCGGCCAGCCGGTTTTGGTCGGCACGACCTCGATCGAAAACTCGGAGTTGCTGGCCAACTTGCTTGAAAAAGAGAAGCTGCCGCATCAGGTTCTCAATGCGAAACAGCACGCCCGCGAGGCGGAGATCATCGCCCAGGCGGGCAGTCCGAAAATGGTCACCATCGCCACGAACATGGCAGGTCGGGGTACGGACATCGTATTGGGTGGAAATCCGGAGCCCGAGATCAATAAGGTCCGCAATGATTCGAGCCTTTCGGATCAGGTTAAAGACACGAGAGTGGCCGAGATGCGCGCCCATTGGCAAGAGCTCCACGAGCAGGTCATTCGTGCGGGGGGGCTTCACATAGTCGGTACCGAGCGTCACGAATCTCGGCGCGTCGACAACCAGTTGAGAGGCCGGTCCGGGCGTCAAGGCGACCCGGGCTCAAGTCGTTTCTATCTTTCCCTGGAAGACCCGCTGCTGCGCATTTTTGCCTCGGAGCGCGTGGCAGCCATCATGGATCGCCTCAAGATGCCCGAGGGCGAGGCGATCGAGCATCCTTGGGTTACCCGGGCCATTGAAAACGCACAACGAAAAGTGGAAGCCCGCAATTTCGATATCCGCAAGCAGCTCCTGGAATACGACGATGTTGCAAACGATCAGCGCAAGGTGATTTATCAGCAGCGCAACGAATTGCTCGAGGCTACCGACATCTCGGACACGATTCGTGCTATGCGCGATGGAGCGGTTGATGCGTTAATTTCGCAGCACATTCCACCGGCCAGCGTTGAGGAGCAGTGGGACGTGCCGGCTCTGGAAAAGACTCTTACGGGAGAATTTAGTTTGCGACTTCCTCTGCAGGAGTGGCTGAAGCAGGAAGAAAATTTAGACGAGGAGCATCTGCGCGTCCGCATCGTAGAGTCCGCCACTACGTTCTACGAGAATAAGTTTGCCAGCGTGGAACCTCAAAAGGTGCGCGATTACGAGCGCGCCATCATGCTGAATTTTCTTGATAGCCACTGGCGCGAGCACTTGTCGGCGCTCGATCATTTGCGGCAAGGCATTCATCTGCGCGGCTATGCACAGAAAAATCCGAAACAGGAGTACAAGCGCGAGGCATTCGAACTGTTCTCGCTGATGCTGGATACGGTACGCACGGAAGTCACCCGTCAGTTGTTGATCGTTCAGATTCAGACCGCGGAAGAGGTGGAAGCTGTGGTCGAAAAGCAAGAACAGGCGGAACTCAGAAATTTGCAGTATCACCAAAACGCGGACCACGACGAAGCGCTGGAGAAAGCCAACGCCGATGTCAAGGTGCAGCCCTTTGTCCGCGGCCAGAAGGTCGGACGAAATGACCCGTGCCCTTGCGGCTCCGGAAAGAAGTACAAACAATGCCACGGCAAGCTCGGTTGATTCTGGAACAAGCCGCATGGAAGCTGGCTGCCTCATGAATCGATACGCTGAAACCTTCGAATGGCAGTAAATCTCACGGCCCCCGATCCAGCGGCGCTGCTGGCGATCAAGGGTTTCCGACTTGGCGTAACCGAGGCCGGCGTACGCAAGGCCAAACGCAAGGATTTATTGCTCATGACACTTGGGGCTGGAACGAGAGTCGCTGGCGTCTTTACGCGCAATCGATTCTGCGCTGCCCCCGTTGCTGTTGCGAAGGCGAACCTGCAGCATGCCAGTATTCGCGCATTGATAGTGAATACCGGCTGCGCCAATGCTGGCACTGGCGATGACGGCGTTGCACGCGCGAAACAGACGTGCGCCGAAGTGTCAAAATTGCTTGACTGCGCACCGGACCAGGTATTGCCCTTCTCTACCGGCGTCATCATGGAGCCGCTGCCGGTCGATCGAATTATCGCGGCCCTGCCGCGCT
>JAYUGL010000126.1:0-15080 GCA_043738385.1 Sterolibacteriaceae bacterium
GTTCCACGGAATGATGGCCGCGACGACACCCACCGGTTCGCGCACCAGAAACCCTGCGCCCACGCCATTGCTCGGCGGCTTCTGTTCGACGAATGGAAATGTCTCGGCCATGGCAGCGTAGTAGGCGTAGATGCTGCCTATTGCGTTGGTGGTGGTCGTGGATAAACCATGCGTGATGCCCGATTCGGTGGTCCAGATGCGTGCCGCATCACCGGCCCGCTGCGCCATTTCGGCACCAATGGCGTTGAGATAGCCCGCGCGCTCCTTGTGTGTCATGCGTGGCCACGGGCCATCATCGAATGCTCGGCGCGCTGCCGAGACGGCCCTATCGATATCGGCTGCCTCTGCCTCCGCGACGCGAAAAAACAATTCTTCGGTGCCGGAATTGATGACCTCGATCTGCTTGGTGCCGGATGGTTTCAGCCACTGGCCATCGATGAAAAAACTTTCGGGATGCGCAATCGGCGCGGGGGCTGGGGCATTCATGTGTTCTCCTCGCTTTCAGGGCAAGCCTTGACAAGGCCTGATTCTCTGAAGCATTCTTTGGTACTGAATAGTAGCATTCTCACCTTGTTGGAAAACTTGTTGGAAAATTCGAGCCAAAAAATGAAAACAGCAGACAACGGAAGAGACTGGCACAACGACTTTGACATTGACGACCCGACCTACGGCGACACCTACAACGAAGTCTGTGATGAACTGGTCGCCCGTTGTCCTGTCGCCCACAGCAAGGATGGCTACTATGTCATCAGTCGCTACGACGACATCGTCAAGACGCTGATGGACTGGAAAACTTTCTCCAGCGCGGACGGTATCATCGGTGCGGTACGGCCACCCGAGCAGCCATATTTCAAACCGAATGAAACCGATCCGCCGGAGCATACCCAGCTCAGGGGGGCGCTGACGCAATTCTTCACGGCCGCTGCGGTTGCCAGGCACGAGCAGGGAATCCGCGCGGTCGCCAACAAGTTGATCGATGCGTTCATCGCCAAGGGATCGGTGGACATCGTCCCCCAATATGCCGACCCCTTGCCGCCGATCGCGTTCTGCCAGGTGGTGGCCAACATGCCGGCGAAGGACATGGACTTCCTGCAGAAGGTGTTCACCGACGCGATCACCGGCCCGCTGGAATTTCGCGGCGTGAACTGGGTCAAGGGTCAGGAATATCTGTATGACCTGTTGCAGAAGCGCAAGAACGAGCCTCGCCAGCACGACATCGTCGATGCGGTGCTCCACTTCGAGTTTCCCGACGGCAAGCCCTATACCGACGATGATCGTGCCGGTTCTCTGGCGCAGATCGTGGCTGCGGGAGCGACCACCACCGGTGCGGTCATTTCAGGCGCGATCTATCACCTCGCCACGAACATCGAAGACCGCAAACAGCTACAGGCGGATTTTTCGCTGATCCCGCGCGCGGTCGAGGAGTTCCTGCGGGTCTTTGTCTCGGCGCCAAACAACGGGCGGCGTGTGATGAAGGATGTCGAAATCGGCGGCACCGTGCTGCACGGGCCGCATGATGGCGAAAAGGGCGACTACATCATCTATAACCTCGGCGGCGCGAATCGCGATCCCTCCGTGTTCAAGTGTCCCGAGAAACTGGATATCGACCGACACCCCAATCCGCATCTCAGTTTCGCCCAGGGGCACCATCGCTGTATCGGCCTGCACCTGGCGCGCCTCAACATCAAGATCGCGATCGAGACGTTCCTGACGCGCATCCCGGAATTTTCGCTTTCCCCCGGATTTGAGCCGCGCTACCTGGGCGGCATCACGCGCAGCATCGTGACCTTGCCTGTCACCTTCGACACCAGAACCACTGCCTGAAGGCGGGTATTCCGCCAATGGCTTAGAGTCCCTTCATGCGAAGGACTCTTTCCTTTGCAACGTTTGCACCTGCAATATTTTCCGGGAAACATCATGAACAATGCCCTGCTGCTTGGCGCGGCGATCTTTTTCGAGTTGATCGCCACTTCGTCGTTAAAAGCATCCGATGGGATGACCCGCCCGCTGTTCGCCGTCTTCACTGTCCTTGGCTATGCCGCCTCGTTTTATCTGTTGTCACTGACATTGAAGCGCATGGAAATCGGCGTCGTGTATGCCATCTGGTCGGGCGCAGGCACGGCATTGATGGCGCTGATCGGCTTCTGGTTGTTCAAGGAGGCGCTGCCGCCGCTCAAGCTGGTGTCGATCGCATTCATCATCATTGGTGTGGTTGGATTGAATCTGGTGGGCGAAACCGTCTGAAAAATTATCGGCCGCGTCAATTCGCCACATAACGGCATTTCCCCGATCCTGAAAGCATCGTTCAATTATCGCGGGGGCTTGCGTAATTAAAAAATTGTTGGACAATGTGGTCAGACAACCAGAATGGGCCGCGTGACTGGATCGACGGCTTCAAGGATGCGAGAGCGAAGGTGGGTATCTTCGCCACGAACCAAAACCAGGCTCACAGGAGGAGAAACCATGGGCAGAATGGATGGCAAGGTCGTCATCATCACCGGCGCCGGCACGGGTGTCGGCCAGGCAACGATGCAATTGTTTTCCGCCGAGGGCGCGAAAGTGTTCGGCGTGTCGCGCACCCAGGCCAATCTCGACAAGACGCTGGCGCTGGTGAAGGCTGCCGGTGGCGAGGGCACCGTCTTTTCCGCAGACCTTTCCGATGATGCCGCATGCGCGCGCGTCGTCAAGGCAACGCTGGAAAAATATGGACGTATTGACAGTCTGGTCCATTCGGCCGGCGTGGGCTACAGTCTGGCGAAAACCAGCCCGGGTACCATGGCCGATGTAGCCAACACCACACCCGAGGCCTGGCGCGAAGTGATGAGCATCGATCTGGATGCCTATTTCTACATGTGCCGCAACGTGCTGCCCCATTTGCTGGCTCAGGGCAGCGGCACCATCGTCGGAATTTCGAGCATCCTCGGTTTCACGGGCATCCCCGACGGACACACCTACACGGCCGCCAAGGCAGGCATCATCAACCTCACCCGTTCCATGTCCGTCGCCTATGCCGCCAAAGGCATCCGCGTCAACTGTATCGCGCCCGGCTTCATCGACACCCCGATGGTCGCGGACTACATGGACCTGTTCAAGGACCCGGTCGTCGCCGACAGCATCACGCCCATGCGCCGGGCGGCAACGGCCACCGAAATTGCCTACGGCTGCCTTTATCTGGCCAGCCAGGAGTCCAGCTACTGCAACGGCACCGTGCTGACCATCGATGGCGGCACCACCGCCCGCATGTAGCTTCGGTAGCTGTTTCCCTGAAATTTCCATGATGTGGAGGTGAGTGATGCGTGCAGCCGTTTTTCGCGGGATCGGACAACCACTGGATGTTTGCAATGTGCCGGAACCAAAGGCCGAACCCGGTGGCGTGATCGTCAAGGTGCACTACTGCGGCATTTGCGGGTCAGACCTGCATGCCACGCAGCATGGTGCGTTCGTGGTGAAGCCCGGCTCGGTGCTCGGTCACGAATTCGCCGGCGAGATCGTCGAATCGCGTGCGCCGGGATGGAAGGTCGGTGAACTCATCACCGCCGTGCCGAACAATGCCTGCGATCCCTGTCGTGCCAGCGGATTGCATGAATGCAAGGACGATCTCGGTATTCTCTGTCCCAATAATCGAATTACCGGTTATGCACCGGAGGTACCCGGCGGCTTCGCCGAATACGTGTCGGTGGACGTGTCCCAGGCCTTGCGTCTGCCCAGGGAGGTCAGCTCGCGCCAAGGCGCCACGGTGGAGCCGCTGGCGGTCGGTTTGCATGCGGTCGAAAAGGGCAGGGTCAAGCTGGGTGACAAGGTGCTGGTGATTGGTGGCGGGCCGATTGGCCTCGCCGTGGTGGCCTTCGCCAAATTGGCCGGTGCCTTCAGTGTGGTGGTCAGCGAGTACGCCGAGATCCGGCGCAATACCGCGCTGGCGTTCGGCGCCGTCGGGACCATTGACCCGGCGAAGGAAGAGGTGGCCTCCGCGTTCGCCAAAATTTCTGGTGGACCACCCGATGTGATCTTCGAATGTGTTGGCGTGCAGGGCTTGCTGCAGGAATGCATCAATCTTTCGGCGCCACGTGGTCGCATTGTCGTTGTTGGTGTCTGCATGCATGAAGACAAGCTGATGCCAATGCTCGGTGTGTTCAAGGAAATCAACGTGCAATTCGTGCTCGGCTATGGAAAACCCGATTGGCGGCTGGTGCTGAACCTGCTTGACAAGAAAGGCCTCGATTCGGCACCGATGATTACGGATGTCTTCGGGCTGGATAAGCTGCCCACCGAGTTCGAGGCGCTGCGCAAGCCGTCGAAGCAGATCAAGTTGTTGGTGAGCCCATTGCAGAATTGAAGTGAGACCATGACCAAGGTCTTTGTTCATGGCAACCCGGAAACTGCCTTTGTCTGGTCGGAGCTTTCGTCCGCCTTGCGTCGGCGAGGTGTCGATGACCTGGTGATGCTTTCTCCGCCGGGGTTTGGCGCCCCGCTAGCGGAGGGATTCGAGCCAAGTCGCTTGAGTTACCGCGACTGGTTGATCGGCGAACTGGAAAAGCTGGGAAGTGAAATCGATCTCGTCGGCCACGATTGGGGTGCCGGTCATGTCTATGCGGTGGCAGCGGCGCGACCTGACCTGCTGCGTTCCTGGGCTGCGGATTGCGCCGGTCTGCTCCACTCCGACTATCAATGGCATCCGGCTGCACAGGTCTGGCAGACACCGGGGGCCGGAGAAGCTTCCATCGTCAAGATCGTCACGCTGAATGGCGAGCAGCTTTCGGCTGCTTTCGGCGTTCCTGCAAGGCTTGCGCCCGAGATGGCCAAGGGGCTGGACCAGCAAATGGGGCGTTGCATCCTCGCGCTATATCGATCCGCAGTGCAGCCTGCGATGCGCGAACTCGGCGACCAGCTTGCCGCCGCGACAAGACGGCCTGCGCTGCTGATCCACGCGACCGAAGATCCGTTCGTTCCGCCGGCAATGGCATTCGACGTCGCTGAGCGCATCGATGCCCAGATTCTTACCCTGAGCGAAATGGGCCATTGGTGGATGTTTGAAGACGCCGAGGCTGCTGCAGAAGGCCTGGCATCGTTCTGGTCGACGCTTGCGCCAGCAGGATGAGAAACGTGTGCCCGAGGCACTGCACACGGAAATTTCCGTACCGTTTTCAGATGTACTTTCAAAAATAATCAATAATCGGAGGCAGGAAAATGGATCGTTTCAGAGTCGATGGAAAAGTGGCCCTGGTCACCGGAGGCGCGCGTGGCTTGGGTGCAGTCATCGCGGCGACGCTGGTTGAAGCCGGCGCGAAAGTCATCGTGACCGATGTGCTGAGCGACGAAGGCGCGCAGACGGTGGCCAGGCTCGGCGACAACGCCTTGTTCGTGCGCCTCGATGTGACGCAGGAAGCGGAGTGGGAAGCGGCAATCGCGACTGCCCTGAAGCGTTTCGGCCGGCTTGACATCCTGGTCAACAATGCCGGGATCGAGATCACTCGGCTTTTCGCTGACATTACGCTGGAGGAGTTCAATAAAACCATGTCGGTCAATTCGACAGGTACCTTCCTCGGCATCAAGCACGCAATCCGCACCATGCGTCCGGGCGGCGCCTCCGGCCACGGTGGATCCATCGTCAATGTTTCGTCCGTGTCGGGACTCATGGGGTCGGTGGGGCTGGGCAGCTATTGCGCTTCGAAGGGCTCGGTAAGGTTGATGACCAAGGCCGCTGCTGTCGAGTGCGCCCGCCTGAACTATGGAATTCGCGTCAATTCGGTCCATCCGGCCGTGGTCAAGACCGACATGGGAACCGCGCTGATCAACGACTACGTGCGCATGGGCATGTTTCCGGATGCCGCAGCGGCGGAAAAAGCCTTTGTGAATGCGCAACCTTTGGGATTGGGATTGCCGCAGGACATTGCCAGCGGCGTGTGCTATCTCGCCTCGGAGGCCGCTCGCTGGATGACCGGCACCGAACTCGTGCTGGATGGCGGACTGATGGCGTCGTAGCTTGGCTGGCTGGAAGGCCAGGCGCTACCCATAAAAATATTTCCGAGGAGAAATCAATATGCTGATGAAAGACAAGGTTGCGCTCGTGACAGGAGGATCGTCGGGCATCGGGCGTGCTGTTGCACTGACCTGGGCGCGAGAAGGCGCCAAGGTTGTGGTCTCGGACATCAACGAGAAAGCCGGCGAAGAAACAGCGGTGCTGGTGCGTGCCCAGGGATGCAAAGCACTGTTTGTGGTGGCTGATGCGAGCAAGCCCGCGGACTGCCAGAATCTGGTGGAGCGCACGGTGGCCAGGTTCGGCCGATTGGACGTGGCCTGCAACAATGCTGGTATCGCCGGCGTGGCGGCGCCCACCGCCGACTATCCGCTGGATGGGTGGGCGCAGGTCATCGACCTCAACCTGTCGGGCGTGTTCTACGGCATGAAGTACCAGATCGGCGCGATGCTCAAGAACGGCGGCGGTTGCATCATCAACATGGCTTCCGTGCTGGGCGCGGTGGCCTTTGCCACGGCGCCGGCCTATACGGCGGCCAAGCATGGCGTGGTGGGCCTGACGCGCGCCGCGGCATTGGAATACAGTGCGCAGGGCATCCGTATCAACGCCGTGGGGCCGGCCTTCATCACCACCGCGTTGACGGAAAACCTGACCAACGATCCCGGCATCAATGCAATGTTGACCGCGCTGCATCCCATCGGTCGACTCGGTCTTCCGCAGGAGGTGGCCGAACTGGTGGTCTGGCTTTGTTCGGACCGCGCTTCGTTTGTGACTGGCGCCTACTATCCGATTGATGGTGGTTACCTGGCGCGCTGAGAGTTGAGCGGACCGGTATTTTATGAACATTGAGAAGGGGCGCTTGGCATGAGCAATTTTCAGGGCAAGGTTGTAGTGATCACGGGTGGCGCTGGCGAGATCGGCAAGGCGGCAGCAAAGTTGTTGGCGTCGGACGGCGCCGATGTGCTGCTGGTCGATTGCAACCAGAAAGCGCTTGACGCCGCCGTCGCGGAAATCGGCAACAAGCGCGTGAGCGCATGCGTCGCCGACGTCACTGATGTCGCGTCGACGCAAGCCTATATCCGCGCGGCAGTGGATCGCTTCGGCGGCATCGATGTGTTGCTGTCGAACGCGGGGATCGAAGGCAAGGTCGCGCCGATCTTCGACGCCGACCCCGCCGACTTCGACCGGGTGATCGCTGTCAATGTCCGCGGCGTCTGGCTCAGCCTGAAATACGCAATTCCGGAAATGCGCAAACGCGGTGGCGGCAGCATCGTCATCTCATCGTCGATTGCCGGGCTGCGCGGTACGGCGGGGGTCACACCCTACGTGACCAGCAAGCATGCGGTGATCGGACTGATGCGCGCGGCTGCACTGGAATGTGCGCCCTTCAACATCCGGGTGAACACCGTCAATCCCTCGCCGGTGGAAACACGCATGATGCGTTCGCTGGAGGAAGGGCTGATGCCCGGCAAGGCGGAAGAAGTACACACGATGCTCAAGGCGATGATTCCGCTGCAACGTTATGCCGAATCGGAAGACGTTGCGAAGCTGATGCGCTTCCTGGCCAGCGACGATGCCGCTTTCATCACCGGCTCGGTGTATAGCGTCGATGGCGGATTCAATGCCGGCTGACCCATGAGCGCGCCGATTCTATTGACCCAGCATCCACTGTCGCCCTATGCGCAGAAGGTGCGCATCATGCTGCGCGAGAAGGGTCTGTCATTCGAATGCCAGACTCCCGAGGGGCTCGGTTCCGGCGCTGACAATCCCGGCTTTGCCCAACTCAACCCCCGCTTCGAAGTCCCGGCGCTGACCCATGACGGCGCGACCCTCTTCGATTCGACGATCATCCTGGAGTATCTCGAAGAGTGCTTTCCGACACCACCGATGATGCCCGTCGATCCGCTGGCACGTGCACGGATGCGCATGATCGAGGAGGTCTGCGACACCCATTACGAAGCGATCAACTGGGGGCTTGGCGAGATTCGTTTTTTCGGCCGAGGGGACGAGACGCTGCGGCAGAAACTTTATGCCACGGCCGTTGAACAGATTGGTTACATGCATGCCTGGCTGGAGACACTGCTTGGCGACGAACCATGGCTGAGTGGCGCGCGCTTCGGCTGGGGTGATCTTTGTGCCTTGCCCTACGTGACCATGTCGCGCATGTTCGGCATCCCGCCACCAGCGAGATCAAGGCTGGAAGCATGGCTTGAGCGCGGCATGAAAAGAGCCTCTGTGGCCCTGACCGTGGAGGAAGCGCTGACAGTCATCCCGGTCTTGGAGACCCGTGCCCAGTCGGTGATATCAGGCAGCTTCAAGCGTCACTATCGCGACCATCGGCTGGAATGGATGATCCGCTCGGGCGGCCTACAGGTCGTGCTGGACGGACTCGACAACGACAATATCCGCTTTACCGATCTGACGCGATTCGCTGCGTGGAAGGGCGACCCTTCCACGGGGAGTTGACGATTTTTACTTTCGACTGCCGCTCGACACCAACGTGCTGGCGAGCTGCTCGACTCGCGCGTCGTGGGTGAGGTCCAGATGCAGCGGGGTGACGGAGATGAAACCCTGCGCGATCGCAGCCAGATCGGTGCCCGGCGGCGGATCGACCACCTCGTGCTCGAAGTGCAACCAGTAATAGGGGAAGCCGCGATTGTCGATGCGTTCCTGCACCGCGAGTTCCTGCCGGGTGCGCTTGCCTTGTCGCGTAACGGCGATGCCGCGCACTGCATCCGGTTCGACCGGGGGGAAGTTCACGTTGAGCAGCATGTCCTTGGTGTTGCACAGTTCGAGCAGACGCGCCAGCAGGCCGGGGCCATGATGCTGCGCGGTATGCCAAGGCACCGCCTGGCCGCGGACGAAGATCTGACTGAACGCGATGGAGGGAATGCCAAGTTGCACGCCTTCGATCGCGGCGGCGATGGTGCCGGAATACATCACGTCGTCGGCGGTGTTCGCGCCCCTGTTTATCCCCGACAGGACGACGGTCGGGCGCTTGTCCTTGCACAGGTGCTTGACGCCCAGCACCACGCAATCGGTGGGCGAGCCGCGCACCGCGAACGTCTTCGGCCCCAGTTGGCGGATGCGCAACGGATCGGCGAGCGATACCGAATGCGATGCGCCACTGCGTTCCGAGTCGGGCGCCACCACCCAGACGTCGTCGCTGTGCTGGCGGGCGAGTTCGGCCAGCAGTTCGATGCCTTCGGAGTGCACGCCATCGTCGTTGGTGATCAGGATTCTCTCGCCCATTGATTCTTGCCTCACTTGTTCAAGCGCCGGATTGGCGCGATGATGCCCGCATTCTACCCACGACAAATATATTGTTCTACAATCTGGTCAGACAAAATAGCATGCGTCGTAGCCGCATTCGAAGCGTGTAAATCCAATAGAGAGGAGCGACATGTCCAAGGTCTATGTTGTCGGCGTCGGGATGACACCGTTCGGAAAATTTCTTGATCGCTCCGTCAGAGACCTGGCCGTCGCTGCCGCCAATGCCGCACTTGAAGACGGTCGCTGCGCCAGCAGTGGCGTCGACTCTGTGTTCTTCGCCAACTCGGCCCAGGGGGTGATGGAGGGCCAGCATTCCATCCGTGGCGAAATCGCGCTGCTGCCCCTGGCGTTCGGCAATACGCCGGTGGTCAATGTCGAAAATGCTTGCGCCAGCGCATCGACCGCCTTCAACATGGCCGTCACCCACATCCGCGCTGGCATGTCGGAAGTGTCGCTGGCGGTGGGTGCCGAGAAAATGTACTCGCAGGATCGCGCACTCAGTTTCTCGATTTTCGACGGCAGCTGGGACGTTCACTCTGTGGACCAGTCTGTGGAAAATCTCTTGCACATGGGCAATGGAGTGCCGACGCCGCCAGAGTTCCTCAACATGGGTCCGCACAGTGTCTTCATGGATGTGTATCAGGCGTTTGCAAAGTTCCACATGAGGAACTTCGGCACTACAGCACGTCAGATCGCGGTCGTGGCGGCCAAGAACCATCACCACTCCGTACACAACCCGTTGTCCCAGTATCGCCGCGACTATTCCGTCGACGAAATCCTGGCCGCACCGATGATTGTCTGGCCGCTGACTCTGCCGATGTGTTCGCCGATCTCCGACGGCGCCGCCGCCGCGTTGCTGTGTTCCGAAGCCGGCTTGCGCCGGCTGGGAATCGGCCCCGATGCCGCCTGCGAGGTGCGCGCCAGCGTGTTGATGGGAGGCGGGCGCCGCGCTGTGGACGACTACCGGCACGACGTTTCGCATATAGCTGCCAAAAAAGCCTATGAACTTGCCGGCGTCGGCCCCGAAGACATCAACGTCGCCGAGGTTCACGATGCCACCGCGTTCGGCGAGATCCAGCAGACCGAAAGCCTGATGCTGTGTGAATTCGGCGCGGGCGGTCCATTGGCGGAAAGCGGTGCCACCAGCCTGGGCGGCAAGGTGCCGGTGAATCCTTCCGGCGGTCTCGAATCGAAGGGCCATCCGATCGGCGCCACCGGGCTCGGGCAGATCTACGAACTTGTCACGCAACTGCGTGGCCAGGCCGGCCCACGCCAGGTTCAGGGAGCCCGGGTGGCGATTGCGGAAAATGGCGGCGGCTTGATCGGCGCCGAATCCGGCGCGGTTTCGGTGACGATTCTGTCGCGCTGAACCCAACGAGTGGGCCTATCAATGACCACTGATCCGGTACTCGCAATCTTGGCTGAGGCGAAGAAACTTGCGCAGCGCTATCGCATACTCACCGGCAAGCCCTTGGGCATTACCGGTGAGGTTGCGGAATATGAGGCTGCTCGTATTCTCGGCGTTGAACTTACCCCCGCAAGACAAGCCGGCTACGACGCTACCGAAATTCGTAATGGTCAAATCATCCGGCTTCAAATCAAGGGCCGATGCGTGCTTGAAGGTAGCAAGCCCGGCCAGCGTATGGGTTCTATCGACATCAAGAAAGAATTCGACACTGTGCTGCTTGTTCTTTTAGACGGAGACTTTGAAGCAACAGTCATTTACGAAGCGCCGCGTGAGGCGGTAATTGCTGCACTGACAAAACCAGGCTCCAAGTCTCGCAATGAGCGTGGTGCTTTGGGTATATCCAAGTTCAAATCTATTGGGACCGTTCGGTGGAAACGCGCTGCCTAGGCCCAACCCGTCAGTCGAGCGGAGTGACTTTCGGCACTCGCTCACTTACGTTAGACGCCACTCCATGAACGTCGCTCAGCTCCTGGCCACCGCGGCAAAGACATTTCCGGATCGACCTGCAGTATCGGTCGGATTCGATAAGCTGCTCAGCTATCGACAGTTGCATGACCGCGTCGCGTGCCTCGCGACTGGTCTGCTTGGTCTGCCCGGCATGGCGCCGGGCGGCCGAGTCATGCTCTATATGGGTAATTGTCCGCAGTACGTCGAAGTGTTGTTCGCACTCTGGCACGCGGGACTGTGCGCGGTGCCGATCAACGCCAAGCTGCATCCGCGCGAAGCCGCCTTCATTCTTGAAAACAGCGCCGCTGTGTTGTGCCTGTCGACCACAGATACTGCCGAAGCAGCATCCGCTGCATTGACGCATTGCGGCGGCGATGTACGCGGCATTACGGTAGGCAGCACCGAGTACGAAGGCCTGCTGGCGCCATCCGCCATACCGCAGCACAGCGCGCATCGCGATGAACTGGCGTGGGTGTTCTACACCAGCGGCACCACCGGTCGTCCCAAGGGCGCGATGCTCTCGCACGGCAACCTGCATGCCATGGCGCAGGCCTATCTGTGCGATGTTGACCCGATCGACGAGTCCGATGCCTTGCTGCATCTCGGCCCGCAAAGTCACGCGGCAGGCCTGTTTTGTCTGGCGCACATTGCCAAGGGCGGCAATCAGGTGCTCCCGGCCAGTGGCGGATTTGACATCGCCGAAACGGTTGATCTCATCAATCACTACCCCAAGGTCACCTTCTTCGCCGCACCGACGATGCTGCGGCGAATTCTCGACTCGTCCGAACTGCCACGCCTGGATGTCTCTCACTTGCGTACCGTTTTATGCGGCGCGGCGCCGATTTATCCGGGTGATGTACGTGCTGCGCTGGCGGCGTTTGGGTTGCGCTTCTGGAACGGCTACGGGCAGGGCGAAGCGCCGCTTACCATCACCGCGATGCCCAAGCACCTGTATCGCGACGATGGCAGCACCGAGTTCGCCGAGCGACTGGTTTCGGTCGGCATCGCACGTACCGGGGTCGAGGTGCGTGTTGCCGATGCCGCGGGCAACGAATTGCCGCCGGGGGAAATCGGCGAGATCATCGTGCGCGGCGACGTGGTGATGAGCGGCTACTTGAACAATCCCGAGGCGACCGCAGCGGCGCTCAAAGCCGGGTGGTTGCACACCGGCGATCTGGGCAGCTTCGACGAACGCGGGTTTCTGTACTTGAAGGACCGCTCGAAGGACCTGATCATCAGCGGCGGCTCGAACATTTACCCGCGCGAAGTGGAAGAGGCGCTGCTGGGCAGCGCGGCAGTGGAAGAGGTTGCTGTCATCGGTATGCCGGATCCCGAATGGGGCGAATCCGTGGCCGCCTTCGTTGTTGTGCGTGAAAACATGCAGGTCAGCGAAGCTGAACTCGACGCGTTGTGCCTCGACTGCCTGGCCCGTTTCAAGCGGCCCAAGCGCTATTGCTTCATCGCTGCCTTGCCAAAAAGCAACTATGGCAAGGTCCTTAAAACCGAGCTCAGAGCGCTCATCGGGACAGAGGCCTGACCATGTCGATTCTGGTTACCGGCGGCACCAAGGGTATCGGGCTGGAGATTGCGTGTCGATTCGCCAAGCCGGGTAGCGATGTCTTCCTCAACTACGTTTCCGATGACGAGGCGGCGAAGATGGCGGCGCGCCGTGTCGAAGGTCTTGGTGCCCGGGCGCATCTGATCAAACAGGATGTCGGCACGCCTGAGGGTGCGCAGGCCCTGCTTAAAGCCGTCGCGGAAAAGACCGACCGCCTGGATCAGCTTGTGCACTGTGCGGTACGGGTGCTGGCCGAGCCAATGCTGGAAGTTGATCTCCACGAATTCACCAAGGCGATCAACGTCAACGGCACGGCGTTGCTATACCTGGTGCAAAGTGCGCTGCCGCTGCTGAAGGATGGCAGCAGCGTTGTATTCCTGACCAGCCGCGGCAGCCGGATGGCGCTCAAGAATTACGCCGCGGTGGGCGCGGCGAAGGCCATGGCTGAAGCATTGGTGCGCTATCTGGTGCTGGAACTCGGGCCGCGCGGCATTCGCATCAACTGCATCGCACCTAGTGGCGTCGACACGGAAGCCATACGTCTCGTCTATGGCGACAAGACCGATGAAGTGCTGCGCAGGAATGCGGCAGAGACGCCCAATGGCCGATCCATCAGGCATGAGGATTACACGGCGCTGGTAGAATTTTTGGCAAGTCCCGCGGCTGCGATGATCCAGGGCCAGGTCATCTTCATCAACGGTGGCCATTACCTTCATGCCTGATTTTTTCGACTCCGACCATGCCTACCCCAAAACCTAGCACCGTTGCCCGAACCTCGAACAAGGTCGTTGCGATGAAACCGAAGGTGTCGCGTCCGCTGAGTTCGCCCGACAAGGTCGTCGAGGCCATCAGCACCGGCATCCTGATGCGGCGCTTCGGTCCGGGTCATCGCCTGGTCGAGGCCGATCTTTCAAGCAACTACAGCGTCAGTCGCGGCACGGTGCGCGAGGCGCTCAAAAAGCTCGCGGCGCAAGGGGTGGTGGTGCTGAATCCGCATCGTGGCGCCTCGATCCGTCCGTTGAGTCGTCGCGAGGCGGAACAACTGCTTCTTGTCCTCGAAGTACTGTGCGGTCTCGCCGCACGGCTGGCGGCGAAAAATATAGTCCCGGGACCATTGCGTGAGCGCATGAAGGCAGCCTCCGATCTGCTGACGCGTGTTCATCTGGAAAGCGGGGTGGAGCAATTCATGGCCGACCGGGCTGCCTACTACGGCGTGATGCTTGGCATTGCCGACAATGCCGAGTTGAATCGCGTGATGCCGCTGCCTCAGATCTCCCTGTTGCGCAGCCAATATCATGGTTTCCTGAAGCCCAAGGACATCCGGGACATGCGCAAGGAATATGGGGAAATTGGCGACGCGATCCTTCAGGGCGATGCAGTGCAGGCAGAAACGCGGATGTGCAAGCATCTGCGCAGGACGCGTGACCGCCTGCTCGCGGTTGATGAAGAAGCTTTCAACCAGAGCTTCTGAGCATTTCAGCAGATGACGTTATCCCGGAATAGACAATGACCATGCGCCGTACGCTCGATTTTCTGTTGAATGACTGGCTTGATGTCAGCACGCTGACCACGCGTCCGCGTTTTGCCGACCACTCTGCCGAGACATTCACGGCGGTGCTGGATGTCAGCGAGCGCATCGCACGCGAGAAATTCGCGCCCTACAACCGCCTGGTGGATACCGAGGAACCCAGCTTCGACGGGACGCGGGTGACGCTACCGCAGGCGACGCTGGATGCCACCCGCGCCTATGCCGAAGCCGGCTTGCGCAGTGCCGGTCACGACTATGCGATGGGGGGCATGCAGCTTCCGTATGTGATGGAAGTTGCATTGCGCTCATTCTTCCTTCAGGCGAGCATCGCGATGGACGGTTACACCATGCTCACCTCCGCTGGCGCGAGCCTGATCATCGCGCATGGCACGAAGCATCAAATCGATGCCTTTGCGCGTCCGGAACTCGATGGACGATTCATGGGGACGATGTGCCTGTCGGAGCCACAGGCTGGTTCCAGCCTGAGCGATATCGAGACGCAGGCGATCGCTGATGGCGAGGATTTCGCCACGGATGCCCTCGGTCCCCGCTACCGGCTCAAGGGAAGCAAGATGTGGATTTCCGCCGGTGAACACGATCTGGCGCAGAACATCATTCATCTCGTCCTGGCAAAAATTCGCGGATCTGATGGGAAAGTCGTGCCGGGAGCAAAGGGCATTTCGCTGTTCATCGTGCCGAAGATCCTGGTCGATGCGAACGGGCAATTAACGGGCGAGCGCAACGATGCCGCCATCGCCGGGCTGAACCACAAGCTCGGTTATCGCGGCACGGTGAACACCATGCTCAATTTCGGCGAAGGCAAATTTCCGGT
>JAYUGL010000127.1:0-15034 GCA_043738385.1 Sterolibacteriaceae bacterium
TTGCCGGATCCGGTGGCGGGAGAAGGAGAGCTCGTCATCGATGTAAAGGCGGCCGGGCTGTGCCACAGCGATGTCAGCTTTATCGATGGCACGATCACGTCATTGCTGGGGCACCTCCCGATCATTCTCGGTCATGAAATCGCCGGTGTCGTTTCGTCGGTGGGCCAAGGGGTTACGGAATTCGAGGTCGGCCAGCGCGTCGGCATTCCCGCTACCGTCCATTCTCCCGGCACCGCCTGCAATGGGGGCTTTTCGGAGAAGGTCCGGGTCAAGGCTGAGCAATGTATCCATATCCCCGACAAGGTGCCTTTCGAACAGGCGACCCCCGCGATGTGCGCAGCCAAGACGGCGTACGCCGCCGTCGTCACGGCAGGCCGTGCCGAGAGCGGCATGAAGGTCGGCGTCATTGGGTTCGGCGGCGTGGGCGCGTTGGGCGCTCAAATAGCTCTTGCGCTCGGTGCGAAGGTCTACGTGGCCGACATCAATCAGGATGCGCTTGATAAGGCCGTAAAAATTGGCGCGTCGGGCGTTTCTGGCGATATTCGCGATTTTGAACGGGAAGATCTGGATCTGATTATCGACTTTGCGGGCTATGGCACGACGACCGCCGCTGCAATCGATGCGGTCCGGCCGCAAGGGCGGGTGGTCCAGATCGGTCTTGCGACCGAAATGGCGACCATTTCCACCCAAAAGGTGACGATGAAAGAAATCACCTATGTCGGCTCGTCGAACGCCGGAAAGCACGAAGGGCAGAAAGTCCTTGAACTCATGGTGGACGGATCCATCAAATCCGACGTGATACCCATCACCTTCTCGCAGATCCCGGAAAGTCTTGAGAAACTAGCCACGGGCGGCGTGCAGGGACGCTTCGTGGCCTTTTTTGAGTAAGATCTTGAGAGAGATGGAGACATTGGGCGCTTCGAACACACGCGCCCAGCCCTTTTCCGCGGTCGCGGCGATGCAGGCTTTTCGATCGATCCCGGAGCCCGCGAAGAGAATCAGTCGTTGACTGAAGTCCGCACAAATGCGCTTGGCGCATTATTTTTTTGGCACTACCATGTCCGTATATTTGAAGGCCTTGTCAGCGCTTTTGGCGACCGCGGCCCGATCTTCGCTCACGCCGAAGCCTTCTTCACGATGGCGGTCGATGTGGTCGAACATGCCGCCATAGATGAATCCCTTGGCTGACCGCGCAAAATCATGGGGAAAACCGAGCTCGATCGCACTGACCGCGTTGAGCCGACCTAGTTGCTCGGCCGACAGGACGATGTCTAGGTAAGCCAGGTTAACGGTGAGCTGTTCCGGCCGGGTAACCCCGAGGATCGGAATCACGCCTTGCGCGCGCGTCCAAGCCAGCGCCACTTGGGCGGACAGACAACCCAACTCGTCAGCAATCGCGTCGACTTCTTTCGCGATGGCAATGTTGCGCTCGTCCAGCGGCTTGAACGGTGCGGTTTCGAGACGGCGTTTCTCATTGGCATTTGCAGGTCGTGTGTATTTCCCGGACAGGATGCCGGATGCCAGCGGCGACCACGCGACCATGCCGATATCCAGCGTGCGGGACATGGGGATGAGATCCCGCTCCGGCGTACGCTCCAGCAGGCTGTATTCGAACTGATGCGCCACGAACGACGACCAACCGCGGTGGTCAGCCAGTTCATTGCAACGTGAGATCACCCATGCCGGAGCATCGCTGATGCCGGCATAAAGTATCTTTCCCTGCCGCACCAAATCATCCAGACCACGCATCACCTCGTCGGGTCGGGTCGTGAAATCCCAGCTGTGGATGTAATAGATGTCGATGCGGTCGGTCTTGAGTCTTCGCAGGCTGCCCTCTATTGCCTGCATCAGGCTTTTGCGGTGGTTGCCCGCCGCATTGACATCGCCGCTGTCGATAGGGGCATCGCTGAATTTGCTCGCGATCACCATGCGATTTCGCAGCGCAGGGGTAATGACGTCGCCGAGAATCGACTCGGCCTCGCCGAAGGTATAGAGGTTCGCCGTATCGATGAAGTTGCCACCTGCCTCCATGTACGTTCCGAGTGTCTGTTTGCACTCCTCGCGACTGGCGCCCCATCCCCATCCTTCTCCAAACGTCATTGTGCCGAGGCTGACTTCGGAAACCCTCAGGCCGGAACGGCCAAGAAGTTTATATCGCATCGTCTTTCTCCTTCAACGGGCAAAAAGTGCTAACTGCATGTGGCCAACGGTTTTCACGATATGCATTTCGTTGGTCCTGAACCAGATCTGAATCCATCCGCCAACTGCGCCTTGATGAAGGGAATTAGGCCGCCCGCCGCGACGTCGTGGTGGCCGGATCCCATACCAGCGGTAGCGCGCTGATCGAACCGACGATGCCGCTGCTGTGAGTGATCTTCGCACCAGGTGCTATGCGAAAATCCGGAATGCGTGCCAGCCACTCGGTGAGGGTGGAAATGATTTCGCGCCGTGCGAGATGTTGCCCGAGGCAGAGGTGAGGCCCCTGGCCGAAGGTGGTGTGGGAAATTTTTTCACGGCTGAAGTCGACGTGCATCGGACACTTGTTTTCCCGCTCGTCGAGGCCAGTCAGCAATTGCGGCAGCGATATCTGATCGCCTTTCTTGAGCAACACGCCGTGAAAGACGATGTCCTTGCTCAGGATCCGTCCGTTCGCGACCAGAGAGAAACGCCGCAAGAGTTCCTCGGCTGCAGCCGGGATGCGCTCCGGATGGTCCAGCAGTTCCTGCCGATGCGATGGACTGCCGGCAAGAAATTGCATGCTGAAGGAGAGGAAGTTCACCACGGTATCCAGGCCGCCGAGCAGGAACAGGCCTGCCATCCGCTGCGCCTCGTGTTTGGTGAGCTGGCGGCCATTGACCTTGCCATGGACGATCTTGCTGATCGCGTCATCTCCCGGATTCGCCAGGCGATCTTCAATCACTGGCAACAGATACGCATACATGGCATCGCGGGCCTCGGCAAAGGTCATCGAACCGTCCGGTCGCGTCATTTGATCGCCGAGCGCCTTCAACCGCGGGCCATCTTCGAGGGGCAAATTGACCAGCATCAGAAATATCTCGATCGGGTAGCGCTCGGCATAATCCGTGACGAAGTTGCAGTGACCCTGAAGCCGGACCTTCTCGATCAGCGAAATGGCAAGGTCCTTGATCTTGCCCGCAAGGCTGTCGATTACCGGCTGGCCCACCGCCTGGGCGGCTATCGCACGAAAGGGCCGTTGCTCGGGAGGATCCAGCACGGCAGGCAGGAAGTCGTACGCTTCGCCCGACTCTCTCGGGATGAAGGTGCAATCGCTGGAAAAACCTCTGTAGTCTTCATAGGCTTCCTTGATCAACTGACCACGCGTCGCGATCCAGTGCCCTCCGTTGTGGCGTGTCCAGATCAGGTCGGGTACGCCGGGAGCCTGCAAGGTTTTCCACGCATCCTGCAGGCTGTCTGCGACGCCCGGAGGGTTGAAGATATCGAAGTCGTACACCAGTTCGGCAGGGACATGGGGCGGAACGGGTGACCGCGGCTTGCTTGACACTTGTTCTGTTGCCATTGTTTTCTCCTGTTGTTAAGGGTCTGACACGCTAGCTGAACGAGATCCGGCTGCGCCTCGCGCAAACGGACGCCATCAGAGGGTCGGATCGATGACCGGTTTTATCGAACCACCAGACTTGACCAGCGCCAGCGCCTTGTCTGCATCCTTGATAGCAAAGCGGTGAGTGACCAGTTCTGCCAATGGGTAGCGGTCTTGCAACCTGACGGCCAGATTCATGGCTTCGTGGTAGTGGCGGGGCTTGGGGAACTTAGCGCCGGTGATACGCATATTTTTTATGGTCAGGTCACGAGGGGCTATAGCTTGAGTACCGATCGCACCCCATAGTCCGAGCACGATGTATTTGCCATGATTCCCGGTCAGCTCGACGCCTTCGGGAAAGGCCGGCAATGCGCCGGCCGCCTCGACTACGACGCTGGCCCCGCTGGTCCCCAGGCGATCCCTGACCAACTGGCGTCGTTCTTCCGGATTCGTTTCCTGAAGCGATATGGTTGCAGTGGCGCCCAGCGACAAAGCGACATCGAGCCGATTCCGCGAATGGTCAATGGCGATGATTTCACTGGCGCCCGAAACTGCCGCAACCAATATCGCTGCGAGGCCGACCGGACCAGCACCCTGGACAATGACCGTGTCGTTTCGTCCGACCGGGCCGCACTGATCAAAGCCACGCAACGCGGTCGGCAAAGCGCATCCCAAAGCTGCTACGGCTTCCGGCTTGGCATGGTCAGGCAAACGGAAAAAAGCCATGCCGTTGGGCAGCCAGGCATAGTCGGCATAGCTTCCCCAATTCGGTTTTTTGGCATGCTCAAAGAAGGTCGAGTTATCGCAAGGCGTTTCGTCAAGCACGACGCACGAATGGCAGCGGTGGCAAAGTGCAATCGGGGCCCAGTACACCAAATCCCCTTCCTTGACCGGCTTGCCCGCGTAGTCGGTGGACACCCCCTCACCAAGTTTTTCCACCCGACCCACGCCTTCGTGGCCAAGGATGATGGGAAAGGGGATCTGTCCGGCTTCGCCGGACACAATATGAACATCGCTGCCACAAACCCCTCCCAGGACCACGCGAACCAAGGCGCCACCGGGTTGGGGATCGAAAATCGGAACCTCCCAAGTTTCGACCTTGTTCTGCTCGACCATTACCGCCGCTCTACCGTATTTCATGATGTCTCCTGTTCTCGGCCTCTATACGGGCGCAGTAAGGGGTTTCAGCCGTGACATGTGCTTTACCACTGCTGGTCAGGCATATGAACGGCGATACCGTCCAGCTTTTCGTTCATGACAATCTGGCAACTTAACCGGCTGTTGTCCTTTTTTTCTGCCGACACGCACTCCAGCATTTCCGCCTCCTGGGACGTGGGGGACGGGACATTGACCAGATAGGACTTATCCACGTAAACGTGGCAGGTCGCACAGCTTGCGCTGCCACCGCAATCGCCGACAATGTCATAGATGCTGTTAGATACCGCCGCCTTCATCAGGCTGGTGCCATCGGCAACGTCCACTTCGCGACGGGTGCCGCTATGAGAGATAAATACTGCTTTGCGTAGGTGCATGGTTCATCCTTTTTATGTTCGGGCTTGTCCCATCCCGCTCGACTGACATTCATTCAGCCCATGGCATCACCTAGGGTGTGATCACCGCCTTGCCGATAACCTGCCGGCTGAGGATTTCCTCAAGCGCACGCCCGGTCTGTTCCAGCGGATAGCGCCGATGAATCACTGGTACCAACTTGCCGTCCGCAAGCAGGCGGATTTGACCTGGCCCCAGGCTGTTGCGGAAGGTTTTCGCACCAGACTGTCGGGAGTTCCCAGATTTTTGCAGGCGATTGCGCGCACCCGTTCAATTTCCTTTCGCGCCGCCGGTGCTGATCATTGCAGGATCATGCCGCCATCGATGACCTGTTCGGTCCCCGTCAGGAACGAGGACTCGTCAGAAGCAAGAAACACCATCAGGCTCGCGACCTCAGACGCGTCCGCCATGCGCCTCAGCGGGATGGCGTCCGCCGCACCGCCGCCGTCGTCACTGGTCGCTTCGACCATCATCGGGGTCTTGATGTAGCCCGGGTGGACGGAGTTGCAGCGAATATTTTTCGGGCCGAATTCCACTGCTGCAAACTTCGTCATACCCCGTACGGCGAATTTGCTCGCCACATAGGCCGGGTTGGGAGTGCCGATAATCACCAGAAGACCGGCGATGGACGAAACATTGACGATCGATCCGACGCCGGCTTTCAGCATGGACGGAATCACCGCTTTCATACCGAGAAAAACACCGGTCTGGTTGATGCTGCAAACCGTGTCGAAGTCCTTTTCCGACATATCGATGATCCCGCCGATGGGACCCAACACGCCGGCATTGTTGATCAGGACATTGATCGTGCCGAACTTGGCTTCACCCTGCTTGACGACGGCTTGCCAGTCTTCCAGCTTGGTTACGTCATGTTTGACGAACAGGGCGTTGGCGCCGAGTTCGGCGGCAATTGCGCCGCCCTTTTTGGCATTGATGTCGGTCATGATCACCTTGGCGCCTTCCTTCACGAACATGCGCGCATGCGCTTCGCCCATGCCTTGGGCCGAGCCGGTGACGATAGCTACCTTGCCTGTGAGCCTTCCCATACGTTTCTCCTCGAATTTAAAATATTGTGTTGACCAACAAAAAGATAGCGGAACACTTGCTTACGACCACACTAACCCTCGACTAATAGCTCTTAGTTCATACAGTCGCTTCACTCGATATCAGCGCGTACAGGGGATCCTCGGGATAACGCTTGCCCTTGGAGAAGTTTTCCAGAGGGACGGGCGGGCAGTTGTCCGTCCATGTCTCCGTTTTGTACCAATCCAGCACCAGGATTCTCCTGTCGATCCGCCATATCCCGGAACGCCTGGACAACGTATCCAGGTAACGCGCCCCCATGACATCCGCCTGTGTGGGACTGGTGTCTTTGCGAACCAGAGTCGCCACCACCTGCGACTCTGACCACGCCTTGTCGCCTTCCACCTTGATCATGGCGTTCGCAATCGAATGCATGGTGGCCGAGTTGGCTGCCTTCAGGCGATTGACCACGAACTTGGCAAAGTCGATCCCGTTACCCTTCCAATAGCCATGGTCGTCATAGGAATCCTCGTGGTAAACAGAACGCACCGCAGCTTCATCGCAGCGATCAACGCCCCGGCAATAGGTAATCAGAACTTCGTAGATGCTTTGCTTGTCCAGCAATTTCTGAATGTGATCATTCATGAAATCAAAAGCTCCTTGTGAACACTTCCCGGCCGCCTGTTCTAAACGAGAGGAAAGCGGGATGGATGGAGAAAAGATGCAATGCTTGCGAATCGTTCGCTTGGCGTCAATGGGTCGGATTAGAGAACTTTGACTTTGGGGCAGACTTCTTTCGCCAGACGTTGCAACGACTCGATGAAAGGCGCCGGGTTGTCGATGTTGTCATGGGAATTGACATTGATTCCGCCCCAGCCGCCGGTCTTTTCCGCGACCCGTTCGAGTTTGCGCACGACCGTTTCCGGCGAACCGCACAACCAGACATGCTCGGCCAGAAAATCCATGTCAACCTGGCTAGGATCAATATTCTTGCCCGAGTCGGCAATGATGCCTTCGAACAGGTTGAACTGTTTGTAGATCGGCACCAGATAGTGTTCCCAGGTATGCCCCAGCCCACTTTTGATGGCGCGGCGCTTGGCTTCCGCATCCGAGTCAGCGATGAAAATATCGCGACAGATGCTGAAGCGATTGCGGTCGGCGGCAAAGCCTTTCGACTTCGCAGCAGCCTCCCAAGTATCCCAGTGCGACTTCATGATTTCGGTACCGCCGAAAAACGAGATCGGGCTGTAGTTGCGCTCGCCCGCCCATTTCAGCGATGAGGAGTTCTTGCTCAAGCCTGTGACGGCTATCTCCAGGCTTTCACGCCCACCCCAGATACCGTTCTGCGCCAGTTGGACGTCATAACCTGGCATATCGTCAGGACCTGGATAACCAGCCTGGAAGTGAGCGGTTTTTTCCTTGAAGGGTTTTCCAGCCCAAACTTTTTCGATTAACTCAAACGCTTCGAACATTAGCGCTTGTGACTCGCCGATACCATCGAAGCCGTGGAGGATTGCATCAGTATGGTGGCCACCAGGGGCAACACCAAGGAAGTAGCGCCCTTCGAGCACCTGCGACAGCCAGCCAATCTGTGTCGCTAGCGTGGCCGGGTTGCGATACGGCAACAAGTGGGCCATCGGCGCGAAGCGGATTTTCTTGGTCAGAGGCGCTGCTGCACCGATGATGATTTCGGGGCAAGGGATATTATTCCAGGCCAGCGTGTAGTGCTCGCCCACCATGAAATCATGAAAACCGGCTTGGTCAGCTTCAACAGCCAACTTCATTGACCAATCAAACATTTCTTTCGGC
This sequence comes from Sterolibacteriaceae bacterium, assembly GCA_043738385.1. Taxonomy (GTDB): domain Bacteria; phylum Pseudomonadota; class Gammaproteobacteria; order Burkholderiales; family Rhodocyclaceae; genus JANYCD01. The sequence goes on from JAYUGL010000127.1 coordinate 7,940, forward strand.
TTGCGATGTGGCAGGTTATAAGGGGTATGGAAGACTCCGCACTTCATGTTCTCTCTCCTTGTTAATTTAACTGAATGCGTGTCAGGCGTTCATTCCCCCATCTGCCACGACGAGACTGCCCGTGACGAAGCTCGCGCCCGGCGATGCGAGGAAAGTCACTACTGCCGCGATCTCTTCGGGCCGGCCGAGGCGGCCGAGTGCGATCTGCGCCTTCAACAAATCGGCGAACGGGCCAGAATCCGGATTCATATCAGTGGCCGTCGGACCCACGGCGATTGCATTGGCCGTGATCCGCCGTGGTGCAAGGTCCCGCGCGGCGCCTTTGATGTAGCCTTGGATCGCCGCTTTCGTGGCGGTATAGTCGGCCAGCCCGCTTAGACCGAGCCGCGTCGCCACTTGCGAAGAGATCGCGATGATGCGTCCCTCATCGGCCATGACGCGGCTCGCCTCACGGATAAGGGTAACTACGCCACCAAGGTTAATCTTGTAGAGCCGATCGAGCGCCGCCGTGTCGTCAGCCGAATCGACCGATCGCATCTCAAGGACCCCGGCATTCGCCAAAACGATGTCGAGACGTCCGAAATCGGCGACCGTGTTGGCGACCAGCATCCTGATCTGATCGGTGTTCTCCTGGTCAGCTTTGAACGCCTTGGCGCGGACGCCCTTCGCCAGAATCTCGGCGACGACGGCTTCGGCCTTGTCGGGGCGGGAGACATAACTGATGACGACATCCGCGCCCTGATCGGCGAGCGCGAGCGCTGAGGCCGCGCCAATCCCCCGTGACCCGCCAGTGACGAGGGCTACTTTTCCGGATAAAGTTTTGCTTGTTGTCATTGGTTTCTCCTTTGTATTTATATATATGTGGTTCGATGTCTTATCGCAGTGTGCGATGCGTCTTCATGATGTAGACCGGGTCGGTCTGGTCACGGACGCCATGGACGAAGCGGTCGACTGCGATTGGCGCATCGGCTACCGGCCAAGTCTCGACCTTGTGCCAATCCAGTACGACAGTGCGCTCATCGATTTTCCATCGTCCGTCTCGCTTAGAAAACCGGTCGACGTAGCGCGCGCCCATGATGTCTACGACAACTGGATCGGTTTCGCGCCGCACCAGAGTCGCCTGAATTTGAGCCTCCGACGTGGCGATGTCGCCGTCGACCTCAATCAGTACATTCGTCACCGAATGCGTGGTGCAACTATTGGCTTCACGCAATCGGTTCACGACGAACGGGGCGAAGTCCGATCCCATGCCGCGCCAATAGCCTCGATCGTCGGTCCCGTCCGGATGATAAATCCACCGGACGAGATCTTCATCGAGCCGATCGACGCCGCGGCAATAGGTGATAAGAATCTCGTAGATCTCCTGCTTCGCGAGGAGCAATTCGATAGCGTTCATGTCCCTGTCTCACTCCCTGGCGCGACCGTGATAACCAGCTTGCCAATCGTGTTCCGACTGCTTAAGTCCCTGAGTGCATCCCCGACTTGCGCTAGCGGATAGGTCTTGGAGACATAGGGGCGTATCTGTCCTTGCTTAAGCATGCGTGCTAAAGCTTCAAAGTTTGCGGCGTTGATCTCAGGTGATCGGGATACGAAAGAGCCCCAGTAAACGCCGATGACTTGGTAGCCTTTCAGCAGAAGCAGATTGACTGCCAACCGTGGAATGACACCGCTGGTAAAACCGATCACCAGCAACCGCCCATTCCAATTCATCGCGTAGGACATAGCATCGAACGCATCACCCCCTAGCGTATCGAGACATATGTCAGCACCTTTTCCATTTGTCAGCTCTTTGATACGACTTCGAAGGTCGCCCTCTGAATAGGAAAGGATAACTGTCGCCCCCTTTTCTCGTGCGATGCGGAGCTTGTCCAGTGAGCGCCCAACGGCGATGACACGAGCCCCCAACGCAACACCTATCTCGACTGCTGCCAGACCGACGCCTCCGCTCGCACCCAAGACGACCAACGTCTCGCCAGGACGTATCTGGCCCCTCTGGACGAGTGCGTGATAAGCGGTGCCATAGGCGGTGTAGAGCGCCATGGCCGTAATATCGTCGACTCCGTCCGGGACACAGACGACTTCGTGCGCTTTAGCTACAGCCTGTTCTGCGAACGCGCCGTAGCCGCTGCTTGTCAGCGTCATGACACGATCTCCGATCGAATGCGTGGTCACCTGTGACCCGATCGCGGTAATTTCACCGGCGACTTCGAAGCCAGGAATGAACGGCAACGGTGGTTTCAACTGATACTTGCCCTGAATGATGAGCGTATCGGGAAAGTTCACTCCGGCAGTGCGAACCCTTATCCGCACTTCATCGGGGCGAAAGTTGGGGGTTTCCACTTCCTGTTCCGCAAGCCTGTCCGGCGGACCGTACTCGTTGCATACAATCGCGCGCATCTCGCTACCTTGCATTTTGTTTTGGATGAATTCGAATCATTAGTCGGGGCTCGGTGCAAAAATCCATAACCAATGGAACCTATGTGAATACTTAGTGCTGCTGATTGGGGATGCGCACCGTCAGACCATCCATGGTGTCTTTCAGCTTGATCTGACAGGCCAATCGCGAGGTCTTGTCCGGATCGGTCGCAAAATCGAGCATGGCGGTCTCGGATTCCTGCGCTGGGTCGAGCTTATTCGCCCACTCAGGGTCGACATGGACATGACAAGTCGCACAAGCGCAGGCGCCGCCGCATTCGGCGGCTATACCCATGATGTCGTGTTTGACGGCACCTTCCATCACCGAATGCCCGACCGGGATATCGATCGTCTGGCTCGTCCCATCGGGCTGAATGAACGTTACTCTGGGCATTGTCTAATGCTCTCCTAATTTAATCATGTGGGGAAAAATGACTTAGGGCTTCTTTATGGGGCGACTCACATCGGCGAGCCTTTCGGCTGAGACGCACGTGCGGAGATGAGCTTGCCGTCGTCGACTTCCTGGCATCGCTTGCCCGCCGCAAGTATTGTGAGGAGCCATGAGCGTCTGAGCCTTCACGGAACAAAGAAGGTTTCATATGCATGTTGGGTGTCCATGTATTCCCTGACGCGGAAGATCTTGCCGTCCTTGAACGAAAACAAAAGGTGGTAAAGATTGTTGTAGATTCGGCCGTTCATGAGCTCAGCGAAAGACTCCGCCTCAACGGCGACGCGATCACCTTCAGCGGTCATCACTGTCGGTTTGAATTGCATAGCTCCGCCTTTGTAGGCCGTCTTTACGCCGTTTAGTAGCGCTCCGAATCTTTCCTTTTCGTAGGTATCGGATAGGCCCGCGATTTTTCCGGAAACCCACCAGGTGGCCTGGTCATCCATCAGCGCGAGCAGACCAGCGACGTCGCCTTTCGAAAATCGGCTAAGAAACTCAACGACGATCGCCTTGTTTTGCTCAACACCATTTGATTCTGTATTCATTGTATTTCTCTCCATTCAGGTCTGTTCTTTTTTGATCATGTCCGCACACTTCTCACCGATCATGATGCAGACCGCATTTATGGCTCCGGATGGCAACGTGGGCATAACCGATCCGTCCGCGACCCGTAATTTCGACAGGCCGCGAACCTTCAGCGTTGGGTCGACCACAGCCATATCATCGCCACCCATTCGGCAAGTGCCGACTGAGTGAAAGGCGGCCGTTGCCTGACTGCGCACATACTCGAGCAATGCCTCGTCAGTCTCGTTGGCAAGCCCAGGCAAGACTTCCTTGGCGTCGAACTTTTGGAGCGGCGTTGCCCGGCCGATTTGACCGATTAGCCGCAGCCCGGCAATGGTCGTTTGAACATCGTGCTCAGCTGTTAGAAAGTGTGGCGCAATGTGTGGCGCCTCCCTGGGATCAGCCGACCTTGCGCGCACTTGACCACGACTCTCCGGTCGAACCGGATAGAAGGAGATTTGAAAACTGGATTCTGGCGCCAAGTTGGTGCCGAAATTATCCACTTCAAATGGATGGTACATGATCTGGATATCCGGTGCCTTCAAACCCGGACGCGTATAGGCGAAGCCTCCCGCCGGCGCCGGTCCGGAGGCCAATGGGCCGGTCTTCAGCATGGCATAGCGGATCCCGGCCATACCCTGCGAAATCGGATTGCTCATCATCGCGTTCAGCGTGTGTTTGCTGTTGGTGGTGTAAGAACGCTTCACCAACAAGTGTTCGTTCAAATTCTCGCCCACACCCTTTAGCTCATGCACCACCGGTACTCCGATTTGCCGCAGAAGATCGGCGGGGCCTATTCCTGACAGTTGCAGAATCTGAGGCGATGCAATTGCCCCCGCGCACAACACAACCTCGCAGCGTGCCGCTGCCAGATGAGTTTCGCCCCCACGCTCATAGCGCACACCGCTGGCTTCACGCCCCTGGAATTCGATCCTGGTCACCAATGCCTCGGTAATGATTCGAAGATTGGGTCGTTTCCGCGCTGAGTGAAGGTAACTGGTTGCAGTCGATACGCGGCGACCATTCAATGTCGAAAACTGAAAATATCCAGCACCTTCGATGTCTCTCTGGCAGAAATCATCGCGATAAGGAAGCCCAACGGATGTCGCAGCAGTAATAAACGCGTCTGCAAGTGGGGTGCGCCATCGAACGTCCTCGACGTCGATCGGCCCCCCAGTGCCGTGATACTCGTCCTCGCCACGACTTTGATTTTCCGCCTTGCGAAAGTAGGGCAGTACTTCGTCATAGGACCAGCCAACTGCGCCAAGCTGAAGCCACGAGTCATAGTCGTAAGGCACTCCGCGCAAATAAATCAGGCCGTTGACTGAGCTCGACCCCCCCAGCACCTTTCCCCGATATATCTGGAAGGTTCGCTCTTTCAGTTCCGCTTCCGGATCGCTGTCGTAGTGCCACATGTATTTTGAATTGGGCAAAATCTTGGCAAAACCCAATGGCAATTTGATCCACGGGCTCTTGTCCTCCGGACCGGCCTCCAGAAGCAAAACCGAATTGCCCGGATTTTCACTTAGCCGGGCTGCAATAGCAGCGCCGGCAGATCCAGACCCTATGACGACATAGTCGTATTCAAGTTTTAGCATGACGAATCAGTCGTTCAAACCGCGCCAGGCCAAGGTACCCCCATCGATGACGTAGACCGCACCGTTGATGAAGGAAGAGTCGTCAGACGCCAGAAAGCAGGCGAGCTTGGCGATCTCGGCTGATTGACCTAACCGGGGAATCAAGTGGGCGCCAGCGAGCATTTTCATGGTGGCCGCTTTGTCTTCCGAGGCTTCCAGATATTTCCGCATCATCGGTGTATCGATCGAACCAGGGCAGTAGCAGTTACTACGAATGTTGTATTTAGCCAAGTCGACGGCGGCGGCCTTGGTCAGCATCACGACTCCACCTTTCGAGGCGCAATAGGCGGCAGACATGGGGAATGCGACATGGGCGCCGGTCGAGGCGACATTAATGATCGATGCCCCTTTGGTTGACAACTTGAGGAAAGGGGTTGCGTGCTTAATGGTCAACCAAAGCGCACGGAGGTTGACTTCATAGACGAAATTCCAGATTTCCTCGGGCATTTCATCTATTGCCGTGTGCGGAGTGAGGTCAGTCTCATGAACAGCAGCGTTATTGTGCAAGACGTCAATCCCGCCAAAATGCGCCACGGTCTTGTCCATCAATGCCTTGATGGCTTCACTACTGCGGACGTCACAATGAATGTAAATTGCTTCATGGCCTTCTGCAACAATTGCAGCAGCGGTCTCTTCGCCGCCTTTCGCATTAACATCCGAGACGACGATGCGACCCCCTTGCCGAGCCATTTCAATGGCGCTTGCGCGCCCCATCCCGCTCCCCGCGCCAGTGATGACGCACACCTTTCCGTCTATTCGATTACCCAATTTCGTTCTCCTTATTGTGTTGTCGCTTTTATTTCTTGACCGGCCAAACGAGCGACACATTGGCGATATTTGCCACCATGCCCGTGCTGTAGACGATCTTCTCCTCTGAACGCAGGCTGAACTCGGGAATTCGCTTCAACCATTCCTCAAGTGTCGTCACGAGTTCGAGGCGTGCAAAAAGGGCTCCAGCACAACGATGCACTCCACCACCGAATGTAATATGACCGGCGGCTTTACGATCAAAATCCACTTCCCACGGATTTGGATAAAGGGACTCATCGAGCCCTGATAACGCTGTCGGCATTAAAACCATCTCGCCGCGTGTGAGATGTACGCCGTCATAGTCAATATCCTTGGCGATCATCCGGCCTTCAGATATCACCGGGAAGCGGCGGAACAGCTCCTCGGCACCGCTGATGATCTTCTTCGGGTTATCCCGTAATTCAGCAACTTTTTCGGGGTGCTGGGCAAGGTAGACCATGACGAAGTTGAGCATGGCCACCACCGTATCAAGCCCCGCAAGCAGGAGCAGGCCCACGAGGCCCTTGGCCTTGTCGTGGCTGATCGGCTCACCGTCGATATTGAGGTCGGACATCAGCGAAATTAAGTCGTTCCCACCTTTGCCCCGCCGCTCCTTGATGATCGGACCCACGTAATCGAAGAAGCCCTTATTGCCTCTTTCGAGCGTGGCCGCCCGTTCATCGGCCGTCGCGCCTTCCGGCCGCGTCATGAGATAAGCGTAATGGGTAAGCAAAGGCACGTCGGACAAGGGCAGATCGGCAAGGGCCATGAAGACCAACACCGGAAATTTCTCGGCATACTCCTTGGCGAAATCGCAGCTTCCCTTGTCCATAAAGCTGTCGATCAGCTCGACAGAAAATTTGCGCGCTTTTTCCTCGAACCGACGCACCATGCCAACGCCGAGAGCCGCGGCAAGGCCCTTGCGATAGGGTGTATGCTCCGGCGGATCCATACGCGTCGGTACCATCTCATATTTCTCGCCGGCCTCTTTCGGCATGAAAATAACTTCGCTCGAAAAGCGGGTGGGGTCGCTGTAAATCTCGGCAATTGTTCTGCCATTGGTGGCTACCCAGTGTCCGCCGTTGCACGGCGTCCATATCAGGTCAGGCATGTTTGGTTTTTTGATGCGCATCCACGCTTCGTGATAACCCTCCTCGATACCCTCAAGGGCGAACATATCGATGTTGTAAACACGATCTCGCGGAACATTTGACGGGATCGAAGCTGTTTCGTGTTTCACCG
>JAYUGL010000128.1:0-14994 GCA_043738385.1 Sterolibacteriaceae bacterium
GGCGTTGTGCTCGCAAATATAGGTCAGGGTGCGGGAGAAATTCGGATCGGCCATGGCGGGCATGGCGATCAGGAAATGATTGGTCAGGCTGACGGTTTCCATGAATTCCGGTCCGGATTGTACCTCATCGCGCGCCGTGAACCCCGTCGCCGTCAACCGGGACGAACGATGTAGCCGGCGACGAGGCGCAGCAACTCCTGCTCGTCGTAGGGTTTGCCGAGATAGTGGTTGACGCCGATTTCGGTGGCGTAGTTGCGGTGCTTGTCGGCGATGCGCGAGGTGATCATGATGATGGGCAGATGCTTGAGCCGCGCATCGGCGCGCACATTGCGGGCGAGCTCGAAGCCGTCCATGCGCGGCATTTCGATGTCGGCCAGCATCACGTCAGGAACAGTTTCTTGCAGCTGTTGCAGCGCATCGATGCCGTCCTTGGCGGCGAGCACCCGATATCCGGCGCGTTCCAACTGACGGCTGGCAACTTTGCGCACGGTGATTGAATCGTCGACGACCAGCACGGTCGGTGGCGACTGCGTGCGTCCAGGTGTGTTCGTCGCCAAGGGCGTTTGGGGCGCAGGGTTGGTACGCCCGGAGGAGGCGCCCACGGTGCGGCCAAGCGCGACGCCGGTGCTACCCGTGTCGTACTGCGTTTCGCGGCTCGCCAGTGCAACGGGATTCAGTATCAGGGTGATATCGCCGTCGTCGAGCACGGTGGCGCCGGCGATGCCGGCGACGCGGGCCAGCTGCGGTCCGATACTCTTCACCACCACTTCCTGATTGCCGATCAAGGCGTCGATTTCGACGGCGATGTGCTGCGCGCCACCCTTGATCAGAATCAACCAGTAGCGATGCTGTGTTTCGGGAACGGCGTCCGCGTCACCCAGCAGGCGTGGCAGATAGTGCCAGCGATAGCTGGCGCCTTGCCATTGCACGGCGCCAGCGGCGCGCGTCGACGCGATGGCCTCGGGCCTCAGTTCCTGCGCCTGCTGCACCATGGCCGAAGGAATGGCGTAGATGCGCGCGCCGGACTTGACCAGCAACACCGGCGCAATCGACAGCGTGACCGGCAGGCAGATGCGGAAAGTCGTGCCCTGTCCGCGCCGTGAATTGACCTCGATGCGCCCGCCCAGCGCCATGGCCTCGGTGCGCACCACGTCCATGCCGATGCCGCGACCGGAGATGGCGGTGAGATGCCCGGCGGTCGTAAAGCCGGGCAAGAAAATCAACTGGGTCAGATGCGCGTCATCAGCGGTCTGTCCGGGCGCCAGCAATCCGAGCTGCTCGGCCTTGGCACGCAGCATCGGATAATCAAGGCCGGCGCCGTCGTCGTCGAGTTCCATGACGACTTCGTTGGCCTCCTGCATCACCGAAAAAACGATCTCACCCTGCTCGGGTTTTCCCGCGGCTTGCCGCGCGGCGCCGCTTTCAAGCCCGTGCGCAACGGCGTTGCGCAACAGGTTTTCGATCGGGCTGGTCATTTTTTCCAGCACCGAGCGGTCGAGTTCGATCTGTCCACCACGGATATCGAGGTTGGCGCGCTTGCCGAGTTCCTTCGCGGTCTGCCGCACCACGCGATAGAGCCGCTCGGCGATGCTGGCGAGCGGCACCATGCGCAGGTTCATCAGCCGCTGCGAGAGATCGCGATTGAGGCGGGACTGGCCGGCCAGCGCGGTTTCAGCATGGTCGATGTTGCGCAACAGCGTGTGCTGCACGGTGGCAACGTCGTTCACACTCTCCGCCATCATCCGGGTCAATTCCTGGAGACGGGTATATCTGTCCTTTTCCAACGGGTCGAACTCTTCCTGATGTTCGGCATGCGTTGCCTGCCGCGATTGGATCTGCGTCTCGGCCTGAATCTCGATTTCGCGCAACTGCCCGCGCAGGCGGATCACGTTGTCGGTCATGTCGCGCAGCGAATTCCGCAACACGCGCATCTCGCCCTCGATGCGGGACCGCGCCACCGCGATCTCGCTGCCTTCGTTGATCAGCTGGTCAAGGTCTTCGGCGCGCACGCGCAGCAGCCCACGCGTTGATGGCTCCGCCGGCTCGGCTGGCGGGGCAGCTTCACGCATCGACAACGACTCCGCTGGCAGCGCCACAAGCGGAACCCGCAACGTTTCAATCATCATCACCGCGCGGTCGAACGAGGCTTCCAGCGCTTCTAGGAAGGATGATCTCAGTGGCCCGGCATGCACCGTCTGCGCGATGCGCGTTTCCATGTGATGGGCCAGTTCGCCGACGGCCAGGGCGCCGGCCATGCGCGCACTGCCCTTGAGCGTATGCAGCAGGCGCCGCAGCTGTTCCGCATGGCTGGCATTGTCGGGCGCGCCGCGCCAGTTGCGCAACTCGGCAGCAATGGCGGCGGTGAGATCCGCGCTTTCTTCGAGGAACAGCGGCAACAGTTGCGGATCGATGTCGTTTTCCAAGCGGGAAAGGCGGCGCTCTTTCTCCGGCGCTGTTGTCGCCGGGTTGCGCAACTGGGCTGGCGCAGGCTCCGGCAATGCTGGCGCTAGCGCGTGCAATTCAGCAGCGAGCGCATCGGCACGTTCCGGCATGCGCTCGCCAGCGAACATGTCGACCATGTGCGCGAGGGCTTCAATGGCGCGGCTGATGACGGTCTGTTGCTCGGTGCTGGTTGCCGCATTGGCCGCTGCGAAGCGCTCCAGCGCATGCTCCAGCGCATGCGCGATTTCTTGCAGCGGCCCCAGGCCGATGGTCGCGGATGCACCGGCGAGTGTGTGCGCGCTGCGCATCATGTCCTGTCGCGGCGGCTGCTGGCGGCAAAGCGGAAATTCCTGACGCAGCACGTCGAGGCGCGACCGCGCATCTTCGAGAAAGATATTGAACAGGGGCTGCGCCAGGTGCAGCGCGCCAACACGGATCATGGGCGGCGCGGCGGGCTCGGGCAAGCGCATGACGGCCGGCGTCTCGCCCTTTTGCAATTGCGCGCAAAGCGCGATCAGTGCGGCGATGTCGGGCGTGCGCGTATTGCCTGTCTTGAGCTGTTCGACCCAGGCGGCGAACAGCGCGTGAGCCTGGCGCAACATCGCCAACAGTGGCGGATTTGCCGGCTGCTCCAGTTGCAGCCAGCGGCTCATCACGTCTTCCACCACCATCGCCGTGCTGGCGAATGCGCCGAGACCGACCATGTGGCCACTGCCCTTGAGGGTATGAAAAGCGCGTTGCAGTGTTGACTGCGGTTCATGCGCGTGCTGTGCGACGCTCAATTTCGGCACTTCCTCGGCGACGGCGGCAAGGACTTCGCACGCTTCTTCAAGAAAGATTTCCAGCAATTCGGCATCGATCTGTTCGCTACCCGCCGCGGCGAGACGCATGGCGGCGGCGGAATGTTCCACCGTCGTCGGGTGGGCGGTGAGCGGCGCCACGGCCTGCTCGAGTTGCTCCGCCGATTGCGCCGCTTCGAGCGCGGCAATGGCGGCGTCAGCCCGCTGTTCGAGCGCGGTGTCGGCGACGAACTGCGCATCTTCGCGCAGTCCTTGCAGATTCTGTTTGAGTTCGCTGCGCAGTGCTGTGTCCTGCGGCGCATTGCGCAGGGCGCCGACCAAGGTTCGCGTCATCTCTGCACGGCCGGCCATTTCCGACTCGACGGTGCTGTAGGGCGCCGCCTGTTCGGTTGGCTGCGCCCCCTGACTGATACGTGTCGGGGAAAGAATCACGTCGATATCGGCCGCGCCGGTTTGCCGCTGGTTGACGAACAAGCCGAGCGCGGAAAGCTTGCGCGCGACGTCCTCGAAAACCGCCAGTTGGGCGATGTAGCCGGACCTCGCGAACGCCTCGATGCTGGCCGCACATTCGGCCAGCACAGCGATCGCGCGCTGCTCACCGATGGCGGACAGCGCGGTCTCGATCTGCGCGATCGGTTTGCTCAACTGCGTCAGCTCGGCATTCTTCGCCGGGTTGCGGAAGAAGGTGTCAAGGCTTTGCTCGATCACCGCCAGGTTGGCCTGAATCTCCTTGACCGCTTGACGCATCACCAGCCGCTGCCGGGCGCGCTGCGAGATTACAGTGAGTTGCGGTGAGTCCGCCGCCGCGAGGGTTTCGCCGCGCAACAGGGCACTGAGCCGCCCTGCCGTCAGGTCCACCAGATGCGTAAATTCCACGCCCGGTTGTCCATCCTGACGCTCAAGCTGGTCGACCGCTTCCTCCACCAGCAACAGCGCCGTCGCCACTTCCAGCGCGATGCTGTCAGTATGGGCGAGCGGGTCCTTGCGCAGCATATTGGCGACGTTGGCGATCGCGGCCACCAACCGCATCAGATCCACCTGCTTGATCGCTTCGCCATGCGACACCAGCCGCGCTGTACCCTCATGGAAGGGTGGCAACGCGGAGGCGAGCCCGGCGCTGAACTGATCCCAGTGATCCTTGGCCAGTGCGATCTGTTCGCGCAAGGTGCGCAGGTGAATGCGCACCGGTTCCAGATCGGCGCTTGCCGCGCGCTGCGGTATCAACTCTGCCAGGCGATAGGCATAGCGCACGCTGGCGATGTGCTCGTTACTGTGCGTCGAGGTGGCAACAATGTAAAGCAGGTCGCGCAGCAAGCGCTCGGAGACGGGGACAGACCCTTCGAACAACTTCCTGATCTGGGCATCGAGGCGCGAACCAAGACGCCGCACCGACGCATCGACGGCGACACCATCGAGCACAAGCGCATCGAACACCGCCAGCGCCACCCACCACGGCGCGCGGGCGGCAGGCTGTAGTTGTGTCTGCTCGATGATCGCCGTCGAGTTGCGCATTTCGCGCAGGCCGCTGTCGTCGTTCCTGATCCACTTCAGCAGGCCGCGCTGGAATCCCAACCGGGCCATCTTCCAGCGCGCCATCACCGCGTCGGGCGCAAGCGCTTCGGGTTCCACTTCGCGCCGCGGTGGACGCTGGGTCAAATCCGGGAAAAACAGATCCGAGGCCGGCGTCTCTGTCACGCCGCGCGCGGTCAACAGCGCGCGATAGATCGGGAACAGGCTCAGCGGGCGGTTCGGGCTGCCATTGACGAGGTCGTCGAGATAGTTGCGTAGGGCCCCCATGCCTTGCTGCACGGACTCTCCGGCGGCATTGCTGTCTGCAACCTGTCCCTGCTCGATCGCGGCCAGCAAGCGTTCGATGGCCTGCGAAAACTCGGTGATGCCCGCCAGCCCGACCACTGCCAGCGCGCCATGCGCCTGGTGCAGCAGCGTCTGGGCCGAACGCAGGTGGGCGCCGTCGCCCGGCGTCTGAGCGTGCGCGCGCAACTCCCCGCCGGCGCGCTCCAGCGCGAGGTCGATCTCACCCTTGACCCAGGACAGCGGCCCGATATCGAGTTCGGCGCGAGCGTTCATATCGGAGAGGCGGTCGAGTTTATTTTTTTCAGGTCCATGTCGTGCATTCGCCTCAGACTTTGAATCCCGAAACGGACGCCTTCAACTCCACCGCGAGTTCGGCCAGCTGGTTGATGGACACCGCAGTCTTTTGGGTGCCGGCGGTGGTCTGCTCGGTGATTTGCAGAATGTGCTGCATCGCCTCGGCCACCTGCCGCGCGATCTCGGCCTGGCGCTGGGTGTCGCCGGAAATGCCAGTGATCAATTGCGCCAGATTCTGCGAGACGGACGAAATTTCACCAAGTGCCTGGCCCGTGGCGTCCGACAACCGCGCGCCGTTCACCACGTCCTGCGTGGCATTCTCCATCGCCAAAACGGCGTCGTGGGTGTCGGTCTGGATAGTCTTGACGATGGCCGCTATCTGCTTGGTCGCTTCCGAGGAACGCTCGGCCAGCCGCTGCACCTCTTCCGCCACCACGGTGAAACCGCGGCCCGCCTCACCTGCCGAAGCCGCCTGAATCGCCGCGTTGAGCGCCAGCACGGTGGTCTGCTCGGTGATGTTGGAGATCAGCTCGACAATTTCGCCGATCTCCTGCGACGATTCGCCGAGCCGCTTGATGCGCTTCGAGGTTTCCTGGATCTGCTCACGAATTTCGTTCATGCCCTTGGTCGAATTTTCCACCGCGGCGGCCCCCTTCTGCGCGGCCTCGAGCGATTGTCGCGCAACCTGCGCCGACTGCTGGGCACTGGCGGAGACGTCTTGCATCAATTGGGCCATGCTCAGTACGCGGGCGCCGGCGTCCTTGATTTCGTGCGATTGTACTTCGCTGGCGATCAGCAGATCGTCCGATGTATGGGTTGCGGCGTCGGTTGCCGAGGTCACGCGGCCGGCCGCATCATTGAGGCGTTGTACGAGAATGGTGAGTTCCTCGATCGCATAGTTGACCGAATCGGCAATGGCGCCGGTGATGTCTTCGCCGACTGAGGCGCGCACCGTCAGATCGCCGTCGGCCAGCGCGGTCATTTCATTCATCAACTGCTGGATGGCGGCTTGGGTGGCGCTGTTGGCGGCTTCGGCCTGGCGCTGCATGCGCTCCGCCTCTTCGCTGCGGGCCATCGCATCATCGCTATAGACCTTGATTCCCAGCACCAGCGCGATCAACGAAACAGAACCCAGTACGGCAACGATGCCTTTTACGCTGGGGCGGCTGCCCAACTCAAGTTCAACGCGATGCGCCAGCGTTTCGGCGGCCTGAGTGAGCGCCAGACTGTTTCTGACAACGCCGTTGGCTGCCTGCTTTGCCTGCAATACCGAATTCAGATCGGCGCTCAGCGCCTCGAAGCACTGCTGCCAGTTTTTGACGATGGCCGTCAATTCATCGTTGCGCGCCAGGCTGGAGGCAAGTGCGGCAGCGCCAATATCCTGGCCCATCTGGCGAGCGCTGGCATCATCGACACTGGCCACCGTCAGCAACTGGGTCGCACTGCGGCTGATGCGCTCTACCAGCAGGGGCAACGGACCGCCAGCCTGATTGGCGAGCGCCGCCGCGCGCGGCGTCTTGTCGTTGACGTCGGCGATCAGTTTGGCGAGATCGACCACGTGCAGCTCCTGACCGAGCAGAATTTGCGCACCCTTGCTGCTGATCTCCCAACTTGCGCTCACCGCATCAAGTTCGACGCGATGCGCCGCCGAGAGCGATTGCACCACTTGGCCCTTGCGTTCGCCACCACCGGTCAACCTGGCTAATAATGCGGCAAACTGATCGTGACTGTGGCGCAAGTCGGCAAAGGCGGGGGCGGAACCGTTTTGGGCACTCTGGGCCGCCCGCGCCAGTTGCAGGGAGAGTGTGCGCAATTCGGCAGCGGCGCCAAGCTGCCGGCTGATTTCGGTCTGGGCGCGGCTGTCCTGCAAGATAAAAAACACGGCACCCAGCATGGTCAGAAGAAAGAGCGTCGCCAGCACCTGCAATTGCAAGGCCACAGGTTTGTCACCGATCAGCGGCAGCCGCAGCTTGCGCCCGGCCCGATGGGCCAGCGCGACGGATGCCACGTTCTGCTTCTTGACGACAGACTTTAGTGCGGCGAACTTGAATGCCATGACAGGCTCTCTCTAACCCGGCCACGCCGGAACGAAACAAAACGCACCTGTTCGGATGTCACCATCGAAGCTTTGATGACCAAAAGTCGTAGGTGTACGAACAAGGGAGACTCCCCGTTGTATTGCCCATGGTCGGCTTTGCACAGCCGACCGGCTGCGGCGGCGCGGAGCAGTGCTCCGTGAAACCCCGCCTGCGCCCCCGAACCATCGCCTCGATCAACCTCTGCTCAGGACATACGAGCACTTTACGCATCAGGGGTATCACAGTCCGATTTCGAGAAATGTTCTCGCCTTCAGTAACTGCGGAATTCTCAGATGCGTCCAGTTGACACCTAGTGCGTCACGATAGCGATCACCGCGCCATGACTGTTGATCGTGTTCCGTTTCGACCTCAAGCGTCGCCAGACTCTTGAGACCGAGCACGCGCGCCACCAGCAAAGCACTGTTGATGCCGTGGCGCGTACCGACCAGCAGCAAGCGGCTGTCGGCGTCGCGCACGGTCGGCCCGCCGCCATGAAAGCGCGAAAGATCGACGACGCTGAAAAGGTTTCCGCGTACGTTGGCCAGCCCGGCATACCAGGGTTTGGTCAGGGGCACTGCGGCCAATTGCGGTGTCGGCACGATTTCGCCGGCATCCGCCAGATCGAGCAACCACTTGCCCTTTCCGGATTCCATCGCCAGCAGCGCAGGCGGCGCATTACCATGTTCGACTTCGGAGAGACGGTCGGCAAGCTTTTGCTGAAACTCGCGCAGGGTGGGATGATCGGTCATTGCGGAATCGGGTCAGCGATGGCCCAGCGCGGCAATCTTGGTCAGCAGCACGGCCTGATCCAGTGGCTTGACCAGGTAGTCACATGCGCCTTGACGCATGCCCCAGTGCTTGTCGGTTTCCTGATTCTTGCTGGTGCACATGATCACCGGAATATGGCGCGTCGCGGCGTCCCGCATCAGTTGCCGTGTTGCCTGATAGCCGTTGATGCCAGGCATCACCACATCCATCAGGATCAAATCCGGCAGTTCCAGCTTTGCGGCAGCGAGCCCTTTTTCGCCATCGTCGGCGGTCAACACCTGATAACCCTGCCGCGTCAGCAGATCAAACAGCATGTAGCGTTCGGTGGGCGAATCGTCAACGACCAGGACCTTTTTTACCGACATCACAGCGGCGCTCTCATGCTGCCGCCTCACGCGGTGCATGGGCGGCAACCATCGCCAGCAGCCCGTCTTTGGTGAAGGGCTTGGTCAGATATTGGTCCGAACCCGCCATGCTGCCGCGCGCGCGGTCAAATAATCCATCTCTGGATGACAGCATGATCACCGGCGTCGCGGCGAACTGCGCATTCTTCTTGATCAGCGCGCAGGTCTGATAACCGTCAAGGCGTGGCATCAGGATGTCGCAAAAGATGATGTCGGGCTGGTGATCGGCGATCTTGGCCAGGGCGTCGAATCCATCTTCCGCCAAGACCACGCGACATCCGGCCTGCACCAGAAATATTTCGGCGCTGCGGCGAATGGTGTTCGAATCATCGATCAC
Source organism: Sterolibacteriaceae bacterium (assembly GCA_043738385.1). Classification (GTDB taxonomy): domain Bacteria; phylum Pseudomonadota; class Gammaproteobacteria; order Burkholderiales; family Rhodocyclaceae; genus JANYCD01. The sequence goes on from JAYUGL010000128.1 coordinate 8,939, forward strand.
CATGACCTTGGTTCCGGCGATGTTGGATGTTTCACTCATGAGGGAAAAGTACACGCCTATTGAAGTTGGCCCCGCAGTTCGCGCCCACCTGTTTTTCGAACGCCATAGCCCTGTTACCCGGTAACACTTTCTCTTGCGGTACCGTTTGATCTTAGCACAGGCAAACCCGCGCAGATCGCGCTCAAGCGCGGATCTCGAACATCTCGAAATCTTCCTTGCGGGCGCCGCATTCGGGGCAGTTCCAGTTGGGTGGAATATCCTCCCAGCGGGTTCCGGGCGCGATGCCTTCTTCGGGCAATCCCTCTGCTTCGTCATAGACAAACCCGCAGGTCAGGCAAATCCAGGTTCGGTACTCGGCGGCCATGAATTTCTTTCAGTTAGAATCAGGCCAATCTTACCGTAGCGCGCCCGCGCTTGCCGATGGCCACTCCCGTTCCTGCCAGCCCTCTGCCGATGGTGCTCTGTTTTGCGGCATCCGACCCCACCGGTGGTGCTGGCATTCAGGCCGATATTTTGACCCTCGCCAGCATTGGTTGCCATCCGCTTTCGGTGATCACCGCCATCACCGTCCAAGACACGGCGGGCGTCGAGGGAATCTTGCCGATTGAAGCCGACTGGATTATCGACCAGGCGCGCGCGCTGCTCGAAGACATGCCGGTCGCCGTGTTCAAGCTTGGCATGCTGGGCAGCGTCGAGGCCATCGCCGCCATCGCCGAAATTGTTTCCGACTATCCGGATATTCCGCTGGTGCTTGACCCGGTGCTGGCGTCCGGCCGCGGTGACCAGTTGGCGCACGAGGAAATGGTCGATGCCATGATCGAGTTGCTGTTGCCGCAAACCACGATCCTGACGCCCAACAGCATGGAGGCGCGGCGTCTCGCGTTGGATGAGGAAAACGAGGACGATCGGCCGACCCTGATCGAATGTGCGCGGCGTCTGGTCGTTGCCGGCTGCGAATATGTGCTGGTGACCGGCACCCATGAAAATACCCCGCAGGTGGTCAACACGCTCTATGGTGCCACCGGCCAGGTGCGTGCCGATGCATGGGAACGGTTGCCTGGCAGTTATCACGGCTCCGGCTGCACGCTGGCCTCGGCCATCGCCGCCAATCTGGCGCATGGGTACGACATCGCCGATGCGGTCTACGATGCACAGGAATACACGTGGAGTGCCCTGGCCGCGGGTTTTCGTCCGGGCATGGGGCAGTACATTCCGGATCGCTTTTTCTGGGCTCGGGGTGACGACGACGAAGATGTCATCCCCCCGAGCCCCGGGGGGCAAATTTGAGGGCCCACCCTCCTGCCCCCGCCTTCGATGGAGACCCCCGGACGGGGCAAAGGCGGGGGTGGCTAGGTTTGTTCGCTGCGCTCAAGATTTATGAAACCCGAACAACGTAACGCGCTGCGCGGACTGTATGTGGTCACGCCCGATGACATGCTGTTGCCGCGCTTGTCAGCGCTGGTCGGCGCGGCACTGGCCGGCGGAGCCAGGCTGGTTCAATACCGCAACAAGCTGGCGCCGCCACCTTTGCGCCGCGCGCAAGCGGCTGAGTTGCTGCGCATCTGTCGCGGGGCCGGCGCAAGGCTGATCATCAATGACGATTTGCCGCTGGCTGTTGAGTTGGGTGCCGATGGTGTTCATCTCGGCCGCGACGATGGCGATGCGGCGCAGGCGCGTGCTGCGCTGGGGCCGGATCGCATCCTCGGCGTCTCCTGTTACAACGATGCCGCGCGCGCTGCAATGGCGGCGGAAGCCGGCGCTGATTATCTCGCATTCGGCAGCATGTTTGCGTCTTCCACCAAGCCCCAAGCCGTGGCTGCGCCTGCCGAATTGCTGACAGAAGCAAAACGTTTTGGCTTGCCGGTTGCGGCCATCGGTGGCATCACGTTGCACAACGCGCCGCAACTCGTTGCGGCGGGCGCCGACATGGTGGCGGTGATCACCGACCTATTTGACGCCATGGACATCAGCGCCCGCGCCATGGCTTATCAGGAATTATTTTGAGGATCGCATGAGCAACAACGACGAACTTTTTCAGCGCGCCCAGCGCACCATCCCCGGTGGCGTGAATTCTCCGGTGCGTGCCTTTCGCTCCGTCGGCGGCACACCGCCGTTTTTTGAGCGCGGCGAAGGTGCCTGGGTGTGGGATGCCGATGGCAAGCGTTACATCGACTACGTCGGCTCCTGGGGTCCGCTGATCCTCGGCCATGCTGATCCCGATGTGGTGCGCGCCGTGCAGCAGGCGGCGGCAAAGGGGCTGTCCTTCGGTGCGCCGACCGCCGGCGAGGTCGAACTGGCCGAGCTGCTGGTGAAGCTGGCGCCGAGCATGGACATGGTGCGACTGGTGTCTTCTGGCACCGAGGCCACCATGAGCGCGATTCGCCTGGCGCGCGGCTTCACCGGCCGCGACATGATCGTCAAGTTTGAAGGCTGCTATCACGGCCACGCCGACAGCCTGCTGGTCAAGGCCGGCTCGGGCATGCTGACGTTCGGCAACCCCTCGTCGGCCGGGGTACCCGCCGATCTGGCGCAGCACACGCTGGTGCTCGACTATAACGACGCGCAGCAACTACAGGATGCTTTCACCAAACATGGGGCGAAAATCGCCTGCGTCATCGTCGAGCCGGTGGCGGGCAACATGAATCTGATTGCGCCAAAAATAGAATTTCTCCAAGCCATGCGCGCCCTGTGCACAACACATGGTGCAGTGCTGATTTTTGACGAAGTCATGACTGGCTTCCGTGTCGCGCTAGGCAGTGCGCAAGGCTTGCACGGCATCACGCCCGACTTGTCGACGTTCGGCAAGGTGATCGGCGGCGGCATGCCGCTCGGCGCTTTCGGCGGACGGCGCGACATCATGGAAAAGATCGCGCCGCTGGGGCCGGTGTATCAGGCCGGCACGCTCTCCGGCAATCCTTTGTCGGTGGCTGCGGGCCTCGCGACCTTGAAAAAAATTCAGGCTCCAGGTTTCTATGAAGCGCTGAGCCGGAAAACAAAAGCGCTGGTGGATGGGCTCACCGGTGCCGCAGCAAAACATGGCGTCGGATTTTCGGCCCAGTCCGTCGGCGGCATGTTCGGCGTTTACTTTGCCGCCACGCCGCCCGGTTCCTACGCCGAAGTGATGGCCACCGACAAGGAAGCGTTCAATCGTTTTCATCACGCCATGTTGGAAGCCGGGATCTATTACGCGCCTTCGGCTTTCGAGGCTGGGTTCGTATCGTGCGCCCACAGCGATGCCGACATCGCTGCGACGGTGGTCGCGGCGGACAACCATTTTCGGGCGAGCTGATCAGCGCGAAACTCGTACTTGCCTTTGGCGCAACCCCCCGGTAGACTTGTGCGGTAAATAGCACAGGTAATCCACATGCGCATCATCAATTTTTCAGACGCCCGCAACGGCCTCAAGCAGGTGATCGACCAAGTCGTTGAGGACGCCGACTACGCGGTCATCGCGCGCCGCGACGCACCCGACGCGGTGGTGATGTCGCTGGATACCTTCAACAGCATGATGGAGACAGTACATCTGCTCAAGGTGCCGGCGAATGCTGCGCACTTGTCCAAGTCCATCGAACAGTTGCGCAAGGGCAAAACCAAGGCGCGCAAGCTGGTCGATGCCTAGCCGCATCGTTTGGACCGCAGCGGCCTGGGCCGATTATCTTTACTGGCAGGGACAGGACCGCAAGACGCTCAAGCGCATCAACGCGTTGATACAGGATGCGATGCGAAGCCCTTTCATCGGTATCGGCAAACCTGAACCCCTGCGCGAGAATCTGAGTGGCTTCTGGTCGCGCCGAATCGACGAAACCAACCGGCTCGTATATTCAGTGCAGGGCGAAGACCTCGCGATCATCGCTTGCCGTTACCACTACGCCTGACGTGTGCGCGGTTCGGGATGGGTAAAGATCAAAGCAGGAACAGCGTCGCCAGCCCGAGAAAGATAAAGAACCCGCCGGAGTCGGTGACGGCGGTGATCAGCACCGATGAACCGACCGCCGGATCGCGACCCATTTTGCGCAGCACCATGGGAATGGTGACGCCGACGACGGCAGCCAGCAGCAGGTTGAGTGTCATGGCGACGGTCATGACCGCACCCAGTTTGAGATCCCTGTACAACCACGCCGCGATGAGGCCCATCAGGCCGCCCCAGACCAGGCCGTTGAACAAGGCCACCGCCAGTTCCTTGCGATAGAGGCGGCGTTCCGCGTCGGACTGCACCTGCCCCAGCGCGATGGCGCGCACGATCATGGTGATGGTCTGGTTGCCGGAGTTGCCGCCGATGCCGGCGACGATGGGCATCAGCGCGGCCAGCGCCACCAGCTTCTGGATCGAGCCTTCGAAGGCTCCGATCACGCGCGAGGCGATGAAGGCGGTGATCAAGTTGATGGCCAGCCAGCGCCAGCGATTCTTCACCGAATCCCAGAACGAGGCGAAAATATCCTCGCCCTCGCTCAAACCGCCCTGCGCCAGTTGGTCGGCTTCGGCTTCCCCACGCACGAAATCGAGCACTTCATTCACCGTGACGCGGCCGACCAGCTTGCCATCCTCATCCACCACTGGCGCCGACACCAGATCGTAACGCTCGAAAGCCTGGGCGGCTGTCTCCGCCTTGTCTTCCGGGTGCAGGGTCAGGGTATCGGTCTGCATCAGGGCCGCGACTTCAGCGTCGGGGTCGTTGACCAGCAGCACGTTGAGCGGCAATACACCACGCAGACGTTCCTGGCGATCCACCACGCAGAGCTGGTCAGTGTGATCGGGCAGTTCGTCAAACAATCGGAGATAGCGCAACACCGCTTCGAGGCTAATGTCCTCGCGCACCGTCACCAGATCGAAATCCATCAGTGCGCCAACCGAATCCCCGGCATAGGACATTGCCTCGCGCAACTGCTCGCGCTCTTCGGTCGGCAAGGCGCGGAACACATCGGCCATGACGCCGCTGGGCAAATCGGGCGCCAGGTCGGCCAGCTCGTCGGCATCGAGCTGCTCGGCCGCGGCCACCAGCTCGGAGGGCGCCATGGTCTCGATGAGGCTCTCGCGAACGGCATCGGAAACTTCGAGCAGAATTTCGCCGTCGCGTTCGGCCTTGACCAGATCCCACACCAGCAGCCGGTCATCGAGCGGCAGCGCTTCGAGAATGTAGGCAATGTCAGCCGGGTGGAGGCCATCGAGCTTGGTTTGCAACGCAGCCAGATGCTGCTTGTGCACCAGGCTTTCCACCAGTTCATGGCGCGGCATGTCCTGCCGGTGCACCAGATCCTCGATGCGCTTCTGCCGCGCCAGCAACGTCTGGATCTCGCGCAGCGCATTCTGCACGTCATCCTGATGATGCGGCTCTTCGCGGACTTCGGCGGTTTCTGCGCTCATGCGGACCTCGTGGCGGGAGGCCGAATTGTAGGCGAATAAACAGTCCGTCGTAATGAAAACGGCAGCGTCCGAGTTCTATCCAGGCCGGGTTCAGAGCGTCGGCGCGAGATAGAAGTTTACGCTGCCGACGGCTTCGCGCTCGATCAGCGCACTGCGGGTCGCATCGGCCAGTGCTTCGTCCGCCGAAATTTCGCGGACCAAAGAGCTTTCTTGCGCGTCACCAGCCGCCGCACGGCTTTCGAGTCGCTCGCCAATCACGAGCACGTATGAGCAGCCATAGTTGCCGCAACATGAATTGTCGAGCGACGCCGCGCCGGCGCGATAAAGAATGTCGTGGCCATCAATCAAGACATGCCTGACCTCGCCCAGTTCGTAAGCGCCGTTGACGAACGTCTGACCCAAACCGGCATCATGTCGATATTCAAAAAGGCGCATGGTCCAGATCCCCGATTCGTCGGCGTACGCTATGGCGCTTCCGAATACTGCATGCGCCTCAGGATCAACTGCGTATGGGCGTTGAGGTAGCTCGAGTAGGGATTTTTCTCGAAACGGCGTGGCGCAGGCAGCATCACCGCCAGCCGCGCCGCCTGCGCCGCGCCGAGCGCGGCTGCGGTGGTGCTGAAGTAACGCTGCGCGGCGGCCTCGGCGCCGAAGATACCTTCGCCCCATTCCACCGAATTGAGATACACCTCGAG
>JAYUGL010000129.1:0-5668 GCA_043738385.1 Sterolibacteriaceae bacterium
ATGGACCGACGCATCTATGGCGCAGAACCCATGTGCTCGGCATCGATCAACACAGCGAACCATTGACCATGTCCTCGATCCCCGTAGACCTGCTGATGAAGATCGAAACGCAGCGCCCCGATCTGGCACCGATGATCCATGACCTCATGGCGACCGACAATCCCGACATGCAGTCCGAGATCGAAAGGCGGCTCGCGACTGCGTATTTCACCGGCGTCAGCGACCTGACGCCGGAAGAAACCCTGCACCTCTCCGCGTGCTGCGCGGGACGCAGGTATGCTGACGTGGACAAATCGAGTCTGCATTAGGCCGCCATCCGCTTTGAAAGAAGCGGACGCGAGGGAAACGATGGTGCTGCAGTAACGACCCGCGAGCGCGGGTCACGGTCTTACCTACGCCAGGATGTCCGGCGTGAGTTGCTTCTCCAGCGTGAATATGTGGTCTTTCAGATAGAGCTTGCGCTTCTTCAACCGGCGCAATTCAAGCTCGTTTACATCGGGCATGTCGACGATCCGGGAAATGACATCGTCCAGACCGCGATGCTCGACTTGCAATGCAATGATGTGTTGCTTCAAGGACTCGACTTCAACCTCCAGCATGGCTGGACCTCCTGTGGCGGTTAGGGACGCATGGCCTTGACGGTCATGTGGGGCTTGCATAGACAGCATGCGGGGCGCTGCCTGGCAACTAAATTATCCACCTTTCGCCGCACCGCGCAACTACCCCGAAACGCCGCGTCCAGCAAGGCTTTCAGGGCGGCGCTTTGTCGTCGCAGGCGACCAGCCGGGCCGCGCCGCCGAGCACGCCGGCAAGCACGGCGATCTGACCGTACTTGCGGCCAAGCGCCTTTCCATCGTCCTCCGAAAGACCCAGTACCAGCAGGCTCTCCTCCGCCGGCCACAACGCGTCGTCGGCAATGCCGCGCCCGGCGAACCAGGGCAACCCCAGCGCCTCAACATCGGCCAGCAAACGCGCGCGCCGGGCGGGATTGTCCGTCGTGTCGGCGACGGATCCCGGGTTGTCGGCACTGATGAATACCCAGGTCTGACAACCTGCCGCACGCAGCAACGCATCCAGTGGCGCCGACGGCGCATCGATGCGAAGCGCAATCTCGCCCAGTGGCGTCCGCACGCCATAGCGCGTGTTCCGGTAGGCCGAAAGCAAGTCACGGGAAATGACCATTTTGATAGTTATGACCAGGCGGTTTCGATGCGCAGAATCGGGGCTGGTGTGAGCGAATGACGTGGAGTATAAATCCTGAACGGCGTCGGATTTCCAACGCGCTGCAATCAAAAAGGTCAAAAACTCTTGAGGAGATTTGTCATGATTACCCATCGTGCCCGCCGTCTGTCGGCGGCGCTGTTTCTTGCGCTGGCCCCGCTGGCCACCCTGGCGGCCGGCGTCAGCGTGAAATTCGATTTGACGAACCCTGCCGCGACCCCGTTCCCGAGCGACCAGTTTACGCGCTTCGATTTTACGCAAAACACTTTCCGCCGCGTCAACCTGCCGAAGCCCGATTGTGCTGAGCGCGTTTCCGATTGCGAGGATATCGACGTCATCAACACCCTTGACGGATTCAACATCCAGCCGCGCATCACGGTGCCATTTACCGGCGCCATCGATGTCGCGACAGTCAACAGCGACACCGTCTATCTGGTCAACATCGGCGACACCCTCTCCGGCCACGGCTTTGGCCACAAAGTCGGCATCAACCAGGTATTGTGGGACCCCGCGACCAACACGCTGGTTTTCGAATCCGACGAATTGCTTAACCAGCACAGCCGCTACGTTCTGGTGGTGACCAATGGCGTGAAGGACGCTGCGGGCGACCCGGTCGAAGCCGGTCGTTTCGGCCGCCTCCGCCATGACCTCAATTTTGGCCAGGATCGGGACGGAGACGCCAAGGATTATCGCAAAGCGCTGATCGACGGCGAAAACGCCGCGCGCGAATCACACAGCCGCATCGTCGCCCTGAGCGTCTTCACCACGCAGAGCACGACGGCGGACCTGGAAAGAATCCGCCGCCAGATCAAGCGATCCCATCCGGCCCCGGCCAACTTCGTGGTTGGCACCTCGGCGAGTGGCCCGGTGCGCGCGGTGTTCGCGCCCACGTCTTTGCAAGGCATACAGCTTCATCGCCAGACCGGCACGGCGCCGTCATTCACCGATTCGTTCCTGCCCACGCCGGCACTGAATGTCATACCCGGCAGCATCGGGCAGATCGCCTTCGGCAGCTACAAGTCACCAGACTATGAAACGGCGGCCAAGTACATTCCCGCCACGGGAACGCTGTTCGGCGCGCCGGTCGCGCAAGGTACCAACACCATCCAGTTCGAACTGTTCCTGCCCGCGGGGCCGAAGCCTGCCGGTGGTTGGCCGGTGGCGATCTTCGGCCACGGCTTCACTGACAGCATGTACGGCGCACCCTGGACGGTGGCGTCGGTGTTTGCCTCACGCGGCATCGCAACCATCGCCATCAACGTCGTGGGACACGGCGGCGGCGCGCTGGGCACGCTCAACGTACTGCCCATCGCGGGTAGCCCGGTGGTTATTCCCGCCGGCGGTCGCGGCATCGACCAGGACGGCAACGGCGCCATCGATTCCACCGAAGGTGTCATCGCCGCCGCGCCGCGCACCATCATCGGCAGCCGCGACGGTCTGCGCCAGACGGTCGTCGACCTGATGCAGCTTGTGCGCGAGATCGAAGTGGGCGTGGATGTGGACGGTGATGGCGTCGCCGATCTCGACGCCAGCCGCATCTACTATTCCGGCCAGTCCTTCGGCGGCATTTACGGCACCATGTTCATCGGCGTCGAGCCCAGCATCAAGGCGGGTGTGCCCAACGTACCGGGCGGCTCCATCAACGAAGTCGTTCGGCTGGGCGTGTTCCGCGTTCTCGCCGCGGTGAATTTGGCCACCCGGCAGCCGCAACTCCTCAACCTGCCGCCCACGCCCAACGTGCCGGTGCCTTTCAATCTGAACTTCAATGAAAACATGCCGCTGCGCAACCTGCCGCTGGTGGTCAACAACGTGCCCGGTGCGACCGCGATTGCGCAGGTGCTCGACCGCTTCGAGTGGGTGCAGCAAAGCGGCAACCCGGTGTCGTACGCGCCGCTGATCCGCAAGTCGCCTCTAGCAGGCAGTTCTGCCAAGTCGGTGATCGTGCAGTTTGCCAAAGGCGACGTGACGGTGCCCAACCCGACCACCAGCGCTATCTTGCGCGCCGGCGAACTGCAGGACCGCGCCACGTATTTCCGCAACGACCTGGCTTACGCCGCCAATCCGCAAAGCGCCGCCAACCCGGGCGGCATGCCGAAGAACCCACACACCTTCCTGACGAATATCGGGATTCAGGCGGCGGCGCCGTACGCCGTCGCCGCACAGTCGCAAATCGCCGCGTTCTTCGCCAGCAACGGCGCGCTGATCATTGACCCCGATGGGGCGGGGCCGATTTTTGAAGTGCCGATTGTGCTGCCGCTGCCTGAGGGCTTGAACTTTATTCCGTGAAGGGCGGGACTGACTTCGCAGGTCAACAACGCCCGATAAGCACCGTCATCCGCGCGAAGACGCACAGGCGCTAACTTGACGTCGTTCTGCGTATTTCTTGCTCCCTCTCCCCTGCGGGGGAGAGGGCAGGGGTGAGGGCTCCCCAGCGTCGCTATTTACGGACTTTTTTCCAGTTCCCCCCACCCTCACCCTAGCCCTCTCCCGCCAGCGGGAGAGGGAGGCATCCCCGAAACACTTGAGCTAGCGACTATGCGCCTTCGCGGGGATGACGGAATCTAGATGCCCTCCGAGGAAATAGTTTGCTATTAATTCAATAGCTGCTTGCGCACGTAATACCTGGGCTAGAGGCCTTTTTGATCAATATTTCCCTATCAAACGCCGCGCATGGCGCGCGCCGCGTCCAGGTGCGCCTTGACGCGTTCGGCCAAGGCGCTGTCGCCGGGCGTTTCGGGCAGCCACGTGCGCACCGGCAAGGCCTTGCCGTCTTCGTCGATGGCGACAAACACCACCAGACATTCGGTAATTTTTTCCATGTGGCCGGCCTTCATGTCGCCGGCGCGCACTTCTACCGACATGTTCATGCTGGTGCTGCCGGTGTAGGCCAGCCGCGCCTCGACTTCGACCAGATCGCCGATGCGGATCGGCCGCTCGAAGCGAATGCTGCCGACAGATACCGTGACGCAATAATTTTTCGCCCAGCGCGTGGCGCAGGCGTAGCCGGCCTCGTCGATCCATTTCATGACCGTGCCGCCATGCACCTTGCCGCCAAAGTTGATGGTGCTGGGTTCAGCGAGGAAACGCAGGGTGATGGAGGACATGGGGTCTTTCGAAGATGGAATTACGCTGCAGGCGCGTGCCAGGTCTGACCGGCCACGCGCACCATGTTGCCGCCCATCACGAGCGCCGCCTCGCCGGGCGTCATGCCCACAGCCAGCAGGGCACGCGGGAGCAATTGCCAGGTTTCGACCGGCGTGAAGGTGGTGCGCGTGAGACCGCGTTCGTAGCCGGTGAACTTGGCCGGCCACCAGTAGCCCGGGTCGTAGTCGCCCGGCGGTGTGTCGTCCAGGCCGTCTTGCGAAAAGCAGATATCCAGGCCGATGCCGGTGTGCTCGATACCGACCAGATCAGCGACATAAGCCGCATGCCGCGCCACGTCCTGTGCGGTAGGCTGCTGGCTGCCCAGAAACAGCGACACGCCCGACACGCAGGTCACGCCGCCGGTGGCAGCGCAGGCGCGAATTTGTTCATCCGTCACGTTGCGGCCATGGTCGACCAAAGCCTGCGGGTTCGAATGGCTGAAGATCACCGGCTTGCTTGAGGCCGCCATGATGTCCAGGCTGCTGCGCCGACCGGTGTGTGAGCAATCCATCAAGATGCCGGCGGCATTGATGGCCGCAACGACCTGATGCCCCAAGGGCGTCAAGCCCTGCTCGACGTCATGGCATCCACCCGCGACTGAATTGTTTCGGTTGTAGGCGAGGTGCATTTGCCGCACACCCAGGCTGGCGTAGAGCGCCACCATATCCGGCTGGTCCAGGAGGGGCATGGCGCCTTCAAGGTCAAAGCCGATGGCGATTTTCCCAGTCGCGGCGGCGCGCTCTACATCACGCAGGCTGCCCGCCAGCAGATACCGGTCCGGCTGCGCCGCTATGGTTTTGCGAAAGCCGGCAATCACCGACATCACCTGCGGCAGCGGATTCATGTCCATGCCGATGTTGATCGACACATAGTTCACGCCCGCAGCGCGCAGTTGCTCGATCGGCGCAAAGTCGGCCTGTGGATTGAGGCGCAGGCAGCAGTGGGATTCCCAGTGGATGTTGGGTGGCGTGTGGGGCATGAGCAAATTAAAGCATGCGTTCGCACGAGCCGCTGGCAAAGGCCTTTACCAGATCGGCTCCAGCTTGCCGGGCTCGGCCGCACGCTTGAAACCGCCCGACGCCTTCATCAGGCTGCGCGTGTAGTCATTCGTCACGCGGTGCGCCGCCAGGTCCGCCGATGACAAAAACTCCACCGTCTGGCCGCGTTGCATCACCATCAGGCGTTCGCACATGTGCGTGACCACCGCCAGGTCGTGGCTCACCATCACAAACGTCAGGCCGCGTCGGCGGCGCAGTGCTTCAAGCAAATTCAGCACTTCGGCCTGCACCGATGCGTCGAGCGC
>JAYUGL010000130.1:0-1832 GCA_043738385.1 Sterolibacteriaceae bacterium
CCCGCTCCGCGCTCCTTGACGAACAATACCCAAATCGCGCGTTCGGGCGTGCGGGTGACATAGGCTTTGCCATCGAGCGATCCTATCGCCCACCGTGACGGCAAAATGACGACGCCATCCGCTCCCGCAGTCAATTCACCCGACCGGATCGCCGCAAACGCCTCTTCGCGCGCCTGCGCGGGTCGAAGCACATAACGATAAACAGACCATGAGACCAGCGAGCTTGCGCCAACACCGATCGCCAACACCAGAATAATCCGCATCGCTCGATTCACTGACAACTCCTCAATCCAAACCCCGGTGCCACTATGTCATCAGAGGACATGAGATTCGCGATCATGTCCCCAGCACCCAGTCATCCACGCGCTCGCATAGAAGGTGAATCATGAAGATGTGCATCTCCTGAATGCGCGCCGTGGCGGTAGAGGGTACGTTCAGCAGATGATCCGCCATCGCCGCAAGTTTGCCGCCGGTGGAGCCTGTCAGGGCCACGGTGATGGCCCCTGAATCCCGCGCGACCTTCATGGCCCGGACCACATTCTCGCTGTTTCCCGAAGTGCTGATGCCGACGACGATGTCACCGGTTCGGACGAGTCCTTCGGCTTGGCGGGCAAATACATTGTCCCACCCGTAATCGTTGCTGATGCAGGTGAGGCCCGTCGGGTCGGCCACGAATGATCCCGCCGGCAAAGGCCGTCGATCACGGCGGAAACGGCCCAGCAGTTCCTCGGCAAAATGCAGCGCATCCGCCGCACTGCCCCCGTTGCCCATCGTGTACAGCCGATGGCCGGCGGCAAACGCAGCGCAGATCACCTGCGCCACGCTTTCAACCTTTGGCAACAAACTGTCCATCGCGCGAACGACGGTGGCGTGTTCTTCAAGTTGAAGCCGAAGGCGATCCAGGGCATCGGACATAAGATCCCAATCTCATTTTTTAGCCTCTCGTAGGGTCCGCTTTAGCGGACGAAATCTTTACTGGCACTTGAGATTCCGTCCGCTAAAGCGGACCCTACGAAGGAAAACGTTGCTTTCAATCATCATTCGTTACAGAACGAATCCCGCTCCATCCTACGCACCGCCGACACTTCCGCCACGCCCCAGAATGCGAAGCGCCGTTTTTGCGCCTTTACGCGGGGAGCCGCGCGGTATAAAAGGACCAATTGCGATAGATCGACCCTCTTCGCCACCCGCCGTGAAAAATAGATTGGACGAACTTGCCAGGTGAGGTATGTTCCCTTTGTCAACGCAACGAAGAACGAAGTAAAGACCGAAACAAAGTTGACACCGCCGTGAAACGGCATCGAGCGTCAAGGAGGATGCTCAAGTGACAAACGACCCGAAACCAAACATTGCTCCGTCCGAAAAGTTTTCCCTGCGGTTCCCGAACAGGCCGCTGGTCGCCGGCCTCGCCATCGCGATTTCGCTGAGCTTTGCCGGAGCGACGCAGACCGCAGGCCGTAACAACCTGCCCGATGTCGCGAAACCAGCCGCGACCGGCGGGATGACTCGATGGAACACCAAACTTCTGTTTCCTGTGAATGGCCGTGACCGCAAACCGGATTTCTCTCCGGAACTGCTGTACGACCTGCCTATTGCAGCCTACGACCCGACGCGGATTGAGGTGACTCCTCAGGCCGCGTCAGTTGTTGCGCCCACCACTGTGCCGTTTCTTCGCGGCCTCTACACAGGTGCCGCCAAAACCCTCGCCCAATCCAACGGCAAATCCCGGATCGTATGGCTGGAAGTGACCGCCTACTGTCCCTGCCCCAAGTGCTGCGGCCCCGAAGCCGCCGGCATCACCGCCAGCGGAAAACCCGTCAGCTACAACGCCG
>JAYUGL010000131.1:0-5582 GCA_043738385.1 Sterolibacteriaceae bacterium
GATCTTCTTCGGTCGGCACAGCCTTCATGCCAACCAGCATCAGAAGGTAAATTCGACACCTCACCAGCGAATAGATGCGGATTTACACCAGCGTCAACAGTCATCGACACCTCGGTCGTCTCGGCCCTTCACCGCAACTACTATCGGACGCGCTTCGTGTCGCTGTGGGCGCGCTTCGATGCCATGGTCGGCGAAGGCCGGTTCACTTCGACGCGCGAGTCGTTCCGCGAGCTGGAAGACCTGGGAGGCGATGGGCTGGAGTGGGCGAAAGCCAATCCCGACATCTTCACCGTGCCAAGTGCCCAGGAAGGCGGTTTCGTGGCCACCATCTACGCGGTCGAGCACTTCCAGGCCAACATCGAGAGGCAGAAGATTTACAAGGGCGGACGCAACGCCGACCCCTTCCTCATCGCGCGGGCGAAGGTCATCGGCGCGACTGTCCTCACCATGGAGCAGCTCAAGCCCAACGCCGCCAAGATACCGAATATCTGCAAGCACTTCGGCGTCCCTTGCGTCGATCTCCAGCAGTTCATGGAGAAGGAAGGCTGGGTGTTCTAGGCATGCTTGCATGCAAGCATGCTTACCTGAATCCCGGGTACTTGCCGCGACGCTTGCAGAACGCCAGGAAGTGCGCGTCGGGGCTTATCGCCCGGATGTCTTTCTTGGCCACCCAGTCACGCCATTCAGCCTCCAGCGCATGGACATCCCAGCCTGGCGCGTATTCGCGGCAAAGCTGGTAGGTCTCATCCTTGAGCCGGATGAACAGGCCAGGCAGGGCAGGGGTGTCGTACTGTGGCTTGGGGGTGATCTCCACCATGTCATCGACCAACGCGAAGGCGTAGCCCGGAATGTGTCCGTGTAGCAGGTCATCTTCGATGATGCTCAGGAACAGCCGGCGGAACTCCTTGAGCGTGGACTGCGAGCCGCACTTGTTGCGCAGCTTCTCCAAGCCGATGCGAAAGATCGCCTGCTGGCCGCAATGCTTGCGCGCCAGCTCGTACAGCCGCCGCTCCAGGGGCTTGGCGAGCTGGAAGTAGCGGCGATCCAGCGTCAAGACTTCGTGCGCTTCCACAGCCTGGAAGACCCAATCCGACAGCTCGATCTCGACTTCATGCATTCGACCGTCGCGGGTCTCACGCACGATGCGGGCGCGGTTGATCAATCCGAACAGATCGAAGACTTCCTTGCCGCCGGTGGTGACGTTGGTCGCGATCTGGGTGCCCTGTAGCCGCTCGAAGGCCTCACGTAGCTGCAGGTAGCCCCGGCCGCTGGTGTCGCGGTTGGTCGCCACCAGCAAGTCGTAGGCGCGCAGCTTCAGGTGCCGTGAGATAGGACGCCCGTCGTTGAGCGCAGCCATGAGCTGGCTAATGCAGTAAATGAGGATGTCGCGGTCAAAGACCGTCGCCAGGCCCTTGACGCTGGGCCTGATCTCTGCCCACCGTTCGCCATTCTCGTAGCGCCGAACCTTGAAGTCTGGCTTCTTCGACAGCGAGAAGATTGGATGTTCCATCGAGGCGCTATCGCCCTTGACGGCCGCATCGAAGATGTCGCAAACGAAGAAGTCCCTGTGATGCCGGTCCGGCAACAGGGGAGAGCGCTGTTTCGTGTTATCGCCCACCGCCGGCTCTGCGAAGGCCAGTTCCTCCTGTGCAGCGGTGGCGGGCTTCGTGTTATCACCCACCATGCCGGCAGTCTTAGTGTTTTCACACACCGAGTCAAGCACTTTCGTGTTATCACCCACCGGCACGCCTGTGGATAACTTGCGTCTTGAAAGCTACCTTTCTTTCGTGTTATTACACACCAAACTTCGTGTTATTACACACCGGCTTTCGTGTTATCACCCACCGGATGAGCGAAATGGATGCCTTTTTCCCTAATCACATCAATGACTTACGGATTTCAAAAAAACGCGTAACTCTATCTTTAACTCTTATAACAAACTCTCGGGCTGTGCATAACTTCAACAGCCAGGAAGTAGATCAGCACCGCCTCTTGGGGGCTACGCCCCCGCCGGCTCCTGCGGGCCTTCGACCCTTCGCCCGCGCCTGCGGCGCTCCCTGCCCGGCATCCCCCAGGGGCGTTGCCCCTCGGCCTGCGGCCTCACCCCTTCACCAAGACCCCAGAGAGGGCCAACCAAGAACCACAACGCTGCGGGGGCTACAGCCCCCCTGTCCGGCCCTACGGGCCGCAGCGACGACCCCCCTGGGAAGGGCTTCGCCCCTCCCCACCGCTACGCGGCGGTTCCCCTCCCCAACAGCCAGCATTGAAAAGAGGGATTCACTTTTGTAATGACTATGGCGTTACGTTCTGCTATGGTGGGTGAAAGCACAAAGAGGTTTGACCATGCCGACCGTTCCCAATGCAGAAGCCGAAGCCCCGCGCCGCGACACACTGAACCTGCGGATTCCGAGTGTTGAGCGAAACCTGATCGACCGGGCCGCCGCGTCACTAGGCACGACCAGAACGGAATTCATTCTTCGTGCCGCCCGCCAGGCAGCCGAAGAGACGTTGCTCGACCGGGCGGTGATTGCCATCAGCCCTGAGGCCTACGACGAGTTCTTGCGCCGGCTCGATGCGCCGGCGCAACCCAACGAACGGTTGCGCAAGACGATGCAGGCACCGGCGCCTTGGGCGAAGGCCTGATGCAGAGGCCTTGTTCACCGGTTGCGCTTGCACCCCAGCACCAGGTCATTGCCTTCGACTGCGGTGTCCCGAACCTCAATGAGTGGCTGAAGCGTCGAGCCAGGCAGAACCAGGCCAGCGGTGCTTCACGCACCTTTGTCAGCACTGACGCAGACGGCAACGTGGTTGCCTATTACGCGCTGGCCTCTAGCGCCATCGCACCGGCCGCGACCACAGGTCGCTTCCGGCGCAACATGCCAGATCCCGTGCCGGTCGTGGTGCTCGGGCGTTTGGCCATTGCCACAGCCTATCAAGGGCAGGGGCTAGGCCGGGCGTTGTTTCAGGATGCCGCCAGGCGCGTGCTGCACGCTGCCGATGCCATTGGCATTCGGGGGATGCTGGTGCACGCCTTGTCGGAGGAAGCCAAGGCGTTCTATCTAGGGCTTGGCCTGGAGGTATCGCCGCTGGAACCCATGACGCTGATGACCACCGTGGCAGACCTGCAGGCGGCACTGGGAGATTCAGATTCTGACCGGATTTGACCAAAGGACGCAGCGCGCCGCGTCAAAACAATTTTGGAATGATTTTACTTAGTAATTCGTAGAGTGGCTTCGGAAGAATCCCCGACATCAAGAAAAGCCCGAGCGGTCCAAGTACTGCCGGCTTTGTCGTGATTTTGAAGCGCTGAAGCGCGTATACGATTCTGGCTAAAGGGGGCCAAATAAGTTTATGCGCAAATACAATGCCGATCATCCCAAAGATAATTAAAGAAATAACGATTGTCAGGCAATTGGCGAAAGCAAAGTTTGTGAGTGCCAGCCAGATACCTGGCCCATAATATAGCTTGTTGGTCCAATCCGGAAATACTCCGAACGAATCCATAAATAACGGAGCGACAAGCACGACCGCCACAAGGAGGTTAGCGACCGCCACGAGAACCATTCTTTGTGTCGAGCCAGATTCGCTACTCCATTTCAATGCTTTTCTGCTGAGGACAACGAAGGGCAGGACGGTTAGTATCGCGGCTGCGCTAGCTATTTCCTCAAGAAAGACGCCAGTCATATTTGATGGGTGAGGGTTAATGTGAAAACCATAGATGTTTAAGAATATCAGAAAACCAATCATAAGAAGTCCTACGCCGCAAACCACGCGAACAACCCACTTATTTGGCCAAACGGCTGGTAGAAGCCCAACCAGGAGCGGAAAAATATCTTTGAAGCTGTGCTTGATATTTGCGCTGGCTGGCAAGCCATGAGGGAATAAGTAAATCTCATAAAACATGTTTGCCGCGCCTAGCATCAATAGCGGCGTTATGAGTACAGATTGAAATGAAACCAGTTTCTTGCCGAATAATCGATCAAGCAGCGTTGTTGAAAAATCCGCGATTCCGCGAAGAAATACCATTCTTCGCGTCGAATCGTCAGATTTTAGATTATCAATATTAACCCAAAAGCGTTCGAGCGTGTTTTGAATTTGCTTTTGCTCATCCTCATAGGTGAAGAGTGCAAGATAGAGCAAAATTGCACCGCAAAATGCCGAAACAGCCTCAATAAAAAGTAGTAGCATTAAAAATGCTTTCGAGAAGTCGCCATTTTATGGCAAACCAGCACAATAGAGCTACTCAGGATTCCTTGCTTTGTTTTGAAAGAGGAATTCCTTCTTACGACTTCTCGGAGTTATTCGGGTCTTTCGGATAATAGAACTCCATCGACTCGATGAAAGGTGCAACCTCGTCAGCCGGTTTCTCGTGCCGTTTCCCGTCAAACTGCTGAATGAATTCGCAGATTTCCGCATCCACGGCATCGGCGATAGAGTGCAGGTTTTTGCCTCGGACTACCACGACCATGAAGGGCCAGATCAGTGTGAGTGCCTTACCCTTAGTGCCGTCCTCGCCGATTCGATTGAGTTGTGAGTACACGACTCTCTCACGCGCTCGCACATCCTCTATGGGCCTGATGGCAAGCCTTCGGACCGGAGTGCCTTGCGAGTTGCTCCGAAAGGCTTCGTACTTCGTCAGGGGGAACGCACTGTGTTCTTTGGCGGTGTCGCTCGTGACTTCTCTCGCCGGTGGCTTGCTGGTGTCCTTGGTGTGTCGGCGCCGATCTAAATCTGACCCACCCTGCCGATCCAATAAGCTCATCAGCGTAAGTTATTTGCGTCAAAGATTCAATTTTATCTAGGCTTTTGGTAATATTATTTGTATAATAATGGACCTAGATTAATTGGACTTCCATGGGCCAACGAGTAACGCTTTCACTTAGTGTAGAAGATCGTGAGGCTCTTCAGCAGGTTATTAGCCGCGGAGACAATTGGCGGCAGAGAGAAAGAGCTCAAACTCTGATTCTCCTTGATGATGGCCTGACTACTGATGAAGTTGCGGTTGTAGTCAAGGTGCATGTTCGAACCGTGGGTTCGACTCGCATTGCGTGGTTGGTCGATGGTATCAACTCACTAGCCGACCTGGCCCGATCTGGCGCCCCAAGAAAACTAAGCCCAGAAGCGCTACAAAGATTGATTGTGATGGCAACTGAGGAGCCGCTGACTGCCAATGCGCTTTTGGCACGGCATACAGAGAACGGCGGTACGCTCGTCCATGTCAGTACATTGACGTTGGCACTGAAATCGGCTGGTTTGGTCTGGAAGCGCACAAGGCATTCGCTCAAAAAAAAGAGATGAGGCAGCGTTCAGGGCATCCTACGCGGAGATTGGCGTCTTGCGTGCCCAGGCCGCAGCAGGGGAAATCGTTCTGGCGTATGCCGATGAGGCAGGCTTTGCGCAAGTTCATCCCAATCGCAGCGCCTGGACACCAAAAGGAGAGCGCCACTTGATTGAGGCAACCCGAGGAAAGAGGCTCAACGTACTTGCAGCCATGCTCTCCACGGGTGGGATCGTTGCAGCGAAGCTCTGGCAAACCACGACCTCTGAGGCGTTTGGTGGCTTTCTCGCTCTGCTCATGAAAA
>JAYUGL010000132.1:0-1826 GCA_043738385.1 Sterolibacteriaceae bacterium
CTCGGCGGCAAGTCGCTCGCAGCCGCGCAACCAAAGATCTGCACTCATTGTGGAAAAGTTCTTTTCGTAGCCTGCTGATTGTACGGGGCGGGGTCAGGCAGGCGGCAGTTATCCACAGTTTCTGGCTGTGACCGGTGACTCCCGCACCATCAGGCCAGGCGGTGTAAGTCATTGACTGGAAAGGGCATTTCTGGTGTAATAGTGGGTTTCCCGGGGTTTTCTTCAAGCAGGGCGCGACGATCAAAGGCGCCAGAGCGAAAAGACCCAGAAGCGTAAGAACCCAGAAGCGCAAGAGCGCAGAAGAAACGCGCCACGCACGCACGAAGGTCGACGGGCAGCGCTTGCCACACCCTTCAAGCGCAGCGCGCCATCTAAACCCCACGCCATCTTTCGACCCGCCATCCGCTGGACAGATCATGAAACGCACCTATCAAGCCTCAAAAGTTCGCCGTGCCCGCACCCACGGATTTCTGGTTCGCATGAAAAGCCGCGGCGGCCGTGCTGTCATCAACGCACGCCGCGCCAAAGGCCGCAAGCGTCTGGCCGTCTGAGGCAGCGGCACTGTCGCGGCCGGCATCTGTCGGCGTCGAAGCCAGTGTGCCGCCACCGGATCGCAATGTGATCCGGCGCATGCTTCGCTCGGCTGATTTCGAACGAGTGCTGCGCACGCGAAGCCAGGTCAACACCGCGCATTTTGCGGTGCATTACACAGCCGACCACCCGAGCGTGACCGCCGGCCCCCATGCAAAATCTCAAGCACCGATCCATTCAACAGCGTTGCCAACAAAGTTGTCAACAGGTGTCGAAGTGAACCGTGCCGTGGTTGTGGATGACCCTGTCGCGCCCGTCGATGTTTGGCTCGGTGCCGTCGTTCCGAAGCGCCACGCGCGACGGTCCGTCACGCGCACGCTGCTCAAGCGGCAAATCCGGGCAGTTGTCTCGAAACATGCCGATGCACTGGCGCGCGGCTTGTGGGTGATCCGCTTGCGAGCGCCGTTTGATCGTGCGGTCTATGTGAGCGCTGCGTCAGACGCGTTGAAAGCCGCCGCGGGCATAGAGCTCGAACAGTTGCTGGTGCGCGCGTCGCGCCGCGCCGGCGGCTGCTGATCCGGCGCGGGCGGCACTTTAGGCGATGGGGGTCGACCGTGCCTTCTTGACGGCGTTGCCACAACGCGCGCTGATGGCGCTGGTGCGCGGCTACCGGTTCTTGCTAAGCCCCTGGCTGGGCAATGCGTGCCGCTTTGAGCCGACCTGCTCCGCGTATTCCTTGCAGGCGCTGGAACTGCACGGGGCCATGTCGGGAACGTACATGACACTGCATCGCCTGGCACGCTGCCATCCTTTTTGCCGCGGCGGCTACGACCCGGTTCCGGCGCGAGCCAGCCCTCTGTTTGGCCTGTTCTCCGACGGCCCGCCACATTCGGCGGCTTCTTCGCCTTCCCACTCTCCGACCGACCAGACCTCCCCATGACCGATATGCGCCGCACCCTGCTTTGGGTCGTGTTTTCGATGTCGCTGTTCCTGATCTGGGACGCGTGGAACAAACACAACGGGCAACCTTCGTTGTTCAGTCCGGCCCCCGCGAAAGTCGCACCGGCGGGTACGACGCCAGGGCTTTCGAGTTTGCCGAAGCCGGCCAGCGGGGAGACGGCTTCCACCGCCGCAGCCGCTGCGCCAGGGAAGGTGCCAGCCGCCGAGCCGGTGGCGGCCGAACAAGCCACCATCACGACCGACTTGGTCAAGGCCACGTTGTCGAGCGAAGGCGGGACCTTGGGCCGCCTCGAACTTCTGAAGACCCCCGAGCATCTCGAAAAGCAGTGGTACGA
>JAYUGL010000133.1:0-5552 GCA_043738385.1 Sterolibacteriaceae bacterium
GACATCAAGCCGGCCAACATTCTGCTGGCCAAAGGCGACAACACCGGTGACATCAAGATTTCGGATTTCGGCGCGGCCATGCTGTCCAGCGTTGATCAAACTCAAACCCAGGTCACCGGCGTGGGCTCGCCGGCCTACATGTCGCCCGAACAGGTGCGCGATCTGCCGCTGAATCACCAGACCGATATCTATTCCCTGGGCGTGGTGATGTATCAACTGCTGTGCGGGCGGATGCCATTCACCGCGACCAACCATTTCAGCATGATTTACCAGATCACCCAGTCAGATCCGCCGCCGCCTTCGACTTTTCGCAACGGCATACCGGCCAGCATCGACGCCATCGTCGCGCGCGCCATGCAGAAAAACCGGGATGCGCGCTACGCCGGCTGGGATGAGTTCTCCCACGACCTGGCCCAGGCTTTTCGCAACAAGCAACTCTCGTCGCAGGTTCAGGAGGTTCCGGACAGCGAAAAATTCGAGACGCTGCGCAGCCTGCCGTTTTTTCGCGAATTCAGCGACGTCGAGACCTGGGAGGTGGTGCGCGCCTCAAGCTGGGATGATATGGCGCCCGGCACCCTGGTCATGAAGGATGGCGAACCGGGGGAGTTCTTCTGCTTTCTCGCCGAAGGCGAACTCGCGGTGAGCAAGCGCGGGCGACGGCTGCATCTGCTGTCGCCCGGCGAATGTTTCGGCGAGATGGCGGTGATCGGCGGCAACACGCGCATGCGCGGCGCCGATGTGACGGCGCAGACACGCGCCCGCGTCATCTCGATTCGCGCCGACGCCCTGCGCCTTTCCTCGAACGCCTGCCGCATGCATTTCTATCAGGCGTTTCTGGAAGTGCTGAGCAGCCGCCTGACCGCAGCCAACGCGCGTCTTGCATCGGTTTGACCTGTGGTCATTCCCGCAGACGGGAATGACCACAGGTTTTCAGAAGTTGCTCGAATACTGCACGCCCATTAGCCACGCACTGGACTTGAACTTGCCATCGACCAAGCCCCGCGAGCTCAGCGCCGGTGCGGTTCCCTGGTTGTTACTGATCCCACTATCCTTGATGTGCAGGTAGGCGACACCCAGATCCAGCGTCGCGTCCTTGCCCATGGCCCACTGGGCTCCACCCGAGAGCCAGACGCGATTGTTGTCCGGCAACGATACCAAACGGTGTTGGTCATCGCGAATCGGCGTCTGGTCGTAAGCGATACCGAGCTTCAGTTTCGTGGTGTCGCTGCAACGGTAGTTGGCGCCCACCGCCGTACGCCAAGTGTCACGAAAATTACTATCCAGCGTCTGGGCGATCGCGCCGCTGCTGCGCACTATGTCCAGCTTTGGAATGCTGCTCCATCCTGTCCATGACAGATCGGCGAGAAGCTCCCAACGATCATTCAGGGTATGGACGCCGCTCAGGATAAACGTGTCGGGCAACTTGAGCGATGCCTTGGCGCCGCTGGTGCCGAGTGCGTTGACCCTGGGATTTGGCCCGGTCACGGTGATGTTGCCCTTCAGTTTGAACTCTACTTGAGAGCGGTAGGAGATGCCTAGCCGGGTGTCCGGAGATACCTGATACAGCAGACCCGCGTTCCAACCCCAGGCATCGTCGTCAGCCTTGAGCCGGGCATGTGAACTTGACAGAAAAAATGGTGCGCCGAGGATGCCAACCCGACGTACATATTCAGCGTCAATTTTCTGCCAGTCAACACCAAATCCCAGCGATACGCTGTCATTGACACGCCAGGCAACGGAGGGGTTGATGTTGATAGTTTTGACGTCGAACTTGACCGACTGGGCAGCACCGATCCATGGGTCGTTGTTTTCGGTTTTGAGGCCGAAGGGTGCGCCGATGCCGATACCGACATACCAGTCCTTGTTGATTGCCCAAGCCAGGTAGCCGTTAGGAATGAGCCCCAAACCTCCACCATCGCCGCCGTTGCCGGCAGTCGCCAAGGCCCCGACCGACGATTTACCGTTGCTGAATTTGTAGCTGGTGTTGATGGCAGTCAGACCCACGGAATAAGCTCTAGGCTGCAGCCGGGTCATCCCCGCCGGGTTGTAGAAAATAGTGCTGGCGTTGTCGGCCACCGCCGCCGAACCGGCATAGGCATTGCCCAAACCGCTGGCATTTTGTTCCAGCAGCTGAAAGCCCGACGCGTGTACGGCGCCTGCGCCGATGCAACCCGCTGTGAACAGCATCAATTTGGTCAACTGTCGTTGCTTCATGGCGGCCGCTCCTGTTTGTGGTAACACAACCATCTTAGCGCAACAACGGCATTCCGCCAGCGTGCGCGTTTACACGGGCTTTTGCGCGCCCTTCCGGATACAATCGATCCGGGAAGTTCGCTAGGCAGCCGCTGTGAGCGCAAGCTCATGGAGGAAAGTCCGGGCCCCATAGAGCAGGATGCCGGCTAACGGCCGGGCGCTATAAGCCGCTCATTTCGGTGAGTGGCCCAAGGCGACGAACAGGGCAACAGAAAATATACCGCCTAAGCCCGCAAGGGCCGGTAAGGTTGAAATGGCGAGGTAAGAGCTCACCGCGGACGTGGCAACACGGACGGCACGGTAACCTCCATCCGGGGCAAGGCCAAATAGGGGAGCCATGACGTTGCTCGCGTCGCTCCCGGGTAGGCTGCTAGAGCCTGCCGGTAACGGCAGGCCCAGAGGAATGGCTGCTCACGACAGAACCCGGCTTATCGGCGGACTTCCCACCACTCCTGGCGTTCATGGTCAGATCCCTTGACGCCGAAGGCCACCTGCTGCAACAGACCACTGGCAACAGCATCATCACCCAGCACACTTGCAACGCCGCCAATGGTCGCATCACCGGCATCGTGGCCGGGGCCGGCAACGCCGTGCAAATCCTCAGCTACACCTACGACAGCATCGCTAGATGCGCGGTATTCTTCGCTCCAACATTTCCGGCCTTGGGCATAACTCGTTATGCCCAGAAAACATTCCAACTTGGCCCCTTTTGCTCGCTTTGCGCAAGCGGGTAACTTCGCCTCTTACTGCCGCTGTGTTGACAGCAAGCGCATGTCCAACGGCAAGAAGAAAGGCGAAGGCAATACCAAGAACGGTAACAAGTACCTGGCCTGGGCCTTCGTCGAGGCGGCGCACTTCGCGCAACGCTTCTGCCCGGAGGCCAAGCGGTTCCATGATCGAAAGAAGGCGAAGAGCAACAGTATCGTCGCCACCAAGGCTCTGGCGCACAAGTTGGCGCGGGCCTGCTTCCATATGCTGAAGGAGAACAAGCCGTTCGATGTACAGCGGTGTTTTGCGTGAAAGTTTGGCGCGGCACGATGAGTCACGTAAGGGTCTGGCCAACAACCATGAATCTGATTGAACGCCGTGTCGCGCCGCTTGTGTTGTTGTTTGACGGGTTTCTGTGATTGGACCGCCCGGACCGCGAGCCATTTTTGGGTTGGTGCCGATACTGCGGCAACCACGATTCTGTCCAAATCACTTGGACACGGGACGGCACCGAGGCTTTTCTGGGGCGGCAGGGTAATCAAGTCCGCCAGGGCGTTTGCATCGCATTGCGCTTGATCCTGATGGGTGACTGGCGCGATTCATTCGCAGCCAAGTGAAAGAAAAGCAGGGCGCGGCTAAGACAGAAGCGGGGTTGATGTTGTCATTGCAGCAGATAGCAGATTCACTCAATACGCATTACGATTTGTCGTGATGCGATGTCTTCGTTTGACCACTTGACGCGGGCCGACTAATGGGTGACCCCTTTTACCGGTTTCGACCATGGTGAATTAATTCGGCACAGGCCGATCCTCATCCCAGCCCTTTTGATATTCGGGGCGACTTTGCCCAGCAATGAGGGTAAGTCGGCCTTGATCATTTCGTCGTGTCGGAATAACTTGCCGGTCAATTCCGCCTTCGAGCGTCAGAGCAAGATCAAGAGCAAATTCCGGATCACCGATATGCCACGAGTGATTAAAGGTGCCGGTGAACATGGACTTTTTGGGATCTTTTGAACTGAAATACTCCGAACATTCTACGTTGACTGCTTTAGCGGGAATGTCAGTTGGAAGGCCAACTCGACCAGCTCGAGGAGCAGTACCAAGTCTTTTCATATTGGAAACGCCAAGCACTTTGTCAAAACGGTTCGAATAGTTTGTAAGCCTAAAAACTCTTTCATACATTGGGGCTGCCCAATCTGAGCTGGATGAAAGAGATCCGCTGGATATGTCGCCGCCAATGAATGCAACCTGCCCAATTCGCCACGGCTTTTTAAACAAATCTCCTTTCTTCGATGCATTGGCGAACGCCTCCATAATCACGTAAGCGCCGGTCGAATGGCCCAACAAATGCACATTGATTGTGCAAGGGCGCGCATTCGGATCGTCAGGGAATTGTGCGTCTACAACTATTTGAAGTGCATCTTCAATAAGTCGTTGAGCGACTTGTGACGCGTCGTAGCGATCTTCGAGGTAGTTCAAGGTGGAGTTGGCGCTTGGCCAATCAAATCCAACCACCAATCCTTTCCATCCTTGAGCAGATAGGGATTCCTGTAGAGTTCTTGTCCGCCAGAGAACCGTTGGAATATCGTTGTTGTATCCATGAACAAAGAAAAGAATATCTCCGGTGGATCCAGTGATTTCATCTTCTTCCCCATCTGCGGCGGCGATAACGGACTTCTTCCACCGTTCTTTTGATATCGCATCAGCGCTGCTATACGTCCGTTTTGAGGTGGCTATCTTAAGAAAAGTTGTTTCGCCCGGTTCAGATAGATACGCTCCGTTTTTTATTGACGTCTCGCGTACAGATCAGGTAAATGTTTTTAGCAGACATAGAGCCTCCATTTGCGTTCAATTGAGCGGGTCGTTTGGGCGATCAAATTCAATTAGATTTTTCCGGAGAGATAAGTGTGGATTTTAGGCTGAGCCACGCTACGATAGTCTTACCGGTAGCATCATCCGGGGTTTTCACCTTCCAAGCCGTATCTTTGGGTACAGGCATCATGAAAGAAGTTGTAGAGATTGACGGCGTTCGCTCATCCGACGAATCATTCGCCATAGTTCCTGCGATAGTTCTCCATACCATTTTTCCGTTTTTTTCATCACATCGTTCCTCAGCCTTTATTTTCTCCTTAACTTCTACAACACATTGCATGCCAAAGGCCTGCGCAATACGTTGTGGCTCCCTTGTGCTCACCGTCGTCATCACGAATCCAGGGTCATTCGATTCATACTCAGTATTTGTATTTCTCATCTCATAAGTCGCAAAGTTCTCGACCTTCAGGCTGTCAACATGCTGCTTTAATGCTTCAAACTTTGCTGTCAATCCGCCCGTTGCAGAAAATCCGAACTCTGTCTTACTAAAAATCGACATGCCTAGGAGCATCACTCCAAATACGGTCAACAAAGCTCCGCCGCCCGGGTAACGGTGGTGAAACACATAGGAGTACAGAACACTCAGAAGAGTAAGAATACCCAGCGCAATGCCTGAATATTGTGCTAGGGAGTGTTGACAATCAAAATCACGCGAGCCAAATGACGGCAGCGGCGAGGGCGACAAAGGAAGCGAAGCGTTCCGCGAGTTTGTCATAGCGC
>JAYUGL010000134.1:0-5547 GCA_043738385.1 Sterolibacteriaceae bacterium
TTCCGGCGGCCCTTACCTGTTTGGCGAGCGCACCATGGCAGATGCGATGTATGCGCCAGTCGCGACACGCTTTGTTACTTACGACGTGAAACTCGACCCGGTCAGCAAGGCCTATTGCGACTTGATTATGGCCATGCCGGAAATGCAGGAATGGATCGATGCAGCGTTGCAGGAACCAGAGGAAATTGATGAGCTGGAGATGGAGTTTTAATTCCTCTGAATGTCGCTGTTGGTATTGTTGCTGAATGATTTGTTTGGTGCGTTAATACGTGCATCCTGGGCCTTGCGCACTTGTTTAGTGCTTATTGAAGCCCCCATGATTGATCATGGAAGCTGAAGTACAGGCCAACCCGGAGGTCTTTCAACAAACAGTTGGCCGACCTACCGGAGTTGTAGCTCTGATTAAACCCTTCAGGCAGCCGCCGCGAAGCGGCCAGCCTGAAAATCCTCTACCGCCTGCACGATTTCTTGCTGCGTGTTCATCACGAACGGGCCGTATTGGGCGATGGGTTCGCCCAACGGTTGGCCGACGATCAGCAGCGCGCGTGTTGGCACATTGGCAAGCAACACCACACCATCAGTGTCGGTCGCGTTGTTGAGGATGGCCATGCGTTGTTGCGGCACGCTTTGGCCACCGACCTGCAACTCACCACGGTAGACGTAGACGAACGCGTTGAGCGACGCGGGCAAGGTTTGAGCGAAACTCGCGCCGGCTTCGAAATGCAAATCGAGATACAACGGTTGCGTAACCTCGCGCTGCATGGCGCCGATCACGCCGTGGCTGTTGCCGGCGACGACGCGCACGGTCACCCCTTCAGGCGTGGTGAACTCCGGGATGTCCGCACTTTGCAAGTCGCGGTACCAGGGATCACGCATCTTGTCTTTAGCGGGCAGATTCAGCCATAGCTGAAAACCCTCCATGCGGCCTTGTTCCTGCTCGGGCAATTCGGAATGGATGATGCCGCTGCCGGCCGTCATCCACTGCACACCGCCATTTTGCAACAGGCCTTCATGGCCGGCGCTGTCGCAATGGCGCAAGCGGCCGTCGATCATGTAGGTCACGGTCTCGAAGCCGCGATGCGGATGATTGGGAAAGCCGCCGATGTAGTCATCCGGGTTGTCGGTACCGAAGGCGTCCATCAACAGGAAAGGATCGAGCCGGCGCTGCAACGGTTGCGTCAGTACCCGCGTGAGTTTTACACCCGCGCCGTCCGAAGTCGCCTGGCCGGTGATCAGCCGTTCCACTTCACGCGAGCACAAGACTGTCTCATCCTTCAATATTGCGGTAGTGAGTGTCATGGCAATCTCCTTTTTTTAAATCAAGCCGGTGGGTGAGCGCGGCGTAGGCCTTTTGGCCCTGGAGCAGCCGTACCGGCGACTAGTCGGTTGCGATTCTGCCGCAGGCCAGGTTGGCGGGCACTGCGATGTCCATCAACTTCGGGTTCGGCAGATTCAGCTTACCCATCAATTCGACATATTCATCGGCCGATTTCACCTGTAGGCGCGGATTGAAGCGGCGTTCTTCGGCGATGGTGGAAACAGTCCAGCCCTTGTAATCGTGGCCTGGATAAACAAAAGTTTCGTCGGGCAGACGCAGCAATTTGTTGAAAATCGAATCGTAGCCGGCGCGGGCGTCGCCATTCTGGAAGTCGGTACGTCCGGTGCCGCGAATCAACAAGGCGTCGCCGGTGAACACGCGATCATCCATCACCAGACTGAATGACTCATCGGTATGGCCGGGCGTGTACACCGCACGCAGTTTCACACCGTCGAGATTGATCAACTCTCCGTCGTGGAACTGCATCGAGACGCATTCGGCATGCGTGCGTTCGCCCATCATGGTGACGCATCCGCTGCGCGTGCGCAGATCGCCAAGGGCGGTGATGTGATCGGCATGGGTGTGGGTATCGATGGCGATCACCAGCTTGAGGCCCAACTGCTCGACCAGCGAGAGATAGGTTTCCGTATGTTCCTTGACCGGATCAATCAACAACGCCTCGCCGCCCGAGCGGGAACCAATCAAGTAAGTATAGGTACCGCTTGCCTGATCAAACAATTGTCGGAATATCATGCTGCTGTCCTTTCATATCCACGCCGCCACATGGGCGGCCATGCCCAGTGAAACGAGCATGGCCATGACGGCAAAACCTTGCTGTAGGCGGGGCCCGGCAATACGCGGCGCCACCAGGCGCCCCAACGCCATGCCGATCACGGCCCCGGCGACAAAGGGCAGCGCCACCGCCAGCGGCAATGATCGCCCTTGCAACACGCCGCTGACCACCGTTCCCAAGCTGGTCAAGGCGATAGCCATCAGCGAGGTGGCCACTGCGGAATGCATGGAAAGCGGCGTCGTGGCGCGCAGTGCAGGCACGATCACAAAACCGCCACCCACGCCAAGCAGTCCGGAGAGAAAACCCGTTGTCGCGCCAATCAGTCCTATCGTGGCAGCCACCGGCCAGGTCCAGATCAGGCGGCCGGTGGCGGCGTTGAGTTTACAGATTTTGCCTTGCGCTGGCTCGCCTTCGCCCGCCACGGTGGCGCGTACCACGGCGGCATCCGCTTTTGAAACTACAGCCATGTGGAACATGCGGACGGCAACAATCGTCAGCACCGCGGCAAAGATCATCATCAATAACGACGGTGGTAATCCATCCGCGACGCGGATGCCTGCCGGCGCGACCAATATCCCAACAACCGCCATCAGGGTGGCGGCGCGATAGCGCACATAACTATGACGCCAGGCCATCCATGCACCCACTGCGGCAGCCACCGCGACCGCCAGCAGTGAAACCGTCGACGCCTGCGTGATCGGCCAGCCATGCCCCGCCATCAGCAGCGGCACGGCGAAAATGGATCCGCCCGCGCCGGTCAATCCCAGCACCATGCCGACGATCACGCCCAGCAGGATGCTCATGATTTATCCGTACCGCGCCAGCAAGTCGGTGATTTTTTCCAGGCGCTTCAACGCCGGTCCCTGTTTGATGCCGGCCTCCATCAACTCGCGATGTGACAGGCAGGCGATCATGTCGTAGAAGGCGCGATCAAGTGCCTTGCGTACGGCGGCCATCTGCTGGATGACGTGCTCGCAATCGTCCTCGCGCTCGACCATGCCGATCACCGCGCGCACTTGCCCTTCGGCCCGTTTCAGGCGCGACAGTACGCGTGTTTTGTTCTCGTCCCAATCTGACATGACAGCTTTCTATTGCAAATTGTGACCTCACTATATACCATAGGGGGTATAGTATCAAGGAGGGATAAACATGAATCTGGTTTTAGCGTTGCTCGGTGGCATGCTCATTGGTGTTTCGGCGCTGTTGCTCTACGCGGTTGAAGGAAAGATCGCCGGAATCAGCGGCATCGTTTTCAGCGCAACAGGCAGTGAGCGTGTCTGGAAGCTGTTGTTTCTCGGCAGCCTGATCGCGGGGGGGTGGCTGGCGATCGGCGCTGGAGCGGTAATGCCGCGCGCGCCCTTGCCGGCAAGCACGGAGGGCATTGCCCTGTTATCGCTTGCCGGGGTATCGGTTGGCCTCGGAACACGCTTGTCCAAAGGATGCACCAGCGGTCACGGCGTCTGCGGGCTGGCGCGACTATCACCGCGTTCGCTGGCAGCGGTGATGACATTCATGGGCGTCGGCATGCTGACTGCGACTGCACTGCGTTACGCGCACTAGGAGAACGTCATGAACCGCATCGTCACTCCGCTGTTTTCCGGTCTGCTGTTTGGTGCTGGTCTCGTCATCTCCGGTATGGCTGATCCGTCCATTGTGCTGGGCTTCCTCGCGCTTGGACCGGGTTGGAACCCGGCACTTGCCCTGGTAATGGGCGGCGCACTTTTAATCACGGCGCCGGGCTTCTTCTGGCTCAGGCGCCGCCGCGCCCGGCCTTTTATTGCCGATCAATTCGTCATGCCGCCGACTCGGCCCGTTGACCACGTGCTGATCCTCGGTGCGGCCCTATTCGGTCTTGGCTGGGGACTCGCCGGCTTTTGCCCCGGCCCCGCCATCGTCAGCGCCGGCCTGGGGCAGGGCGCCGCGCTTTTATTCGTGCCGGCCTTTCTGATCGGCGGGAAAATCGCAGATTTTGTCGAACCGCGCTTGCGACGTTAAACCGTGCCATGGCGGCGCCCTGTTGCACCGGCAGGTAGTAAACTCCGGAGCATTCCATAAGGGTCCCCGCCATGTTCTCCGCAGAAACGGTTGTAGAGATTGCTGACGTCCACTTCGCCTATGGCGAGCGACAGATACTGAAAGGCATCAATCTCAAGGTGCCGCGCGGCAAGATCGTGGCCATCCTTGGCAGCAGCGGTTGTGGCAAGACCACGCTGCTGAAACTGCTGGGCGGACAACTACGGCCCAATCAGGGCAGCGTCAAGGTGGCGGGGCAGGAGATTCCCGATCTTGATCAGACTGCCCTGTACGCGCTGCGCAAGAAAGTCGGCGTGATGCAGCAAATGGGCGGCTTGTTCAGCGACCTGTCGGTGTTCGACAATCTCGCCTTTCCGATGCGCGAGCACACTGATCTGCCCGAGCCGCTGGTCCGCGACATGGTGCTGATGAAGTTGCACGCGGTCGGTCTGCGTGGCGCGCACCAGTTGATGCCGGGTGAACTGTCGGGCGGCATGGCGCGGCGCGTAGCGCTGGCGCGGGCCATCGCGCTCGATCCGCTGCTGCTGATGTACGACGAACCCTTCGCCGGGCTCGATCCGATTTCGCTCAATGTCATCGCCAACCTGATTCGGCGTCTCAACGATGCGCTCGGTGTTTCATCCATCGTGGTGACCTACGATGTCACCGAATCGCTCAAGGTCGTCGACTACGTCTATCTGATTTCGGATGGCGTCATCGTGGCCGAAGGTCCGACGCAGGAAATCGCGAATTCCAAAGACCCGTTCGTGCGCCAGTTTGTTGATGGCAAGCCGGATGGTCCGGTGGCCTTTCACCTGCCGGCAAAGCCGATTGCCGAGCAACTGGTCGCGCGCCACGGAGCCATGCGTTCTTGACCGGGCAACCCGGCCGAACGAAACGATGGCCTGGTTTCTTTACCTCATCGAATGCAAGGACGGCAGTATTTATACGGGCATCAGCGTTGACGTCGAAGCCCGTTACGCCGCGCATATCAGCGGCAAAGGCGCCCGTTATACGCGCGCGCATCCGCCGTCGCGACTGCTGGCCGTGGTCGAATTCGCGGATCGATCTTCTGCCGCAAAAGCCGAGTACGCGACGAAGTGTTTGTCCGCCACTCAAAAGCGGGCATTTTGTGCCCGGCACAGTTCTACAGCAGTCGTCAAACCTTGACCGAATCAGAACGACCTATCATCGTGGGGGTCAGGCTTTCGCAAGCTGTCGCCAGCTAAAGTTCAGCAATGTGGTTCTTCGAGCCACGCGGTCCATTCAGGCAGGGAGAACACGATGCGCATACTGGTAGTGGAAGACGATTCTATGGTGGCTAACGGCATAAAAGAGGCGCTCAGTTGCACCGGCTACACTGCGGATCATGTCAACTCCGCAGAAGTGGCAGAGCGGGTGTTGCGTACTGAAAAGTTTGATC
>JAYUGL010000135.1:0-5546 GCA_043738385.1 Sterolibacteriaceae bacterium
TCTGCAAAAAGAACTCCTCGCCAACGTCGCGCTGCGTGTCGAAGACACCGAGGATGCCGATGTATTTCTGGTTTCAGGCCGAGGCGAATTGCATTTGACGATTCTGTTGGAGACCATGCGCCGCGAAGGCTACGAACTGGCAGTATCGCGTCCACGCGTGCTGTACAAGGAAATTAACGGCCAGAAGAGTGAACCATACGAACTGCTGACCGTGGATGTCGAAGAAGTCAATCAAGGCGGTGTGATGGAAGAACTCGGTCGCCGCCGCGGCGATCTTCAAGACATGCAATCCGACGGCAAGGGCCGCGTCCGCCTCGAGTACCGTATTCCAGCGCGCGGCCTGATCGGCTTCCAGGGCGAGTTTCTCACCCTGACCCGCGGCACCGGCATCGCCAGCCACATATTCGACGACTACGGCCCCCTTGCTGGCACCATGGCCGAACGCCGCAATGGCGTATTGATTTCAGCCGAAGACGGCCCTGCGGTGGCCTATGCCCTTTGGAAACTCCAGGATCGCGGCCGCATGTTTGTCAGTCACGGCGACCCGCTGTACGAAGGCATCATCATCGGTATCCATAGCCGCGACAACGATCTCGTCGTGAACCCCATCAAGGGCAAGCAACTGACCAACGTGCGCTCGTCGGGTACTGACGAAGCCGTGCGGCTGGTGCCGCCCATCCAGATAACGCTTGAATCGGCGGTCGAATTCATTGCTGACGATGAACTGGTTGAAATCACGCCGAAATCGATTCGCCTGCGCAAACGCTACCTCAAGGAACACGACCGCAAGAAAGCCAATCGGGCCGAACAGGTCGCCTAATGCCCGGCGCCGTTCAGTTTTTTAGGCGTTCTTGAGGGCGTAAATCGCGGGCAAATTACGCCACGCGCCGCGGATATCCATGCCGAACCCGAACACGTAGCGATTCGGCAACGTAAGCCCAACAAAGTCGGCCACGATGGGCTTTGGGTGGCCGATGCTCTTGTCGGTAAAGACCACGGTATAACAAGCCAAGGCGCCGTTGCCCAACAGGCGCTGCTTGATCGCGGCCAGCGTGATGCCCTCATCAAGGATGTCATCCACCAGCAATACCGTGCGCCCATGCACTGAGATGCGCGGTTCAACGATCCAGGCCAGTTCGCCGCCAGCAGTCGCATCTCCATAACGGGAGGCATGCAGGTAATCGTACTCCAGCGGAAACGACAGTTGCGGCAACAAATGCCCGGCGAAAATCGTCGCCCCGCCCATGACTGCCAGCACCAGCGGATTGCACCCTGCAAGCGCTGTCGTAACCTCGCCGGCCACCCGACTAACCGCAGCGGTGACTTCGGCGGCAGAGTAAATCTGCTCCGCATTTTCCAGAATTCGCAGCGCTTCGTCGCGCGTCATCTCTACTTGCGCTCGGCGAGATAGCGGCCGAATTCATCCGCCACTTCGTGGTGGCGCAGAGCAAATTCCACCGTCGCTTTGAGATAGCCGATCTTGGAGCCGCAGTCGTAGCGGGTTCCGACAAAACGGTAAGCCAACACCTGCTGCTCATTAAGTAGGGCGGCAATACCGTCGGTCAGTTGAATTTCACCACCCGATCCGGGCACAACATTTTCCAGGTAATGAAAGATACGCGGCGTCAGCACATAACGCCCCACTACGGCCAGATTTGAAGGCGCATCTTCAGGTTTTGGTTTCTCAACCATGGCCGAGATTTGCTCCACCCGCTCGGCCAAAGACTTGGAAGCAACGATACCGTAGCTCTGGGTATCGGCCCGCGGTACCTCCTGCACGCCGAGGACCGAGCAGTGATAGTAATCATAGGTGTCCACCATCTGCTTCAGCACCGGTGGCTCACCATCGAGGAGATCGTCGGCCAGCAAAACGGCGAACGGTTCGTCGTTGACCACGTGCCGCGCGCACAGCACCGCATGGCCAAGGCCCAGCGCCTCCGATTGCCGGATGTAGATGCAGTTGATGTTTTTCGGCAGCAGGTTCTTCACGAAGTCGAGCATTTCAATTTTGCCCTTGCGTTCCAGTTCGTTCTCAAGCTCATAGGCCTTGTCGAAATGGTCTTCGATGGCCCGCTTGCTGCGTCCGGTAACGAAAATCATGTCAGTGATGCCCGCTGCGACTGCTTCTTCCACCGCGTACTGGATCAAAGGCTTGTCAACGATGGGCATCATTTCCTTCGGACTGGCCTTGGTGGCCGGCAGAAAGCGGGTGCCCAGCCCTGCTACGGGAAAAACCGCTTTGGTGACTTTCTTCATGGTTCCAGCAACTCCCTTAATTTTGATTCGTTCATAATCGTGACGCCCAATTGTTGCGCTTTTTCAAGTTTGGCGCCGGCTTCGCTACCGGCCACCACGTAGTTTGTCTTGTTCGATACCGATCCGATGACTTTGCCCCCCTGCGATTCAATCAAGGCCTTGGCTTCTTCACGACTCATTGACGGCAAGGTTCCGGTCAGCACGAAGGTTTTCCCGGCAATGGCCGACAGTGCGACCGGTTGTGCTTCCTCGGGCCACCGCACGCCAGCGGCGCGCAATTGATCGATGACCGTCACATTGTGGGCCTCGGCAAAAAAACGGGCAAGCGAAACCGCCACCACCGGACCGACATCAGGCACCTGCTCCAATTCAGCCTCGTCAGCAGCCATCAACACATCAAGCGTGCCGAAGTAACGCGCAAGATCTTTGGCGGTAGCCTCACCCACATTGCGTATGCCCAGCGCATAGATGAAGCGTGCCAACGTCGTATTCCTGCTCTTCCCAATCGCATCAAGCAGATTTGTGGCCGATTTCTCGGCCATGCGATCCAGACCGGCGACTTGCTCCAGCGTCAGGCTGTAAAGGTCGGCCGGCGTATGCACGAGTCCGGTATCCACGAGTTGATCGACCAGCTTGTCGCCCAGCCCTTCGATATCCATCGCTCGGCGGCTGGCAAAATGAAGCAGTGCCTGTTTACGTTGAGCTGGACAATAAAGCCCTCCGGTACAACGGGCGACCGCCTCGCCTGCGAGTTTTTCTGCCGCTGAACCGCACACCGGACAGCGATGGCCGACGGCCTCCAGCAGCAAGTAGGGTGTGCTGTCCGGCCCATGCTTGACCACCGCAACAATTTCCGGGATCACGTCGCCGGCGCGACGCACGATCACCGTATCGCCAACCCGGATATCCTTGCGCCGAACTTCATCTTCGTTATGCAGCGTGGCGTTGGTTACCGTAACGCCGCCAACAAACACGGGCGTCAAGCGCGCCACTGGCGTCAGGGCTCCGGTACGCCCGACCTGAATTTCGATGGCTTCCACCGTGGTCAACATTTCCTGGGCAGGAAACTTGTGCGCGATGGCGAAGCGTGGTGCACGCGAAACAAACCCCAGCTTTTCCTGATCCGCGAGGCGATTGACTTTGTACACCACACCGTCGATGTCGTAAGGCAGTGACGCGCGCGCGGCGCCGATGCGTCCATAAAACCCCAGCAGACCGGGCAAACCGCGTACCACGGCACGTTCTCCGGCCAACGGGAATCCCCAGTCAGCAAGACGATCCATCAGTTCCGAATGCGTAGCCGGCCAAGCCGCTTGCATCTCGGCGACTCCGTAAGCAAAAAAGCGCAGCGGGCGCTGTGCCGTAACCGCCGGGTCGAGCTGGCGCAAGCTTCCCGCAGCGGCATTGCGTGGATTGACGAATTCCTTGTCGCCTGATTGCTGCTGGCGGAGATTGAGGCGCTCGAAGTCGCGACGAAACATCAGCACTTCGCCGCGAACCTCCAACACATCTGGAGGCTGCCCGTCCCGCAATCGCAGGGGAAGATTTTTGATCGTGCGCAAATTATGCGTGACCTCTTCGCCGGTAAAGCCATCGCCGCGCGTAGCACCCCTGACGAAGACGCCCCGCTCGTAGCGCAGTGTGATCGCAAGTCCATCGAACTTGGGCTCGGCTGCATACTCAAGCTCTTCAACGTCAAGCCCCGTTCTACAGCGGCGGTCGAAGGCCGCAACCTCATCTTCGGCAAAGGCGTTGCCGAGTGACAGCATGGGCACGCCATGCTTCACCTCGCCAAACGCAGAGAGGGGGCTGCCACCAACGCGCAGGGTTGGCGAATCAGGGGTCAGCAGTTCCGGATATTTGGCCTCAATGGCCTGCAATTCGCGGAACAGGTGATCATATTCAGCATCCGGAACCGCGGGCTGATCCAGCACATAGTAGGCATGGTTGTGGCGCTCGATTTCCTCGCGCAATTGCCGCGCTCTTTCCGAATGGTCTGGGATCTGACCCATCAAACAAAGAGTCGCAGAGCCCGGCGCCCCCCCGCCGGCAGGCCGCTCTGCGCCATGGTTGTCTGTATCTCCGCGACTTTGGCGCGGATGCCGGCAAGTACGTTGTCGGCCAGGGGATTGTGCTGATCGTCTACAAGGATCCCATCAAGTCCGTTCGCGAGCTGACGCGCAACGGTCACTAGATGATCAAACACCTGCGCACCATCAAGCACGCGCGGCACGTCGAGCCAGAAAGTGATGCCTTGCGTGGCGCTGCTTTGCGTTTCCTCGGGATCAAAAGGCGCAGCGTCGTGATTCGCGAGAGAAAACAGCGGATTTCCGACCTCATCAATCAGGTAGAAATTGCCATCAGCGGCAAGTTTCAATCCGGACGCCTCGGCCAGACCACGCAGTTTGGTAAAAGCGAAGTCCCCGCCGGAACGGTGAATGACATGAACCGCAACTTGTACATCGACGCTGGCACAAAGATCATCAAGGGCGCGGGCGTGTGCAAGACATTCACCCGCTGCAACGAATTCCAGCTCCCCTCCTCCCTCTTTTGCAAGTACTTGGGCGGCCGTGATAAAGGCAACAAGTTCGTCTTCCGCCAAGGCGCCCTGGCGATCAGCCAGCGGCAAGGTTGCGCGAATATTTTGATAAAGTCCTGATCCACCGTCGGCAAGTGTCTTCCAGGTTCCGGTATCGTCGCAGACCACCCACTGCAGTCGTTTGGTCAGCCTTCCGGATAGCCCGTTGATACACTCAAGCAGTCGTTGACCGGAGACAGCCTGCTTAAAACGGAAAGGCACAACGAGCTCCGCCGTCGGATCCGCCAGCGTTTCGTCGGGTTCCGGTTGTCGCGCGAGCACAACGGGTTCGACATCGTGTTCGGCGAAGACGGGTTCCAGTCGCTCGTCGTCCGGATAAACGTCGGCAGTCAAATCACGACCGTACT
Organism: Sterolibacteriaceae bacterium; assembly: GCA_043738385.1. Taxonomy (GTDB): domain Bacteria; phylum Pseudomonadota; class Gammaproteobacteria; order Burkholderiales; family Rhodocyclaceae; genus JANYCD01. The sequence goes on from JAYUGL010000135.1 coordinate 5,203, forward strand.
CGGGCTCGGGCTCCTGCGCTTGCAACAGGGCATCCTGACCTGCGCGAAAGATTTGCTCGGCGGCCTTGCGATATTTGCGCTCCTGCCAGAGGTTGTAGCCCCATACCGCAGCCACGGCCGCCGCCCCGGCGACAATCAGGTTCAACTGCAAGTCACTGATCATCATGCGGCCGTCTCTTCGGCCATGCGCAGCGCTTCTTCCATATCCACCTCCACTACGCGTGACACGCCACGTTCCTGCATGGTGACGCCGATCAGGTGCTGGGCCATTTCCATGGCAATCTTGTTGTGCGAGATAAAGATAAATTGCGTCTGCTGCGACATGCGTTTGACCAGTTCGCAGA
>JAYUGL010000136.1:0-5530 GCA_043738385.1 Sterolibacteriaceae bacterium
TGCCCGACAGCTATGCCGCGCGCACCAACCGTCCCGGCAACGTCGGCGTGATCGGTCTCGCGGTGTTCCGCGAATACGAGCCGCCGCAACCGGTCGTCATGCCTGCGCCGATGCCTTACGGTGAATTGAGGAGCGACTCGCTCAGCAAATCCGCCGAGGCCGAAGCTGGCGCAAGCGCCGCGCCGGCACAGCGCAAATCCGAGGATCAGGCCAACGACAGGCGCGCTGATAAAGCCAACTCCGCAATGCGCCAGCGCGAGGAAAAACTCGGCACCGGCCACGGCGAACGCGAATCCTCGCAAGTGAGTTACACCGATTTTCGCCGTGCCAGTGAGCGACCCGCTGAAGTCATCACCCTCTACTACGACAGCTACCGCAACCTGCTCGCACGCGGCATTGTCCCGCAACCATCGCGTGGCATTCCCAATCCGTTTCCAGGCAGCGGACAGTTCGTGCCGGACCCGAGAGGATGAGCTTCCCGTTCAGGTGATAAGGGACGGCCTACAGCACGCTGATGCCCGGCGCACCAGCGCGCAGACCGCCGATGATCGCCGCTTCGGCAAAGCCGTCCTGGCGAAAAATTTCCAGCACTTGCGCCGCGTTCTCCGCTTCGCAGGCCACCAGCAGTCCGCCGCTGGTTTGCGGGTCGCTCAGCAGCTTGCCCTTCCATTCCGGGCACTGTGGCGGCAACTTCACCTCGTGGCCGTAACCGCTCCAGTTGCGGGTCGAGGCGCCGGTGGCGATGCCGGACTGCACATGGTTCAGAGCTTCCGCGATGACGGGAATCGCAGCGAAATTCAGTTCCGCAGCCAGGCCTGCGCCGTGACACATTTCGAGCAGATGACCGGCCAGGCCGAAGCCGGTCACATCGGTCAAGGCGTGCACGCCAGGCAGCGCGGCGAGGCGCGGGCCGGGCGTGTTGAGGCGGGTGGTGCAATCCAGCATCGCGGCGTAGCCGGCGGCGGATAGCTGACCTTTTTTCAGCGCCGCCGAGAGGATGCCGACGCCCAGCGGCTTGCCGAGGATCAGCAGGTCGCCGGCCCGGGCGGCGCTGTTGCGCTTGACCAGCTTCGGATGCACCAGGCCGATGGCGACCAGGCCATAGATGGGTTCGAGCACGTCAATGGAATGGCCGCCGGCGATGGGCACGCCGGCCGCCGCGCAGACCGATTCGCCCCCGGCGAGAATGCGCTGGATCACTTCTTCGGGCAACTTGTCGAGCGGCATGCCAACCAGCGCCAGCGCGAACAGCGGCTTGGCACCCATGGCATACACGTCGGACAGTGCATTGGTGGCGGCGATGCGGCCGAAGTCGAACGGGTCGTCAACAATTGGCGTAAAAAAATCGGTGGTGGCAACGATGGCCTGCTCGTCGTTGAGCTTCCACACCGCTGCGTCGTCGCTGGTTTCGGTGCCGACCATCAGCGCGGCAGGCAGGGCACGCAGCGGCGACGCCGCAAGCAGGCGGGAAAGCACGGCGGGTGCAATTTTGCAGCCGCAGCCGCCGCCATGAGAAAATTCTGTCAGTCGTATATTCATGGTCAGGTCGCATGGCGAAAAATGGTCCGGTCACCGTAGCACAACTGGGGGAGTTCGACGCCTTGCTCGACGCACGTTCCCCGGCCGAGTTTGCCGACGACCATGTCCCCGCCGCGATCAATTGCCCGGTGCTGAGCAACGAGCAGCGGGTCCGCGTTGGCACGCTCTACCAGCAGGTCTCACCGTTCGAGGCGCGCAAGCTCGGCGCGGTGCTGGTGGCACGCAACATCGCGCAGCACATCGAGACCCTGATGCTGGAGCAGCCCAAGAGCTGGCGGCCGCTGGTCTATTGCTGGCGCGGTGGCCAGCGCAGCGGCGCTTTTTGCCACATCCTGCGCGAAATTGGCTGGGATGCGCAGCGCCTGCACGGCGGCTACAAGAGCTGGCGCCAGCATGTGCTGGCGGGGCTGCAAACACTGCCGCCAACTTTGCACTACCGCGTGATCAGCGGCCCCACCGGCAGCGGCAAGAGCCGCCTGCTGGAACGGCTGGCGGTGCAGGGCGCGCAGGTCTTGCATCTGGAAGCGCTGGCACGCCATCGCGGCTCGGTGCTCGGCCTGTTGCCGGAGGACACCCAGCCGAGTCAGCGCGGATTTGAAACCGCCTTGTTCATGGCGTTGTCCGCTTTCGATGCGGCGCGGCCGGTGTTTGTCGAAGCCGAGAGTCGCTTGATCGGCAAGCTGCGGGTGCCGGATGCGCTGCTCCACGCGCTGCGTGCCGCGCCCTGCATTGCACTCGACGTGCCGGCCGCCGCGCGGCGCGATTTTCTGCTGGGGGCCTATGCGTACTTGCTGCGCAATCCGGAATTTCTCCGTCAGCAACTGCAACGGCTCAAGGAAATTCAGGGCAGCAACGTGATCAGTCGCTGGAACGCGCTGATCGCTGCCAACGACTATGCAACGCTGGTGGATGAGCTGCTGGCCTGCCACTACGACCCGCTCTACCACCGCGCACAGCATGGCCACTTTGCCCAGTTGCGGCAGGCGCATCGCTACGCGCTGGCCGAGATCAGCGATGCGACGCTTGACGCATTGGCCGCCCGGCTGATGTTGCAGGCGCATTAGTCAATATTTGTTGCCTTGGCGCAGCGCAGTTGAAGGGCAAACGCTGATTGCCGCGACTTAAGCCCTGCCATGGACAGCATGGTTCCGGATTGGTATGCTGGCGAAAATAAAATTGAAATACGTCCCGATCCGGGACATGGCGCGCCGGTATTGTGGCCGTTTTTTAGGTTCTACTAAATTCAGCCAGATGATTGATGACAAAGGAGTTGTCGATGGACGGAACGTTATGAGGGGGTTCAACTGACGGAAAGCTATCCGTCTTTCAGGGTCCCTACTTTTCGTTCGGCCCGCTTCGGACCACACCGGTCGGATCAAGAAGGGAACACTAGAATGAGCGAAAACGCAGCTGCAAGCCCTGTCCTCACGCCGGATCAGCAGGTCCTCAATGACCTCTGGGAAGAGCACGTACGCGATGAGTTCGCGATCCGTGATACGGAAGCGACCCTTCGGACAATGGTTCCCGATGCCTACGTCAACCATGTTCCGGTGATGACCGGCGGCGTCGGCCACGAAGCGCTGCGCAGGTTTTACTCGCAGTTCTTCATCCCGCAGATGCCGCCGGACACAGAGATCGTGCCGGTCTCGCGGACCATCGGCACCGATCGGCTGGTGGACGAGATGATATTCCGCTTCACCCATACAACGGAGATGGAATGGATGCTGCCGGGTCTCGCCCCCACCGGCAAGCGGGTTGAAATCCCGCTGGTCGTGATCGTCCACTTCCGAGACGGAAAGCTGGCGCACGAGCACATTTACTGGGACCAGGCTTCGGTTCTGGTTCAACTTGGGCTTCTCGACACTTTCGGTCTGCCGGTGGCGGGCGTTCAAACAGCGCAGAAGGTGCTTCATCCGAGCCTGCCCTCGAACGAATTGATCGGGCGGACATGAACCAGCGTTGTGATCACTGGGCAATGTCTTGGAGCCGCGGACCTGACCCGCGCATGGATCCGACCGGCTTGAGCTATGCTGCTCGTTGCGAAACACTCTGCGTCGGCGGATAAACGCTATTCGTTTATTCGTTAGGGGTCTATGAAATCCGTACCCATCTTCGAAATCAACAAGCCCTTGCTTTGGGCGTTTGGTGGCTTCGTTTTCGCCACCCACATAGCTGTGGCCACGTTCGCTCTTGTTGCTGGCGTCTTAGGTCGCGGACTCTCTATCGATCGAACAACAAACATTGCGCTCACCTCTGGAGCTTTGTTGTTCTCGGTTGTCGGTTTGCTCATCACTGTTTGGTATTTCTACAAAGCTCGTCACACAACAATAACCGAGGCTGGTATCGGTCAGCCAACGCTACGCGGCTGGGTTCAACTCAACTGGAACAATGTTCAGCGCGTAAAACTCATGGAACATGGCCTCAAACTCTACGGGCCATCGGCGAACATAACGGTCCCGCTGGGCGTGTTTCGCCACAAAGAAAAGGTGCTTGCGTTTCTGCTTGGCAAGCTCTCCGCGCAGGGTAAAGTGTGATGCAGCCAACCCTAACATGGCGGTCGACCTCGCTCCCTTCGGTCGCTGGACGCTGCGCGATAAAGCCGCGCAGCGCCGGTCACCTCTATGTTGAGGCAGCACATGCCCACACAGCCCGTAGCGTTTGACGCGGAGTATTCCCCCGAACTCATTGAGCTAGCCGCGCGCACGTTCCGCGACTATCTGCTCAAGCGCTACGGGCCGTGGTTAATCGCTGCGTGCATTGTCAATGCAGTCGGCCTTGCGCTGTCGCTTTGGCTTGGTGCCAAGACTGACGCGATCTTGGCGGGGGTAGTGTTCATTGTTGTCCTCGGGCCGGTCTGGTTGCTCTATAAGTATCTTGTTGGTCCCACTCAGTATGCGGCCAGACTGAAGCGCTTCCTGCCGTCGCATGGGCGAGTATCGGTCGGCTCGGAGGCCGTGTCGCTCGTGGTGCGCGGTCAGGAAACCACAATTCCATGGTCCATCGTGAAGGTTGTGGTGGAAACACACGCTCTCTTCCTGCTTGTGCTCTCCCCGTTTGCGTTTACGTTCGTCCCTAGGTCCGGTCTGCCAGTCGAGGCCTATGACACGCTTCATTCAAGGTCTCAGTCCGGTGCTGCCTAACCCTTCGAGAGAGACGCCTGCCGACAGGCGTCTCTTAGCTGCACCTTGGGCATCAGTATCGAGTTTGCGCGACAATTGGCATTTTCGTAGGAGCAAAATCATGGAACTTACCGCTGTCCTCACTCACGCCGAAGAAGGTGGATACATCGCTCTGAATCCTGAAACGGGCACCACAACCCAAGGAGAAACAGTTGAAGAGGCGATTGCAAATCTGACGGAAGCAACCACACTCTATCTTTCTGAGTTTCTTCTTCCACCTTCAGGGCATCCCCTGGTAACAATGTTCAGCGTTCCTGCTCGTGCCTAAGCTACCCCGCATCTCCGGGGCAGCCGCAGGAACGGCTGGGGTTCGTGAAGGTTCGCCAATCTGGCAGCCACGTCATCATGCGGCGCGGTTCAAAGGGTTGCGTAGTTCCAATGCATAGCGAAAAGTCAAGGTCGGAACTCTTTCCGGGGTACTCCGTCAGGCTGACGTATCCCCTGAAGAATTTATCGCTGCACTTTGAGCATGATGCCCAACCCGGCGGTTCACGCGGACTCCGCGCCTGCGGCGCTCCGCCGGTGACCTCCACGTTGGGCGGCAATCCAGCTGCACAACACTGTCAACCAAAAGGAGAAATCACTATGTATCACCAAACCCTGATTGGCCGCTCAATGCAGGCGGCAGTGCGTTGTTCGTTGTTGTTCTTGTTGGGCCTCGTCGGCTCGTTCGCTTACGCACAAGCGCCTGCGCAAGAGCAGGCACTGACGCGGACTGCCCGTGATGCGCAGCTTAAGTGGGGACCCTGCCCGCCGTTCTTGCCCAAAGGATGCGGCATCGCCGTTCTTCACGGCGACCCTGCAAAAGACAA
>JAYUGL010000137.1:0-1798 GCA_043738385.1 Sterolibacteriaceae bacterium
CCCGGCCCGGCACCAAGTACTGGATCGTCGATATCCCGCCGGCGCTGTACGTGTCGCAGCGCTATGTCAGCGCCTTGTTCCCGTCCAAGCGGATCTTCCGCTTCCGGCATTTCGATCGCTACGAGGACGTACGTGCCGAGGTGGAAGACGCCGATTACTGCTTCTTTCAAGCGAGTCAGCTGCACCTGCTTCCGAGTCAAACCGTCGACATCTCGGTCTGCATCAGCAATCTGCACGAGATGACGCTGCCGCAGATCCACAATTACTACGACGAGATTGATCGCCTGACGCGCGGCTATTTCTACACGAAGCAATGGTTGAAGTCGCACATGAAGGACAACGGCTTCACGATCCGGCGGGAGGACTATCCGACAAAGCCCGCATGGCGCACGGTTTTTAATCGCCCCCACGACATCCAATCGTGGTTCTTCGAGGCGCTGTTCAAGACCGGCCCTGTCGGTCGCGTCGATCGCGTGGTTGAGGGGCGCTAGCTAATTGTACTGTGTCACAAATTCCGGCGTTGAGGGTGCGTGACTGCTCTGGCACAGCACGGGCAACGCGACAAGGTTGCGACGAGGCCGGCGTTGAGGCGCAGGCGCAGCGTCGCAATCGAGTTGGGAACGTGCCGCTCAGTCCGGAGCGGGGGAGCCTCGGGGTCGGTAACCCTGGGGAATGGCAAATCCTTGGACGATATCGCCGGATCGAGGTCCGCAGGGGGGAAAAGCGCCCCTTTCGGAGACCAGGAATCCATAAGCGGCGATGCACATCGTGGCGTGATGGTGAAAACCTCGCCAGCCGCGTCCTTCGAAATGTCCCAGCCCCACTTCCTGTTTGAGTTCGTGATAATCGCGCTCGATGCGCCAGCGCATCATTGTGAGATCGATCATTCGACCGAGATGCATCGTTTTTGGCAGCGTCGAAAGCCAGAATTTCGTCGGCTCTTTCTCAGCCATCGGCCATTCGATCAACAGCCATTCCTCGGGCTCGGCCCCGGTCGTGCCTTCGCCGGCGGCGCAAACGCGAACGCGTTGGAAGCGCGAGGACAGCGGCGTATTCGTGCCATTGCGCCACGTGATCTTGCGCCAGCCGTTGCTCGGCAGGCTCTTGGCGAGTTCGGCGGCAATCATCGGTTTCGCATTCGGCGCCGTGCCGCGGACCAGCGTCTTCCCGCGAATACCCACCGAATAGGTGAGTTCCAATTCCGTCAGCCGTTTTCGGAACGACAAATCGTGGCCATAGCCGGAATCCATGAGAACGACGCCACGGGGCAGGCCGATTTCGCACGCCCATTCGATCTGCCGCAGCGCCATTTTCGGTTTGGTGGTGAATTCGATATCGTCGGGAACGCCGGCCTTCTTGCGCCGGGCCGCGTCGTTGGCCCAGCTTTCGGGAAGATACAGCTGGTAGGCGGCGGGCAGACTGGCATGATGATTGGCGAGCGTCAGGGAAACGGCGATCTGGCAATTCGTCTGCTTTCCGACCTGGCCGCAATATTGATGCGACACGCCCACGGAATGCGATCCATATTTTGGAAACCCCGTATCATCGACAATCCAGGCCTCGATCGCCCCTTTCTGTTCGATCCGCGGCAGCACGAGGTCGCGCACCTTCCCCAGAACCGCAGCGTCCGACCACTCGCCCTGGCCGAGAAAATGCAGCAAAGACTGGTGTTGGGCGCTGGTCTCGGCGGGCGCCGTCGCCGCCGCGATCGGCTCCACGCTCTTGCGCTCGCACGACAGCAGCAATCCCGTGCAGTAGTCCCGCATCGGCCCGACCCGCGCCGCATGCCCGATCACGC
>JAYUGL010000138.1:0-5484 GCA_043738385.1 Sterolibacteriaceae bacterium
CGGTCCCAAGGGTATGGCTGTTCGCCATTTAAAGTGGTACGTGAGCTGGGTTTAAAACGTCGTGAGACAGTTTGGTCCCTATCTGCCGTGGGCGTTGGATATTTGAGGGGACCTGCTCCTAGTACGAGAGGACCGGAGTGGACGTACCTCTGGTGTACCGGTTGTCACGCCAGTGGCATCGCCGGGTAGCTATGTACGGAAGAGATAACCGCTGAAAGCATCTAAGCGGGAAACTCGCCTCAAGATGAGATATCCCGGGGACTTGATCCCCCTGAAGGGTCGTGGAAGACCACCACGTTGATAGGTTGGGTGTGGAAGCGCAGTAATGCGTTAAGCTAACCAATACTAATTGCCCGTGAGGCTTGACCCTATAATTTTGAGTGTTTCGCCGATAGTCAATTGTCGGCAAGCCTGGTAGCATCGAACGCGCAGCAATCGCAATCCAATTGCTTTACTTCTTCCAGATCATGTGTTTCGACAAGGCATAGCGCCACCATCGAAGCACGCCAGTTTTGTCTGGTGCCCATAGCGTCTTGGAACCACTCCTTCCCTTCCCGAACAGGACCGTGAAACGAGACCGCGCCAATGATATTGCCTATTACGGGTGAGAAAGTAGGTCAGCGCCAGACTCCCAACAACAACCCCCTCCCGGCATGCCGCGGAGGGGGTTTGCGTTTCAGGGATTGTTACAATATCGTCATGAAAACAACTTTTCTCGAATTCGAGCAACCGATCGCCGAGCTGGAAGCGAAGATCGAACAACTTCGCTTTGCGCAGGATGAGTCCGCCGTGGACATTTCGGAGGAAATCAGTCGTCTCGAGGCGAAGGGTCAGACCTTGACCAAGGAAATCTATGCAAAGCTGACCTCATGGCAGATTGCTCAGGTGGCGCGGCATCCGCAAAGGCCATACACCTTCGACTATGTCGAGCATATCTTCACAGAATTTGAAGAATTACACGGCGACCGTGGCTTTGCTGATGACCATGCAATTGTTGGTGGCTTGGCGCGGTTTAATGGCCAATCCTGCATGCTGATCGGTCATCAAAAGGGCCGTGACACCAAGGAAAAGATTCAGCGCAATTTCGGTATGCCGCGTCCGGAAGGCTATCGCAAGGCACTCAGACTGATGAAGCTGGCCGAAAAATTTGACCTGCCGATTTTCACATTCGTTGATACCCCTGGCGCCTACCCTGGCGTTGATGCAGAAGAACGCGGCCAATCCGAGGCGATTGGCCATAATCTCTATGTCATGGCTGAGTTGAAGGTGCCGATCATCGCGACGATTATTGGCGAAGGCGGATCGGGAGGGGCGTTGGCAATAGCGGTAGGCGACAGCGTGCTGATGCTTCAGTATTCAACGTATGCAGTCATTTCTCCCGAAGGTTGCGCATCGATTCTCTGGAAGAGCGCCGAGCGCGCCAGCGAAGCGGCCGAAACCATGGGAATTACCGCGTCGCGTTTGAAGTCATTGGGGCTGATTGATCGGATTGTCACGGAACCCATCGGCGGCGCGCATCGTGATCCCCGCGCAATTGCGGTTTCGCTAAAAAAATCGCTACAGGATGTGCTCAAACAGCTTTCCGGGTTATCGACGTCGGAACTCATCGAAAGACGCTTCGAGCGTCTGATGAGCTATGGAAAATTCAAGGAACAAACACTTAACTGAACGGCTGGTTCAAGCAGTAAAAACCTGCTTGCAGCAAAATGCCGAGCCCGGTCAGCACTTGGCTGTGGCGTTTTCGGGAGGGCTGGATTCTTCCGTGCTGTTGGATATTCTGTGCCGCTATCCAGCCGATATAGGCAATTACAGGGTCAGCGCGATTCATGTTCATCACGGGCTTCACTCTGGAGCAGATGCATGGGCCAAACATTGTGCCAGCGAGTGCCAAAAGCGCCGTGTGCCGCTGATCACCAGGCGCGTGTCGGTCAATAAGGCGTCAGGTCAAGGGTTGGAGGCATCTGCGCGGCTGGCGCGCTATCGGGTTTTGACAGATATCGATGCCGATCGCGTGCTGCTGGCGCACCAACAGGATGATCAAGCCGAGACTGTTCTGCTAAATCTGTTGCGTGGTGCCAGCATACTTGGTGCCGCGGCAATGCCGGTCGTCCGAGGCAGGTATCTCAGGCCTTTACTGAGTATTGCGCGCAGCGAAATTCAGGAATATGCAGAACAACACAATTTAACATGGATCGAGGACAGCAGTAATTTTGATGATCACTTCACCCGCAACTTTCTGCGTAACCGTATTTTTCCGCAGTTCCTTGAACGCTTTCCTGCAACGCAAGCAAGCCTTGCCCGTGCAGCTCAGGGTTTTGCTGATGCAAATGCGCTATTGGAGCAACTGGCGCAGCTTGATCAGGAGCGTCCCGGACCGCTAAAAGTCGAGCGGCTGCGACAACTTGAAAAGCTGCGCGCCTTGAATCTTCTGGCGTTTCATCTGCGCCGTCATGAAGTGAAGATTCCAAGCCGTGATCAGCTACAGGAGTTGCTAAGGCAACTCACCGAAGCCGCGGTCGACCGGCAACTGCGTTTTCGGATTGGAGACCTTGAGGTACGACGCTATCGTGGAGATGTTTTTTTTATTCAAGTGCTGGAAAATATTCCGGATACGCTCGAATGGTCAGGCGGAAACATCGTATCTTGGGGGGATGAAACGATAACGATCAAGGCTGGTGCAAGTACAGGAGTTTGTGGTGAATCAATGAAAGTATTATCGGTTCGCTTTTCGCCCCGAAAGGGTGGGGAAACAATCCGGCTTCGGCCGGATGGACCGTGCCGCCCGCTCAAGGACCTGCTGCGGGAGGCTGGAATTGCGCCGTGGCAGAGGGATCGGATACCCTTGATGTATTGCGGAAGTGATTTGGTATGGGTTCCCGGAATTGGTATTGCTGCCGGTTATCGTTGCACTTCCCCAGAAGCAGGGGTTTTATTAGAGTTTAGCGGGGTTACTTGGTAAACTCTGATGTTTTTTGCAGCCGAGTTACTCAGGAGAAATATATATGGCGACTGAACGCACCCTGTCCATCATCAAACCCGATGCTGTGGCGAAAAATGTAATTGGCAAGATTTACACCCGCTTTGAAGGTGCCGGCCTCAAGATTGTAGCCGCCCGGCTAACGCAACTTTCGCGCGCCGAAGCCGAGGGATTTTATGCCGTGCACCAGGCCCGCCCGTTCTTCAAGGACCTGGTGGACTTCATGATTTCAGGACCGGTCATGGTGCAGGCGCTCGAAGGCGAAAATGCCATTGCCAAGAATCGTGACCTGATGGGCGCAACGGATCCTAAAAAGGCGGCTCCCGGCACCATCCGTGCGGATTTCGCCGACTCTATCGATGCAAATGCCGTGCACGGTTCCGACGCGCCTGAAACTGCCGCGGTCGAAATCGCCTATTTCTTCCCTGCGATGAATATCTACGCGCGCTGATGTCGATCAACCTGCTCGATTACGATGGTCTGGGGCTCACCGCCTTGTTCGCAGAACTCGGCGAGAAGCCGTTTCGTGCGACGCAAGTGCTGCGCTGGATCCATCGTTTCGGGCAGAGTGATTTTGATGCGATGACGGACATCGCCAAGAGTCTGCGCGAAAAGCTCAAGGCAACTACAGTGATACAACCGTCTGCCATCGTCTCCGACCAAATTTCGGATGATGGCACCCGCAAGTTCTTGATTGACGTGGGTGCGGGGAATGCGATTGAGACAGTCTTTATTCCAGAAAATGATCGTGGGACCCTGTGTATCTCCACCCAGGCGGGCTGCGCACTCGACTGTGCCTTTTGCTCAACCGGCAAACAAGGCTTCAACCGCAATTTGACGGTGGCCGAAATCATTGGCCAGCTATGGCTTGCCAACCGGGCGCTCGGCCACGACCCGAAGGGTGAGCGTATCGTTAGCAACGTGGTCCTGATGGGCATGGGTGAACCTTTGGCCAACTTCGATAACGTTGTCACCGCACTGCGATTGATGTTGGACGACAATGCCTACGGCCTATCGCGTCGCCGCGTCACGTTGTCGACCTCGGGCATCGTTCCGGCGATTGAACGGCTACGCGAGGCATGTCCAGTCTCGTTGGCCGTATCGCTTCATGCTCCCAATGATGCCTTGCGCGATCAATTGGTACCGATCAACCGCAAGTACCCTTTATCCGAATTGCTGGCTGCCTGCCGCCGTTATCTGGAAGTGGCGCCGCGTGACTTCATCACCTTCGAATACGTGATGCTCGATGGCATCAACGACAGCGACGAAGATGCGCGGACGCTGGTTGCACTGACGCAGGATGTCCCGTGCAAATTCAACCTGATTCCGTTCAACCCGTTTCCCAAAAGTGGTTTCCGGCGATCACCGGCGGAGCGTATTCGTCGCTTTGCCGAAATTCTGCTTTCGGCTGGCATTGTGACTACAACGCGCAAGACCCGTGGCGATGATATTGATGCCGCCTGCGGCCAACTTGCCGGGCAGGTCAAGGACAAGTCGCGACGGCAGGAGCGACGAAATAAAACAATTCCCGTGGTGGAGATTTCGTCGTGAATAAATTGATTTGGCTGCTACCGATCATGCTTGCAGCGTGTGCCTCTGGCGGGGGTGGCTCGCGCCGCATTCACGAACCTGTAATGCAGCAACAGGTCGTTGGCGAGACGCGCATCAAGGCAAAAAATCGCGTTGAACTGGGCAGCGCCTATTATCAGGACAGGCAATTCGGCGTTGCATTGGAAGAAGCGCGCAAAGCCGTTGCGATCGACAGCAGCTATGCCCCCGCACAAAATTTGCTTGCGTTGATCTACATGGAACTTGGCCAGAAGGCGTCCGCGCAGGAGGCATTCGAACGGGCCCTGCGCCTGGCGCCGGGGGATCCTGACTTCAGCAACAATTATGGTTGGTTTTTGTGCCAGAGCGGACAAGAGCAGAAGTCACTGACGTATTTTCAAACTGCTTTGAGCGATCCGCTTTATTCAACACCGGCTACCGCTTTGGTCAATGCCGCAATCTGTTCGTCCCGATTGAAGGATGAAAAATCCGCTGAAGATTTCTTGCTGCGTGCACTGCGGGATGAGCCGGGCAACATCCGGGCGCTGTACCAACTTTCCGAGTTGTATTTCAAAGTCGGTCGTTATGCCGACGCAAGACAACGCATCTCTGAATATCATGGCCGGGTGGAGCCGACAGCCGATTCTACTTGGCTGGCGTTGCGTATCGCCCGTGGTCTTGGCAATCGACGGGACGAGGCCGCGTTTATGGGAGCATTGCGCCGTAATTTTCCGAATAGCGCTGAATTTCAAAAACTGCAACAGGGTCAGTTCCAGTGAGCGAAACCGAGATTCTCGCTTCCGACGCCGAACCGGTGATGCCGGCAGAATTTCCGGGACAGCATTTAAGCCGTGCCCGCGAGGCGCGCGGTTTGTCGGTTGCCGACATCGCGAGGACACTCAAGTTCAGCGAACGTCAGATCGACGCGCTGGAGCGCGACGACTATCAGTTATTGCCTG
>JAYUGL010000139.1:0-14599 GCA_043738385.1 Sterolibacteriaceae bacterium
ACGCGCTATGACAAACTCGCGGAACGCTTCGCTTCCTTTGTCGCCCTCGCCGCTGCCGTCATTTGGCTCGCGTGATTTTGATTGTCAACACTCCCTAGGTCTTCGAACGTCCTCCTGCTGGCATCTCGCCGCGCCTGATGGGTGCCCACGCGGGTGCGTGATAGATGTTCGGCCTGATCCAGGCAAAAGGAGATGGTCGGCGGTGGGGCTCAGCAGTCCGCGGTGTCGAGGAGACAGCGCCAAAGTGTCGGAACGGCGCAATCACGATAGCGAAATTGTTGGGGCTGCAATCGCCGTGTTCTCCCAGAAGGGATATTCCGCCGCGTCGTTACAGGATGTGGCCGACCGAGCCTGTCCGAATTTTTGTGTAAACGGGGTTTGAGTTACAGCTGAGGGATCCGCTCCTCGAACTGGATGGTAAAGCGATTCAGAGCTGATTTCCAATCTCGCAATGGCATCGTCCATTTCTGGCTGATATTGCGCAACGCCAGGTAGAACAGCTTCAGCAATGCCTCGTCGCTTGGAAAGCGATCCGCGATTCTTGGTGATTTTGCGCAGACTCATATTGACCGACTCATTGGCGTTGGTCGTGTAGATGATTTTTCTGATCTCTGGCGGGTAATCGAAGAACGGGGTCAACCGAGGCCAATTCCGCCGCCACCGGAGTGGCCGCCTTGAGCCAAGGCAAACACTTCACCGGCATCGAGATCAGCCAGCATTACTATCAGGTGGCCATTGGGCGATTGAACGAGGTGATGATGAGGGCGCGTTAATATGGCTTTATGAGTGATGAAGAAATGGCGGGCTACTCGGCGCGGCGATACAAGACTTTCTTGGCGAACGCAGACGACCGGCCTTACTGGATGTGGGTGGCTATTGAGGATCGCCAGGCATGTGATCGGTGCCTTAGCCTGAATGGGCTGGTATTCCATTACACCGACGAGATCTGGCAACAGCTGCCTCCGATACATTCCGGTTGCCGTTGTCACTTCCGGGCATTAACGTTGCGGGACGTTACTGAGCGTGGTTTGGTGATTTCGGCGAGTGCCAAAATGCCCGCGCGCTTACACAAACAACCTAACCCCGGCCTAACCCCACAATAAGAAAGGAGTTAAGCCATTCACTTAACTCCTTGATTTATTGGTAGGCGCGATTGGACTCGAACCAACGACCCCCACCATGTCAAAGTGGTGCTCTAACCAACTGAGCTACGCGCCTAATAAAGGCCGCAAATTGTACCCGAAAACATGCGGCCGGTGAATGGGAAATCTTCCGGTAGTCAGGGTCCAGCATCCACTTTCAACCAGACCTGACGGTCGCTGGTTCCCGAGCGGGTCGCGTAATTGCCGATGCTGCCACGATTGCCGCCCTCCTGCTGACTGCTGCCACCCAGCCGTATCCACTCGCCCAATTTGCCGGCGACGGTGGTCGAGATGCGGGTGGTGTTCACGTCAAACGGCGACGAGCTCGGCCTGTTCTGATAGGCGGTGATGTCGAGGATCACACGGTCGCCGCTGATGTTGGGCTTGGCGTAAAAACCGGCCCCCAAATCACGAATCAGGACCGAGTCGGAAATCACCACACCCACCGGCGACAGCAGGATCTGGTGCATCGGCACGGCAATTGACTCACCGACGTTGACAAACGCCTGCCCACCTTCGATTACCATGACCTGCTGGACGCTGCTGTTGCGGCTACTGCGCTGCGATTCGTAAATGCGACCATGCAACGTCGTGTTGCCGGAGCGCGTGTCGTCGCCCGGCAGCATGATGCGCGCATGGCGTCCACGAGTAACGGAACCCGACACATCAACGCCCTGCCGGCTCTGACTGTTATCCGCATCGATGCGAACCAGGATTATGAGGTTGCGCGGTGACGCGGCGGTCGCATTCGCCTCAAACGCAACGACAGCCATGCCTATGCAGAGCAACAGCAGAAAAATCCTCCTGGTTGCACGCATGCGGATGCTCAGGTGACGGGATTACTCGAAGGGATGCCGCAGGACGATGGTTTCTTCGCGGTCAGGCCCGGTGGAGATCATGTCCACTGGCACCGCGCAAACTTCTTCGATGCGCTTGAGATAGGCGCGGGCCGCGGTCGGCAGGCCATCCAGTGCTTTGACACCGACGGTACTGGTGGTCCAGCCCGGCAAGGTTTCATACTGCGGCTCGCAGCGGGCGAGATCATCGGCACCCACCGGAAGAATGTCGGAAAAACCACCATCAAGGCGGTAGCCAGTACAGATCTTGAGTTCCTCGACGCCATCAAGCACATCGAGCTTGGTGACACACAGTCCAGAAACACCATTGATCTGGATCGAGCGCTTTAAGGCCGCAGCGTCGAACCAGCCGCAACGCCGGGCGCGGCCGGTGGTGGCGCCAAATTCGTGGCCTTTGGTGGCCATGTGTTTGCCCACCGGATCAAGCTTGTCCACCGCATCATAGAGTTCGGTTGGGAACGGGCCACCGCCGACGCGCGTGGTGTAGGCCTTGGTGATGCCAAGCACATAATGCAGCATGCCGGGACCGACACCGGCGCCTGCGGCCGCCGCGCCCGCCACGCAGTTGCTCGAAGTGACATACGGATAGGTGCCGTGGTCAATGTCCAGCAGCGTGCCCTGAGCACCCTCGAACAACAGATTGGCGCCGGCCTTGTGGGCGTCGTAGAGCGCGCGTGGCACATCCGCGATCATCTTCGTCATGCGCGGCGCAATGGCTAGCGTGGCGTCGAGCGTCTTTTGAAAGTCGACGATCTCGGCACCAAAATAATTCTTCAGCAAGAAGTTGTGATATTCGAGCAGCTCGGCGAGTTTCTCGGCAAAGCGTTTTGGATACAGCAAATCCTGTAGCCGTATGGAACGCCGCGCCACTTTGTCTTCATAGGCGGGGCCGATGCCACGCCCGGTAGTGCCGATCTTGTTGGCGCCCCTCGCCAACTCGCGCGCGATATCAATGGCCTGGTGATAAGGCAGGATCAGCGGACAGGCTTCTGAAATACGGACGCGCGACTCGGCATCAATGCCGGCCGCCGCAAGTTCGTCGAGTTCCTTGATCAGGGCTTCGGGCGACAGCACCACGCCGTTGCCAATGTAGCACGTGACACCGTCGCGCAGGATGCCGGAAGGCACCAGATGCAGCACGGTTTTTTTGCCAGCGATGACCAGCGTGTGGCCGGCGTTGTGGCCGCCCTGAAAACGCACCACGCCCTGTGCATGATCGGTCAACCAGTCGACAATCTTGCCCTTGCCTTCGTCACCCCATTGCGTGCCGACGACGACTACGTTCTTGGCCATGCTGTTCAGTCTTTCTTGATGGGTTCTACCGTCCAGGCGCTGCCGATCAGCACCAGACAGCGATCGCAGCCGGCTTCATGCCAGGTGCCTTCATGCCCCGGCAGGGCACGTACGACGATTTCGCCCTGCTCGCGCAGGCGTTGCACTACGACTTGCAAGTGTTTGTCATCACCCAGCGGTGCGAGAATCGCGCCCTTGATCGAATACCCGTTTGCCATGCGCGCCAGCTCGCGCAGATCCATGGAAAAACCGGTCGCCGGACGAGCACGCCCATAGGCCTTGCCCACCATGTCATAACGACCGCCCAGCGCCAAGGCGCTCGATGCGCCGTTGCCGTAGGCGGCGAATACGATGCCGCTGTGGTAGTGGTAACCCCGCAGGTCGGAAAGATCGAAACTGATCGGCAGATCGGAAAGCGCGGTAGCGAGCCGCTGCAATTCGTCGAGCGTGGCGCCGACTTCGGCTGGCAGTCTTTTGCGCGCCTGCGTCAGCACTTCAGCGCCACCGTATAGATCTGGCAAGGCCAGCAATGCCGAGCGATAGGGCTCCGCAGCGCCTTGTACCAGATCGCGCAGTGTCGGCACGTCCTTGGCCTGCAGCGCGGAAAAAATACTCTCTTCACGTTCCGCATCAAAGCCCGCTGCGGCACCAAGCGTACGAAACAGACCGACATGGCCAAGATCGATACGCGTTGTCGCGAGCCCCGCAAGCCGAAGTGCTTCGGCGAGCAGACGGATGATTTCGATATCGGCTTCCAGCCCGCTGTGGCCATAGAGTTCGGCGCCGATTTGCAGCGGCTCGCGCGTCGCGGTAAAACCCGCCGGCAATGTGTGCAGCACACTGCCGCAGTAACACAGGCGGGTAACACCCTCACGATTGAGCAGGTGTGCGTCGATGCGCGCCACTTGCGGCGTAATGTCGGCGCGGATGCCCATAGTGCGGCCGGAGAGTTGATCAACCAACTTGAAGGTGCGCAGATCGAGATCGCGCCCGCTGCCGGTCAGCAGCGAATCGACATATTCGAGCAGCGGTGGCATGACGAATTGGTAGCCGCGGCATTCGAAGGCATCGAGCAGACGGCGACGCAGAGCTTCGACCCGGCGCGCTTCGGCCGGCAGGATGTCCTCAATGGCTTCGGGCAGCATCCAGCGCATCAGCGAGTCACCATGAGAATGATGATGCCAACCAGCATCGACGTCAAACCGATAAAGCGGATCTGTCCGTCGGTCAACTCGGTCACCCGGCGAAAAGTCTCGCGCCAAATGCGCGGCGCCAGAAAAGGCATGAATCCCTCAATCACCAGCATCAGCGCCAACGCCAGAAAAAAGGTCGATGCCATGGCGACAGACTACTTGCCGCCTTTGCCTGAGTTCTTCAGATACTTGAAGAATTCGGAGTTGGGCTCCACTACCAGCACATCGGTCTTGTTTTTGAAGCTGTTGCGATAGGCTTCGAGACTGCGGTAGAAGGAATAAAACTCGGGATTTTTGCCAAACGCCTGGGCATAGAGCGCCGACGATTGGGCGTCACCCTCGCCCTTGGTCTTCTGCGCATCGCGATAGGCTTCTGCAACGATCACCTCGCGCTGCTTGTCAGCGTCGGCACGGATTTTTTCAGCGTCCGCCGCACCTTGCGAGCGCAGCTCATTGGCGACGCGTTTGCGTTCCGATTCCATGCGGCGATAGACCGACTCTGAAACCTGCGCCGGCAGCTCGACGCGCTTAAGACGGACATCGACAATCTGCACGCCGATATTGCGCATGTCGGCATCGGCCTTGCGCTGCACCTCGGACATGATTTTGTCACGCTCGCCCGAGATCACATCGTGCACGGTGCGCTTGCCGAATTCTTCGCGCAAGCCGGCATTCACTGTCTGCGACAGCCGGGTGCGCGCGACTTCTTCGTCACCGGCGACCGAGATGTAGTACTGGCGCACATCGCTGATACGCCACTTGATGAAGGAATCAACCAGCACCGGTTTTTTCTCGGCGGTGAGGAAACTTTCCGGTTCGGGAGAGTCGTAGGTCAGCAAGCGTTTGTCGAATAGTCTAACGTTCTGGATCAGCGGCCATTTGAAGGCCAGACCAGGCTCTTTGATGACTTCCTTGATTTCCCCAAGCTGAAAAATGATCGCCCACTCGCGCTGATCGACGGTGAATACCGTCATGGCAAACACCACCATCAGGCCAAAGACGAAAGCCACGATAAATGAAAGATGGCGACGCATCAGCGGTCTCCCCGATCACGTGAGTCAAGCGAGGAACGGGAACGATAGTCACCTGTAGTCGGCGCCTTCTCCAGTTGTGGCGGAACTTCACCGGACGCGGCGGCGGAAGCCGTTCCCGAGCGAACGGGCGCTTGATCCGGGAGGACCGAAGTCGCCGCCGGAGCACCCGCAGCTTGCATCAGCTTGTCGAGTGGTAAATAGAGCAGATTGTTATTGCCCTTGCCATCCACCATGACCTTGCTGGTGTTGGAATAGATCTGCTGCATGGTGTCGAGGTACATCCGGCTGCGCATCACGGCCGGCGCCTTGTCATATTCAACCAGAATCTGGTTGAAGCGCGACGCATCACCCACCGCCGTGTTGATCACGCGGCCCTTGTAGCCGGCCGCTTCTTCGATCAAACGGGCGGCGGTACCGCGCGCTTTCGGCACCACGTCGTTGGCGTACGCCTGGCCCTCGTTCTTTTGCCGGTCGCGATCCTGACTGGCCTTGACCGCATCTTCAAAGGCGGCCTGCACCTGCTCCGGCGGCTGTACACTCTGCATGGTCACAGTGCGAATTTGAATCCCCGTCTCGTAGCGATCAAGAATTTCCTGCATCAGCTTGGTGGTATTGGCGGCGATCACGTCACGGCCTTCAAACAGCACGAAGTCCATTTTGCTTTTTCCCACCACTTCGCGGATGGCAGTTTCTGCAGCCTGCACCACGGTATCCTCGGGATGGCGATTCTTGAAAATGTAGCTCTTGGGATCCTTGAGCAGATACTGCACGGCAAACTGGACACTGACGATGTTCTCGTCATCAGTCAGCATCAGCGCTTCTTTCAGTACCTTGTTCTTCTCCGAACCACGATAACCGACCTCGACGGTACGCACGCCGGAAAGATTGACCACCTCGTTGCTCTGGATCGGCCACGGCAGCCGCCAGCGCAGGCCCGGATCAGTGGTTTCCTTGTAGCGGCCGAACTGCAGCACCACACCGCGCTGGCTGGCATCGACGATGTAAAAACCGCTGGCGAGCCAGACCACGGCCACCAGCATGGCCAGCAGACCAACGCCGCCGCCGAACTGGCGGGGACTGATTGAAGGGGGCGACCCGCCGCCCTGCCCGCCATTTCCGCCACGGCCGAACAATCCGGACAGACGACGGTTGAAATCACGCCACAAATCTTCGAGGTCGGGCGGTCCATTCTTGTTACCGCCGGAACCTTTGCCCCAGCCGTTGTCGTTCAATGACATCAGTATTCCGGTAATCATGGATTTTTTCGATCAGGTTGCATCAGCATGGACGGTGTGTTCGCGGGCAATTTCAGCCAGGGATTCGCGCAATAATTCGAGACCGGCGCCGGTGCGGGCGCTGACACGAATGCGCGCAATTTTACCATGTTCATCCCGGTCCACTCCCCGACTGGCCGCTGTCGCATCGATCTTGTTCCAGACCACAAGCTGCGGCACTGCACCGGCGCCGATTTCGTCGAGAACCTCAGCCACGGCTTGCATCTGCTGGTCGCGATCAGGGCTCGCCGAATCGACCACGTGCAGCAGCAAATCGGCCTGAGTGGTTTCTTCCAGCGTCGCCTGGAAAGCCGCAACCAGCGAATGCGGCAAATCGCGAATGAATCCAACGGTATCCGAGATGACGACCTGACCTGCATCGGGAATATAGAGACGCCGCGTCGTGGTATCGAGCGTGGCAAACAACTGGTCGGCGGCATAAGCGCCGGCTTTGGTCAGCGCATTGAACAAGGTGCTCTTGCCGGCATTGGTGTAACCGACCAGCGATACGGAAAGCACGTCGCCGCGCATACGCGACTTGCGCCGCACCGTGCGCTGCCGCACGAACTGCTTCAAGCGTTCCTTCAGCAAGGAGACGCGCTTGCCGAGCAAGCGGCGGTCGGTCTCAAGCTGCGTTTCGCCCGGACCACGCAAACCGATGCCACCCTTTTGCCGTTCAAGGTGCGTCCAGCCGCGCACCAGGCGGGTTGTCAGATACTGGAGCTGCGCCAGTTCGACCTGAAGCTTGCCCTCATGACTGCGCGCGCGCAACGCAAATATGTCGAGGATCAAACCGGTGCGATCAATCACGCGCCGCTCCAGCGCGCGTTCCAGATTGCGTTGTTGTGCCGGTGACAACTCATGGTTGAAAAGGATGACATCCGCGTCATGCAGCCTGGCTGCCTCACCGATTTCGGTGACCTTGCCCTTGCCAGCGTAAGTTGCGGAATCCGGCCGGCTGCGTTTACCGGAGATGATCCTTTTGGGCGCTGCGCCAGCACTGGTGGCCAGCAGTTTGAACTCATCCAGACGCTCGGCATAATCGCCGTCGTTGAAATCGAGCTGGACCAGGATGGCGCTTTCGCCGGTGGCCGGACGGTCAAACATCAGTGAGCGCCGTAGCGCCGGAGATCACTCTTCTTCGGTTTCCTGCGGAAGACTGACCGGACGTGCTGGCACGACGGTGGAAATTGCGTGCTTATAGACCATTTGCGTAACGGTGTTCTTGAGCAACACCACGTACTGGTCGAAGGACTCGACCTGACCTTGCAGCTTGATGCCGTTGACCAGATAAATGGACACCGGGATATGCTCGCGGCGGAGCGCATTCAAAAACGGGTCTTGTAAAAGTTGCCCTTTGTTACTCATGGATAGCACCTTGTTTTGATTCCGAGCAAACACTTTAATCGATTTTCGAACGCGATGCCACTGCGTGCATCAACTGCGTTCGTCGGCAAACGGATTGTGCGCGGTCTTGTACTGGATTCGCAGCGGCGTGCCCTGTAGCTTGAAACTCGCCGTGAAGGAGTGTTGCAAATAACGCGTATAGGAGTCCGGTATCTGATCCAGCGCGCTCCCGTGAATGACGATGATGGGCGGATTGCTGCCGCCTTGATGGGCATAGCGCAGCTTGGGACGAAAGATGCCATGGCGCGGCGGCGCTTGCTTTTGCACCGCGGCCAATAATGCCCGGGTCAGTTTCGGCGTCGTCAACTTGGCCATCGCGGCGGCGTAGGCCTTGTCGACAGAACCGAGTACCGCTGTAATACCCTTGCCTTCGAGCGCCGAGATGTAGTGCACGGTAGCGAAGCCGAGGAAGTTGAGTTTGCGTTCGATGTCGATCTTGATCCGGCTGCGCCGGTACTCGTCGACCACGTCCCATTTGTTAACCGCGAGCACCAAAGCACGCCCGGCTTCGATGCAAAACCCGGCGATGTGGGCATCCTGGTCGGAAATATCCTGACTCGCATCCAGCATCAGCACAACGACATTGGCTTCCTCCACGGCTTGTAGCGTTTTGATCACCGAAAATTTTTCGATGGTCTCGAATACCCGACCCTTGCGACGCAAGCCCGCAGTGTCGATCAGCGTGTAGTGCCGGCCATTGCGCTCGAACGGAACCTCGATGGCGTCGCGCGTGGTGCCGGGCATGTCAAATGCGATGACTCTTTCTTCGCCAAGCAGGGTGTTGATCAGGGTGCTCTTGCCAACATTGGGTCGGCCGGCAATGGCAACACGGGGCCCCTTGCTGGCGTCGGGCTCGTCGTCCTGTTCCGGAAAATTCTCCAGGACCAGATCCACCAGTTCGTTCACGCCGTCGCCATGGGCGGCGGAAATCACCAGCGGCGCACCGCAACCCAGTTCGTGAAACTCGGCACCGACCATGGCACGCTCCATGCCTTCGGCTTTGTTCACCACCAGATGCAGGGGACGACCGCTGCGCCTCAACAAGTCGGCAATTGTCTTGTCCTGTGGCGTCACCCCAGCCCGCCCATCCACGATGAATAGCAGCATGTCAGCCTCGGCGATTGCCGCCTCGGCCTGGCGCGCCATCTCATGCATGATGCCGTCCTTGGCTTGAGGTTCAAAGCCGCCGGTATCGACCACCAGGTAGGGCTTGCGGCCGAGTCGGCCGAGGCCGTAGTGGCGGTCGCGTGTCAAACCCGGTATGTCCGCGACCAGCGCGTCGCGTGAGCGCGTCAGGCGATTGAACAGCGTGCTCTTGCCGACATTGGGCCGGCCCACCAACACCAGCGTGGGTTTCATGCGTTAGTCGGAGGAAATTGCATAGAGTCCGCCACCATGTGTTTGTACCAGAAAGCCCCCCGCGATACGCTGGGGCTCGGCTGAAATGGCGCTGCCATCGGTCTGAAGACGGCCGACGAAGGAACCATCGTCCTGACTCAACAGATGGATATATCCCTGAAAGTCGGCGACAGCAACTGCCTTGGAAAGAACGATAGGCCGCGATAGTGCGCGATTGGCCAGCTTGTCCTGCTTCCACAGACTCGATCCACTGCTGCGATCAAAGGCCAGTACCGCACCTTTCTCGTCGCTTACGTAAACCGCCTTGCTATCCATATCGAGACCGGTGATGGACGAAACGTCACGCGACCATAAGGCGTTGCCGGAAGCCAAATCGAAGCACGACACGCGCCCTTGAAACGCCACGGCACACACCTGATGCTCGAATACCACCGGCGAACTGGTGATGTCGGCGACCCGTTCGAGTTCGGTTGATCCCTTGGGCAGCGCGACGGTCGCTTCCCACTGTGCCGCACCGTTGTTGGCGGCGATCGAAACCAGCTTGCCACCGGGGAAGCCTGCCAGCACGCTACCCGGCGCCACGACAACGCCAACATTGGAACGCAGGCTCAGCGTCGGTGTGGAGCGCTGATAGACCCAATGGCGTTTGCCGTCGGCCCGTTCAAACGCGAAGATGTGAGAATCGCCGCTGCGCACCACCACCAACTCTTCGCTGACGATCGGTGCGGACAATACTTCAGAACTGACTTTGGTTTTCCACAGGGCTTTCCCCGTGTCGGCGGCGAAAGTCAGGACGTCGCCCTTGGACGTTCCCACAGCAACAATCTTGCCGTCTGAGCCGACTCCGCCCGACAGCGACTGCCCCGCCGAAATGCGCCAGACCTGTTTGCCGTTGTCAAAGCGGGTGATGGCGCCATCCTCGTCGGCGGCGAAAACGCTGCTGCCCGCCACCGCGGGCGTGAATACGTTGGCACCCGCGCTGCCAACGCTAGCCTGCCACAACGTGCGCAATTTGCCATCGGCATGTTCGATAGTCACCAGCGGTGCCGGCATCGATTTTGGATCCGGACCGGAGACAAGCGGGTTATATTTGTTAATCGTGGAACACCCCGCGAGCAAACCGGTACACAGCAAGGACATCAAGACGTATCGGGTGCGCATCACTTGTTTGTCCTCAGGGCATCCATTTTGGTTTGCAGAACTTCGCGATAAACCGGCTGAACCCCGCTCGGATCGTCACCGCCTGTCTTGTCCATCAGCGCCAGCGCTGATTGATAACTCGTCCGGGCTTCGGCAACCTTGCCCTGGGCGGCGAGCACATCGCCTTTCAATTCCGCGAAACGTGGCCCGAAAGATTCGACCGACGCAGCAGTCAATTGTTTCATTGCTTCATCGTAGGCTTTTTCGTCGAGCAGCAAGGTGGCAAGGCGCAGCCGCGCCAGGTCGCGCAACGCATCATCGTTGGCGTGCTCGGTAACCCACTGCAACTGCACTTTGGCGTTTTTGGCTTCGCCTTTGTCGACTTGTACCTTTGCCGACAGCAACACCGCCAGACTGGCGTAGGCGGTCCTGGGATATTTGTCGATGATTTCACCGGCCAGTTCCCGCGCGCGCTTGGCGTCGCTTTCGGTCACCGCCTTCTGAACACCGGTATAGATCGCCGACGCCTGTGCCGCTTGACTGCGCTGCCACCAGTGCCAGCCCTGCCATGCGGCAAGCGCCAAGACCGCCGCCAGCAACACACCGGTCACCAGATTGCCGTATTGCTTCCACCAAGTTTTCAACTCTTCGAGTTGTTCTTGTTCTTCAAGATCATAAACGGCCATGTGTTTTTCCTATTCTTCGTTGCCAAAAATGAGTTGCGCGACGGACTCCGCAACCTGATCAAATGCCACCGTGCGCTGTTCAACTGCGTCGCGTAAAGGCTTGAGCGTGACATGATCGCTGGCGGCTTCGTCGTCGCCGATGATGATCGCCAGCGATGCGCCGGAACCATCGGCCCGCTTCATCTGCGATTTGAAACTGCCGCCGCCGCAATGCAAATGCACCGCGAACCCGGCGTCGCGCACCAGCTCTGCGACACGGAATGCATAACGCCCCGCCGCTTCTCCCTGATGCACGAGATAAACGTCCGGCACGAACTTCTCTTGCTCGAACCCCTGCGCGGTCCACAAAGCCAGCAGGCGTTCGATGCCCATGGCAAAACCGCAGGCCGGCGCCGGCTTGCCGCCCAATTGGGCGACGAGACTATCGTAGCGCCCTCCGGCACAAATCGTACCCTGGGCACCCAATTGATCGGTGACCCACTCGAACACGGTATGGCTGTAATAGTCTAGCCCGCGCACTAGGCGCGGATTGATCCGGCAAGGAATCGCGGCATCCCTGAGCAACGCCTGCACACCCTCGAAATGCTTGAGTGATGGCTCACCGAGGTAATCGATCAGTTTCGGCGCCGCGTCGATCAGTTCCTGCAATTCGGGATTCTTGGTGTCGAGAATGCGGAGCGGATTGGTGTGCAAGCGCCGCCTGGCATCGCTATCGAGGCGGGCTTCATGTTGTTGCAGATAAACGATCAGATTAGCGCGGTGCCGGGCTCGCTCGTCAAGCTGCCCCAGTGAGTTGATTTCCAGGCGGATGCCCTCCAGGCCCATGTCGTCCCACAACCGGGAACACATGGCAATCTGCTCGGCATCGATATCCGGGCCGGCAAAGCCAAGCGCCTCAACACCGACCTGATGGAATTGGCGATAGCGGCCCTGCTGCGGGCGCTCGTGACGAAACATCGGGCCCATGTACCACAGCCGCTTGGGGCCATCGTAAAGCAAGTTGTGTTGAAGAACGGCGCGCAGGCAGGAGGCGGTGCCTTCTGGACGCAAAGTTAGTTGTTCGCCATTGAGCCGGTCTTCGAAGGAGTACATTTCCTTTTCGACAATGTCGGTCACCTCGCCAATGGCGCGAGTGAACAACGGCGTTGGTTCAACGAGCGGCATGCGAATTGGACGATAGTCATAGGCACGCAACCAGTCACGGATCAGCTCCTCGAACTGCTCCCACTGCTCGGCGTGGTCGGGCAGGATGTCATTCATCCCGCGAATGGCTTGCAGGGTTTGGCTCATTCCTGGTGTGCCGGAAACTTTCGCACCACGTAGTCGTCGACGATTTGCTTGAACTCCGCGGCGATATTTTCACCGCGCAGTGTGATAAATCTTTCTCCATCGACATACACCGGCGCTACCGGCGCTTCGCCGCTGCCCGGTAGGGAAATTCCGATATTTGCATGTTTGCTCTCGCCCGGACCATTCACGACACAGCCCATCACTGCCAATGTCATGTTCTCAACGCCGTTCCGTTCCAGTTTCCATTTGGGCATGCATTCCCGGACGTGACTTTGAATGTCCTGCGCCAGCTCCTGGAAGTAGGTGCTGGTGGTCCTGCCGCAACCTGGGCAGGCGGCGACCAGCGGCGTAAATGCGCGCAACCCCACCGTCTGCAAAATCTCCTGCGCAACGATGACTTCTTTGGTTCTGTCACCATTGGGCTCCGGAGTGAGTGACACCCGGATGGTGTCGCCAATCCCTTCCTGTAACAACACAGCCATGGCCGCTGTCGAGGCGACAATGCCCTTGCTACCCATCCCCGCTTCTGTCAACCCGAGATGCAAGGCATAGTCGCAGCGACGGGCCAGATCACGATAGATGGCGATCAGGTCCTGCACGCCGGACACTTTGCACGAGAGCACAATATGATCCGCCGGCAAGCCCAGCTCCACCGCTCTTTCAGCAGACTCCAGGGCGGAGGTGACCATCGCCTCGCGCATGATTTGCGTCGCATCCAGCGGCTCACTGCGCTTTGCATTTTCGTCCATGATGCGCGCCAACAGCGTCTGATCAAGACTGCCCCAGTTGACGCCGATGCGCACCGGTTTGTCATGGCGACAGGCGATCTCTATCAATTGCGCGAATTGTTCGTCGCGCTTGGCGCCCTTGCCGACGTTTCCAGGGTTGATCCTCAATTTGGACAGCGCGGATGCAGCCTCCGGCACTTCGCTCAACAGCTTGTGGCCATTGAAATGGAAGTCGCCCACCAGCGGCACCACGATTCCCATGGCAGCGAGACGCTCCACAATCCTTGGCACAGCAGCGGCGGCTTCACGCGTGTTGACCGTGATGCGCACGATTTCTGAACCGGCACGAGCCAACTGGGCAACCTGCATCGCGGTGCCAAAATCGTCGACGGTATCGGTATTCGTCATCGACTGAACCACGATCGGATTTGCGCCGCCGATCAGGACATTGCCAACGCGTACACTGCGTGAGACACGACGGCGAGTAGTCCCCGATATATCCGTTTTCATCATCAATCGACCGTAAGACGGGCGACGCCCTCCCGCGTATGGGGTAGCAGGTCTATCGGACGATCCCCCTGTTTCACCCGGACTGCTAAAGCGTTACCTATCCATAACTGAAACGGTGCGTGCCCGGCAATAACCTGATGAAAACCACCCGGAAATTCGCCTGTCAACACCACGCTTTCAGTCGCATCCTTGATTTCGATCCAGGATTTGTCGTCGAAGTCGACTACCAGCTGGGCACCCGCAGATGACACCGCAGGTGCATCGGGCGCAATCGCTTCAGTGCTGCTGCCGACAACCTTGGCAACTGGAATCGGTTGTGGTGTTGGAGACACCGGCATCTGTTCACGCATGAACCCGGTCAGCCACACGTATCCCGCAATAAAAATGATTATGACCCCGGCGACAACACTACTCGATTTGGGATGGCGCCTCATGAACGCCTGCGGCACGGCGTCACCCATGTTACCGGGCGCAACAACCTCCACCGCGACGTGTGGCGTGCCCACCTCAAGCATCGCGATCAACGGCGCAGATTCAATCTTCAAAGCCCTGGCGTAGCTGCGAATAAATCCGCGAATGAAGGTTGAACCAGGCAATAACTGATAGTCGTCGCGCTCCAGCGCGTCGATCTGACGTTCGCTGAACTTGAGTGTCCTCGCGATGTCGGCAACCGACAAACCGCGCGC